>DASVVY010000099.1:0-47750 GCA_036386335.1 Allosphingosinicella sp. | reverse complement strand
GTCCGTAGGCGAGGCGGATCAGGCGGGAGACCTGCAGGCCGAGATATTCGAGGACGCGCCTGACCTCGCGATTCTTGCCCTCGGTGAGCCGCATCTCCACCCAGGCGTTGCGGCCGGTGCGGCGTTCGAGGTTGGCGTCGATCGAGCCGTAGCGGACACCGTCTATCTCCACGCCCGCGATCAGCGCCTCGAGCTGGTCCTGCGTGACCTCGCCGAACGCCCGCGCGCGGTAGGTGCGGGGGACCTGAGAGGACGGAAGCTCGAGCTGCCGCTTGAGCTCGCCGTCGGTGGTGAGCAGCAGCAGCCCCTCGGTGTTGAGGTCGAGCCGGCCGACCGGCATCACCCGCGGCAGGTCGCGCGGCAGCCGGTCGTAGATGGTCGGCCGTCCCTTCGGGTCGCGCTCGGTCGTGAGCAGGCCCGCCGGCTTGTGGTAGCGGAACAATCGCGCCGGGGCGGGGGCCTTCACCGGCTTTCCGTCGACCGTCACGCCGCGCAGCGAGGTGACGAGGGTCGCCGGCTTCTCGATCGCCTGGCCGTCGATCGCGATCCGCCCCTCCCCGATCATCCGCTCGATCTCGCGGCGCGAGGCGACCCCGGCGCGGGCGAGCAGCTTGGCTATGCGCTGCGGCTCCTTGGGCGAACGGGGCGGGGGCGGGGGCAGGGTCTTCCTCCAGGGCTGAAGCCGGACAGCCGGAAATTCGCGCTCAACCGACGGCGGCACCCCGGCACCGTGTCGCATGTCGCTCGTTACGCACATATATCGACCGCCGGAGGCAGACGCGCGCATAGATGTTGTTCGGCAAACGTGAAAGGGCAATCCGGCGGATCCTCATCGTCGAGGACGAGCCGCTCGTCGCCTTCGACAATGAGCATCTCCTGCGGGAGGACGGCTACGAGGTGGTCGCGACGGTCGACACGCTCGCCGAGGCGGTGCGCGTGCTCGGCGAGGAGCCGGTCGACCTCGTCCTCAGCGACATCCAGCTGAACGGCGAAGGCGACGGCATGGACGTCGCCCGCGCGGCAGCGGCCAAAAGCGTGCCGGTGCTGTTCGTCACCGCCAACTGCCCGGTGGAAGCACGCAGCCTCGGCGTCGGCTGCCTCGCCAAGCCCTATACCGGCCGCGTCCTCAGGAATGCGCTCGATGCGCTCGACCGCAGGCTCAGCGGCAAGCCGGTCAAGCGGATGCCGGCGGGGCTGAGCCTCTACGAACAGGCCTGAGCGGCGCGCCCGCGCAAAGGGGCTACCGTTCCGTCGACCCGTCGTTAGAAAGACGGAATGAACACTGCCAGCACGACGCGTTCGGACGGGTGGCGCAGCCGCCTTCCCGAAGGAATTCGCCCTTACACGGAACCGGCACCGGTCGCCGCCTTCTTCCTCGGGATTTCCTCCGGCTTCCCCTACGCGATGATCGGCGCGACGCTCACCACCCGGCTGGCGCAGGCGGGGATCGACAAGAAGAGCGTCACCGCCTTCACGCTCGCCTTCCTCGTCTACAATCTGAAGCCGTTCTGGGCGTGGGTGGTGGACGGGGTTCGGATCCCCGGCCTCGGGCGGCTTGGGCAGCGCGTCTCCTGGCTGATCCTGGCGGGCCTGCTGGTCATCGCCGCGGTCGCCAACCTCGCGCTTGTCGATCCGACGGCGAGCCTGCTCAGGACCGCCTATGCGGCGGTTTTGGTCGGCGCCGCCGGCGCGACGTTCGACATCGTCATCGACGCCTACCGCATCGAAATCCTCGAGCCCCGGCAGCTCGGTGTGGGTTCGGGAATGTCGCAATATGGGTGGCGCATCGGCTCCGTCGCGGCGGGGGCGCTGGCGCTCGTCCTCGCCGCGCGGGTCGGGTGGGAGGCGGCCTATCTGGCCTGCGCCGGCTTCGCGCTGCCGGCGATGTTCACCGGCCTCCTGAAGGGAGAGCCGGAACGCCATCGCGAGCCCAAGGCGCGACGCGGCGCCGCGGCAGCGCTGCGGTCCGTCTACGGGCCTTTCGTCGAATTCTTCCAGCGGCAGGGCGCCTTCCTGGTCCTGCTCTTCATCCTCCTGCACAAGATCGGCGACACGCTCGGGCAGCTGACGCTCCGCCTGCTTCTCGACGACCTCGGCTACACCAACGACGAGATCGCGCTGTGGGACGTGGGAGTCGGCTTCTGGGCGTATCTGATCGGGATCTTCGTCGGCGGGGTCATGTACTCGAAGCTCGGCATGAAACGCTCGGTGCTGATCAGCCTGATCCTGATGGGCGTATCGAATGCGAGCTATGCGCTGCTTGCCGCCGCGGGTCACACGAACCTCGGCCTGGCCGGCACCCAGGGCTTCGAGAATTTCGCCAGCGGCATCGGCGGCGTCACCGTTGTGGCTTATTTCTCCGCGCTCTGCGATCTGCGCTTCACGGCCGCGCAATATGCCTTGATCTCCGCAGCCGCGAGCATCGTCGGCCGGTTCCTGACCGGCACGACGGCCGGCGCGCTGGTCGAGCGCATCGGCTTCGTCCAGTTCTACATCCTGACCACCGTCGTGGCCCTCCCCGGGATCATCCTGTTCTGGGTGATGATGCGAGCGGGGCTGATCGACGCCTCGGTCGGCACCGCCGGGACCGAGGGTGAAGGCGATGCCCGGCGCGGCGAGCCCGCCGGCGGATAGCCCATGCCCGTCATCGCCTTTTCGATCGTCGTGCAGATCCTCTGCGCCGTGCATTGCGTGCGCAACAGCCGCAGCCCGATGTGGCTGACGCTGATCATCTTTCTCTCGATCCCGGGCTGCTTCGCCTACCTCGTCTTCGAAGTGCTCCCGCAATATGCCGGCCGCCGGGAGGTCCGCGCCGCCAGGATCGCTGCGGTGCGCAAGCTCGATCCCGAGCGGGAGGTGCGGCAGGCGCGCGATGCGCTGGAGGTCGCGGATACCGCGGCCAACCACATTGCGCTCGGCGATGCCCTGGCCGATGCCGGCCGGTGGTCCGAAGCGGTCGGGCATTATCGCAGCGGTCTTGCGAAGACGGCGGGCTCCGACCGCGGCACGCAGGTGAAGCTCGCCCGAGCGCTGCTCGAATCGGGCAACCCCGACGCGGCACGCGGCGTGCTGGAGCCGCTGCCGCCCTCCGGGTCGGCGGCGGAGAACGACCGCGCGGGCTTGCTCCTCGCACGCGCGCTCGACGATTCGGGGGAGAAGGCGCGCGCGCTCGCCCTCTACCGGGAGCTGGGGGAGCGGATGCCCGGCGGCGAGGCTTTGTGCCGCGAGGCGGCGCTGCTCCTTGGCGAAGGGCGGGGTCGCGAGGCGAGGGCGCCGCTCGAAGAGGTGGAGAAGAGGCTGAAGCGGCTCGATCGGCTCGAGCGCGCCCGCGATGCCGACATGTACGACTGGGCCGCCCGCACCCTCGCGGAGCTCAGGTCCTAGCCCGGCGGCTGACCGTTCTCGCGCAGCACCCCGCCGGCGAGGTAGAGCGACCCCATGACCAGTACGATCGGCGGCTGCGCGCGGTCCGCGTGGCGGGCGATCCAGCCGAGCGCCGCGCGCACGTCGGCCGCGGGCGTGGCGTTGAGGCCGGCGCCGCGGGCCGCCGCAGCGAGGTCGCACGGCGGGTGATGGGCATGGCCGGGCACCGGCACCGGGTGCACCGTCGGTGACCGGTTGGCGAAGGGCTTGAGCACCCCGGCCGCGTCCTTGTTGACGAGCACCCCCGCAACCACGTGAAACGGCCGCTCCTGTGGTACGTGGCTCCGGAAGAAATCCGCCACGGCCCGGGCCGCGGCCGGATTGTGGGCGCCGTCGAGCCATAATTCGCTGCCCGGCGGCAGCAGGTCGTGGAGCGGCCCCGAGGAGAGCCGTTGCAGCCGGGCGGGCCAGTCCGCCCAGCCCATCGCCGCCCGCAGCGCCGAATCGGGCACGCCAAGCGCGCGCTGGTGCCGGATCATCGCCACCGCCAGCGCGGCGTTCATGGCCTGGTGGGCCCCGGCGAGGCGGGGGAGGGGGAGCTCGAGCCGCCCTTGCTCGTCGCGATAGTGGAGCTTCTTCTGGTAGACGCTCGAATCCCATTTGCCCCCGCGCGGAAGCCAGGGCGCCCCCACCGCCGCCGCGGCTTCGCCGATGCGGTTGGCGAGCCGGTCCGGATAATGCTGGGTGACGAGCGGCACCCCGGCCTTGACGATGCCGGCTTTCTCCGCCGCGATCTGCTCCGGGCGCGAGCCCAGGAACTGCTGGTGGTCGAGACCGAGCTGCGCGATCCCGCACACGGCGGGGGCGGGGATGGCGTTGGTCGCATCGAGCCGCCCGCCGAGCCCCACTTCGATGACACAGGCGCCCGCAGGCATGCGGCTGAAGGCGAGCAGCGCCGCCGCGGTGGTCGCTTCGAAGAAGCTCGGGCCGATGCCCTCGGCGGCGTCGAGCGTCTCGCGCAGCAACTCGGCGAGCAGGGCGTCCTCGATCAGGGCGCCGGCGATGCGGATGCGCTCGTTGAAGCGGACCAGGTGGGGGCTCGTATAGACGTGCACCGCCAGCCCGGCAGCCTCCAGCGCCGCCCGCAGGAAGGCGCATACCGAGCCCTTGCCGTTGGTGCCGGCGACGTGGAAGACCGGCGGCAGGTCGCGTTCCGGGTTGCCGAGCCGGTCGAGCAGCGCGGTGATCCGATCCAGCCCCAAGATGTCGGCCCCGGGCGAGAGCGCCGAGAGGCGCTCCAGCTGGCACTGGACCCTGGGATCGTCGGATACGGCGCGGTCCATCTAGGGGAAATTCAAGCCGCCGCCCTCTCCGGGGACAGATAGTCGACCAGCTGGGCCAGCTTGCGGCGCAGGTCCTTCCGGTGCACGACCATGTCGATCATGCCGTGCGCGAGCAGATATTCGGCCCGCTGGAAGCCTTCGGGCAGCTTCTCGCGGATCGTCGATTCGATCACCCGCTGCCCGGCGAAGCCGATCAGCGCGCCGGGCTCTGCGATCTGGACGTCGCCGAGCATCGCGTAGGAGGCGGTGACGCCGCCGGTGGTGGGGTCGGTGAGGACGACGATATAGGGGAGGCCCGCCTCCTTCAGCTCGGCGATGGCGACCGTCGCCCGCGGCATCTGCATCAGCGAGAGGATGCCCTCCTGCATCCGGGCGCCCCCGGCGGCGGTGAAGACGATATAGGGGCAATGGTCGGCGATCGCCGCGCGCGCGCCCTCGACGAAGGCCGCGCCCACCGCCGTGCCCATCGAGCCGCCCATGAAGGCGAAGTCCTGCACGCCGAGCACCGCCCTCCGGCCCTCGATCGAGCCGCGCGCGTTGATCAGCGCGTCGCTCTCGCCCGTCTGCTGCCGTGCGGTCTTGAGGCGGTCGGTGTAGCGCTTGCTGTCGCGGAACTTGAGCGGATCCTCGCGCACCTGCGGCGGCGGCAGGACGACATAGCCCGGGTCGAAAATGCCGTCGAACCGCGCCTTCGGCCCGATGCGGCCGTGATGGTCGCAGCGCGGGCAGACCGAATCATTGTCCTCCCACTCCTTAGTGAAGACCATCGCGCTGCAATTGCGGCACTTGTGCCAGAGGTTGTCGGGCGTCTCCCTCTTGGGGAGGAACGGTATGCTGTTGCGGACCCGGTTCAGCCAGCTCATGTCCAGGATTCTCCTCCGCCGGGCGATAGGCGCGGCGGCTGAGGGCCGCAAGGAGGCGCTCCTCCCTGGGTCCGGGGAGGAGCGCCTGGTTACAGTGTGGCTTCGATCGCTCGGGCGGCTTCGTCGGGATTGTCCGCCTGGGTGATCGGGCGGCCGATGACCAGGATCGAGGCGCCGGCGTCGAGGGCGGCACGGGGGGTCATCACCCTTTTCTGGTCGCCGGCCGCGCCGGTCGCGGGCCTGATGCCGGGTACGACGAAGAAGCCGTCTGGCCACAGCCGCTTGGCCGACGCGACCTCGTTGCCGGAGCAGACCACCCCGTCGAGCCCCGCCTCCCGCGCCAGCGCCGTCAACCGCTCGACCTGCGCATGCGGATCGCCGGCGACGCCGGTCGCGGCGAGGTCGTGCGTGTCGAGGCTGGTGAGCACGCTCACGGCGATGACCTTCGTCCCCGCGGGCGCAGCCGCCTTGGCGTCCTCCATCATCGCTCGCCCGCCGGCGGCGTGGACGGTGAGGATCGCCGGCTCGAGCGGGCGCAGCGCCTGGATCGCCTTGCCGACGGTGTTCGGAATGTCGTGGAGCTTCAAGTCGAGGAAGATCGGCAAATCGAGCTCGGCCATCTCCCGAATGCCGTGCCGGCCGTTGCCGCAGAAGAATTCAAGGCCGAGCTTGATGCCGCCGACATGGTGCCGCACCCGCGCCGCGATGCTCTTCGCGCGCTCGAGGTCGGGCGTGTCGATGGCGACGAAAACAGGGCTCCTCACGGCGTCGGCCACACCTTGCTGTCGGTGGCCACCCGCTCGCCCGCGGCATTGTCGACCGCGACCGGCGGGCCCGCGGCGGGGGGTGCGGCGACCGTGACCGCCCGCGCCGCCGGCTCCATCCGCCGCCGCAGCGACCACAGCCGCGCGCGGTAGATGAGCAGGGTCGGCAGGAAACCGATCAGGAAGAAGACGAACAGCAGGATCGGCAGCTTCACGTCCGCTTCAAGCCCGCCCCACAGCTTCAGCGTCGCATCCACCCAGTTCGCCTTCGCCAGGAGGACGAGGATGACCGTCAGGACGATCCAGAACAGCGTCTTCAGGAACTGCATCTCGTCTCCCGCCCCACCATCTACCTGCTTATGGCCCGCGGTGGCGCGGCGCAACGCCCTAAGCTGCGGCGAATCGGTTCGGCCATCGGTGAACCGTTTCGCATCGGAGACGAGCCGAAAAGTTCCCACGACTCGTCCCGGAATCCCATCGCGCCGCCGTAACGGTTTGGACTCGTTAGCACCTCGCCCGGTACACCTTGGCCATCGGGAGCTGAGGGGCTTTGGAAAAAATGACGATCGGCACGCGCAAAAGCGCCATGCACCTTTTTGCGGCCTTCGCTTTTGCGGGCCTCTCCACCTCCGCGCCGGCCCAGGAGATTCACGCCGCCGGCAACATTGCCGATCTTGCCCGCACCGTCTCCACCCTCGCCGAAGCTGCGCCTGTCGAGGCTGCGCCCACCGAGGTCGCACCGGTCGAAACGCCGGACGCCTTTTCCTACGAAGCCGCGGGCCAGGGCGAAGCCAGCTATTACGGCGCGGAGCTCGCCGGCAACCGCACCGCCAGCGGCGAGCGCTTCAACCCGCAGGCGCTGACCGCCGCACACCGCAGCCTTCCGCTCGGCACCAAGCTGAGGGTCACGAACCTTTCCAACGGCAAGAGCGTCATCGTCCGCATCAACGATCGCGGCCCCTTCGCCCGGTCGCGCCTCATCGACGTGTCGCTCGGCGCCGCTCGCACGATCGGCATGATCCGCTCCGGCAAGGCTCAGGTGAAGCTCGAGATCGTCCGCTCGACCGTCTGAGCGGCCCTCCACCCCTTCCGCGCCACCAGCCGTTCCGCCTTCGCGACGGGAAGTTCCAACTCCGCCCTTAACAGCCCCTTCCGATCTGCTAACACCGCAGCGGGGAAGCGCGGCGCCGCGTCGGCGCCCATCGGCGGAGCGGGAGCAAGAAGCTGAAGAGACGGAAGATTTCCCGGCCGCTCGCCGCTGCCGCGGGACTGCTGCTCCTCCTCCTCATCGTCTTCCTCGCCACCAGCGTCTCCTGGCGCTGGAGCCTTGGGAAGGACGAGCCGGAGCTCGGCATTTCCAACGAGCAGCTCGCCACGATCGAGGAGCGCCAGCGCGCCCCCGGCAGCCGCGTCGATTACGCGCGCATCGACGAGCGGCTGCAGCGGCTGATCGCGCAGCAGGCGATGGTCGGCCTCGCGGTTGGAATCGTCGAGGACGGCGAGATCCGGTTCATCAAGGGCTATGGGGTGACCTCGGCGGGCACTCAGGATCCGGTCGGCGTCAACACGCTGTTCCGCTGGGCCTCGGTGTCGAAGGGAGTCGCCGGCGACATGGTCGCGATCCTCGCGGACGAGCACAAGCTCTCGCTCTACGATCCGCTGGCGAAGTTCGGCACCTCGCTGCGCCTCCCGGCGGGCAACGAGAACAGGGCCACCCTTTCCGATCTCCTCTCGCACCGGCTCGGCCTGTTCAGCCACGCCAACGATTCAAAGCTCGAGGACGGCATCGATCCGCGCCTGCTTCGCGCCCAGCTCGGCAGCGTCAACGCGATTTGTCCGCCGGGCAGCTGCCACGCCTACCAGAACGTCGCCTACGACACCGCGTCCGAGATCGTCGCCAAGATCACCGGCAAGCCTTATCCGGAGGCGGTGCGGGAGCGCATCTTCTCCCCGCTCGGCATGGAGAGCGCCAACATGAGCCGGGAAGGGCTCGTCACGGCGGCGAGCTGGGCGCGGCCGCACACCGGGGGCAAGAAATCGAAGCCGGTGGACGTGACCGAATTCTACTACCGCGTGCCCGCTGCCGGCGGGGTCAACAGCTCGATCATGGACCTCGCCATCTGGATGCAGGCGCAGATGGGTGTCGAGCCGCGCGTCGTCTCACCGCGCGTCCTCGAGGCGGTGCAGGCCGCCCGCGCGGCGACGCCCGGCGAGCTCGGCCGTATGCGCAAGTTCCGGGAGCGTATCCGCACCGCCGCCTATGGCCTCGGTTGGCGGATCTACGATTATGCCGGGCACCGGGTGATCGGCCACCGCGGCGGCGTGAAGGGCTACCGCTCGCTGATCATGTTCGATCCGGCGCTGAAGTCCGGCGTCGTCGCCTTGTGGAACAGCTCGACCAACCAGCCGGGCGGGCTCGAATTCGAAGTGATGGACATGCTCTACGGCCTGCCGTCCAGGGACTGGCTCGCCCTCGACAGCCGCCCCGCGCCGGAGCAGCCCCAGCCGGAACCCGCGAGCAACGCCAGCGTCGATTCCGGCGGCACGGGCTGATCGTCGCGCGAGCTAAGCCCGCTTCAGCTGCGCCCACACCGGATAATGGTCCGAAGCCTTGCGTGCGGTCGGGCTCTGGTGGACGCCGCACGCCTCGATATCAAGCGGGCCGGTCACCATGATCCGATCGAGCCGCGCCACCGGCTGGCGGACGTGGAAGCTGCGGCCGCAGTCGGCGAAGCGGCAATGGTGGGCGAAGTCGCGAAGGCAGCCGCCGCGCACGCTCCATTCGTTCAAATCGCCCATCAGCACGGTCGGCATCGGCGCTTCGCGGGCGTGGATGTGGTCGAGGATCGTCTTCGCCTGGCGCCGCCGCCACAGGCCCGACAGGTCGAGGTGCATGCCGACGACGCGGAGTGCCTCCCCGTCCACCCGCAGCTCGGCCATCACGGCGCCGCGCGGCTCGAGCGAGGGAAGGTGGACCAGCTCCTTGTCGACGATCTCGACATCCTTCTTCACAAGCAAAGCGTTGCCGTGCCAGCCGATCGAGCCGTCGCGCGCTTCGAACGGCACCGGCTTGTAGCAGCTATGCTCGTCGAGCAGGTGGAGCGGGATTGCGCTCGAACGGCTGCCGAAGCGGCGATCCGCCTCCTGGAGCGCGATGACATCGGCGCCGAGCTCGTTCAGCACCTCGATCGTCCGCTCCGGCCGCCGCCGCCGGTCGGTGCCGATCGCCTTGCGCATGTTGTAGCTCGCGACGCGGATCATCGCCGCCCCATGACGGCGAGGCCGCGGCTTGGCAACCGCGCGCGCGCCTCAGCGGGCGTTGCGGTCGGCGAGCTTGCCGAGCTGGTGGTCGAGCGCGCGGACCACCTTCTTGGCAGCGCCGATCACCGCGCGGTCGACCGTATTGCCCTCGTCGATCGCCGCCACCGGCGGGATGCCGTTCACCCGCGCTTCGACCGTCGCGCGCAGGTCCGCATTGCCGCCGCGCGGGCCATTGACGTCCGAGACGTGGACTTCGACGTCGGTGATCCGCCCCTCGAAGCGGGCGAGCCGCTGGCGGATCTGCTCCTCGAGCCGGCTGTCGCGATCATTGTCGCTGGGGACCTGGTTGTCGGCGTGGATCTGGATGAACAAGGTTACTCTCCATTGCTGGCGTGATGGGGGAATGCGGGGGCGCGCCGTTGGTTTCCTGGCGATCGCAAGATCACCGGAAAGTCCCCTCTCCCCGGGGGGGAGGGGAGAGATACTTCCGCTGAGACGTCGATCCCGTTAGCCTCCCGCCATGGCAAAGCCGAAGAAGCGTTACGTCTGCCAGGCCTGCGGCTCGGTCCAGAGCCGGTGGCAGGGACAGTGTCCGGACTGCACCGAATGGAACACGCTCGTCGAGGATGCCGGCGCCGTCGTCACGCCCTTCTCGGCCCGACACAATCTGCGCGGCGGCGGGCGGTCGTTCGAGCTGGTCGGCCTCGACACGGACGTGCCGCTGCCCGAGCGTATGTCGACCGGCATCCGCGAGTTCGACCGGGCGCTCGGCGGCGGCCTCGTCGCCGGCTCCGCGACCCTGATCGGCGGCGATCCCGGCATCGGCAAGTCGACCCTGCTCCTGCAGGCCGCCGCCCGCGTCGCCTCGCGCGGCCTCGCCGTCGCCTACATCTCCGGCGAGGAGGCGACCGACCAGGTCCGGCTGCGGGCCCGCCGCCTCGGCCTAGGCTCAGCACCGGTGCGCCTCGCCGCCGCCACTTCCGTCCGCGACATCCTCACCACATTGGGAGAAGGGCCGCCGCCGGCCCTCCTCGTCATCGATTCGATCCAGACCATGCATTCGGACCTGATCGAGGGCGCCCCCGGCACCGTCAGCCAGGTCCGCGCCTCGGCGGGCGAGCTCATTCGCTACGCCAAGGAGAGCGGCGCCGCCGTCGTCCTCGTCGGCCACGTCACCAAGGACGGATCGATCGCGGGCCCGCGCGTGCTCGAGCACATGGTCGACACGGTGCTGAGCTTCGAAGGCGAGCGCAGCCACCTCTACCGGATCCTGCGTGCCGCCAAGAACCGCTTCGGCGGCACCGACGAGATCGGCGTCTTCGCGATGGGCGAGGGCGGGCTCGACGAGGTCGGCAACCCAAGCGCCCTGTTCCTCACCCATCGTGGCGAGGCGGTGTCGGGGGCGGTCGTCTTTCCGGCCATGGAGGGCACTCGCCCTGTCCTCGTGGAGATCCAGGCGCTCACCGTCCGCCTCGCCAGCGGCGCCACGCCCCGGCGGGCCGTGGTCGGCTGGGATTCGGGCCGGCTGGCGATGATCCTCGCCGTGCTGGAGGCGCGCTGCGGCCTCAGCTTCTCGACCGCCGAAGTCTATCTCAACATCGCCGGCGGCTACCGCGTCAGCGACCCCGCCGCCGATCTTGCGGTCGCTGCGGCCCTGGTGTCCGCCCTGTCGGAGCGGCCGGTGCCCGCCGAGGCGGTGGCGTTCGGGGAGGTGGCGTTGTCGGGCGAGCTGCGTCCGGTGGCCCACGGAGGACTGAGGCTGAAGGAAGCGGCCAAGCTGGGCTTCGAGCGGGCGCTTGTGCCCGCGTCCCTCCGGGGGGAAAAGGCGGCGCTGGGCTTGACCGCGTTCCGCACCCTCCAGGAGCTGGTCGATCATCTTCTGGGGCGGTGATTAGAAACCCCTCTCCCCCGGGAGAGAGGGGTTGAGGCGGCTGAGCCTTCCATCTAACCGCCATTGTCATGACCGCGCTCGACGTCATCGTGCTTCTCCTCGTCGGCTGGAACCTCGTGCGCGGGGCGATGCGGGGATTCGTCTGCGAGGTGCTGAGCCTCGCCGCCTGGATCGTCGCGATCGTGTTCCTGCGCCTGCTCCACGGCCCCGTCAGCGGCGCGCTCGAGGGCGCCGTCGGCACGCGCGCGGGGGCGGCCGTCCTTGCCTTCGCGCTCGTCTTCGGAGTGACCTTCCTCGCCGGCAAGCTCGTCGCGCGGCGGGTCGGCGGCGGCGTCAGGCGCTCGGTGATCGGGCCGCTGGACCGCATCCTCGGCGCCGGCTTCGGCGCTCTGAAGGGGCTGATCCTCGCGACTCTTCTCTATCTTGCCGCGAACCTCGTCTACGACACGATCTACGGCCGCGTCGCGCCCCGACCGGAGTGGATGGCGCAGTCGCGCACCTATCCTTTGCTCTATGCGAGCGGCCGCGCGATCGTCGATTTCGTCGAGTGGCGCCGCGGCACGCCCAGGGACCCCGCGTACCGGCAGGCCCCCTCCAGCCGCGCCGCGCCCGCCAACGACCAATGACCGAAATCCGCCTCCACGACACCTTCGCGCGGGAGAAGCGGACCTTCGTCCCTGCCGATCCGGAACGCGTGACGATGTATGTTTGCGGACCCACCGTCTACAGCCGAGCCCATATTGGCAATGCCCGCCCGGCGGTCGTGTTCGACCTCCTCTCCCGCCTGCTCCGCCACGTCTACGGCGGGGATCGCGTGGTCTATGCGCGCAACGTCACCGACGTCGACGACAAGATCATCGAGGCCGCGCGCGCGGAAGGGGTCGACCCCTCCGTCGTCACCCACCGCTACGAGCAATTCTATCTCGCCGACATGGGCGCGCTCGGCGTCGGCCGGCCCGACATCGCCCCCAAGGCGACCGAGACGGTCGCCGAGATGGTGGCGATGATCGCCCACCTGGTCGAGAGCGGCCATGCTTATGCCGCGGAAGGCCATGTCCTCTTCCACGTGCCGGGCGACCCGGATTACGGCGCACTCGGCCGCCGCGACCGGGAGGCGATGATCGCCGGCGCCCGCGTCGAGGTCGCCGCCTACAAGAAGGACCCTGCCGATTTCGTCCTCTGGAAGCCTTCTCCTGAGGGGGTGATCGGCTGGGACAGCCCCTGGGGCCGCGGCCGGCCCGGCTGGCACATCGAATGCTCGGCGATGATCGAGCGCCACCTCGGCAACACCATCGACATCCACGGCGGCGGGCTCGACCTCATCTTTCCGCACCATGAGAACGAGCTCGCCCAGTCCCGCTGCGCGCACGCCGGCGCCCCCCTCGCGCGCTACTGGGTCCACAACGGCTTCCTCTCGATGGCGGGGAGCGAGAAGATGTCGAAGAGCCTCGGCAACGTCGTCACCGTCGCCGAGCTGCTGGAGCAGGGGCACAAGGGCGAAACACTGCGCTTCGCGCTCCTGTCCGCCCATTACCGCCAGCCGCTGGAATGGTCCGAGGGGCTGATCGGCCAGTCCAAGGCGACGCTCGACCGCCTCTACCGCGCTGCCGGCCAGGCCGCGGCCGGAGGGGTCGACGGGGCGGTGCTCGAAGCTCTGGCCGACGACCTGAACACGCCGCTGGCGCTGTCCCGCCTCTCGGCGATCGACGACCCGGCGACGCTCAAGGCGTCCGCGGCCCTGCTCGGCCTGCTCGTCGAAAGCCGGTCGGCCTGGTTCCAGGGCGACGGCGACAGCCGCATCGACGGCCTCGTCGCCGCCCGTGCCGAAGCCAAGCAGCGCCGCGACTTCGCCGAGGCAGACCGCATCCGCGCGGAGCTGGCGGGGGAGGGGATTGTTCTGGAGGATGGGCCGACGGGGACCACGTGGCGGAGGGCCTGATATCCCCTCTCCCTGGGGATGAAGTGCATGGCTCCGTCCCCCGGACGGAGCCTTGGTGGCATTTCATGGGTAGGGGTGAGGGGTTACGGCTGTCCGAAGATGCACGATCCCCTCACCCCCAACCCCTCTCCCTCCGGGAGAGGGGAGAAGCATGGCGCTGCCTTTAACCTCCATCTATAGCGCCCCGGTGCCGTCAGCCCTCTACAGCCGCGACATCCTGCGCCTCGCTGCCTCGATCCCCCATCTCGGTCGGCTTGCGGCGCCGGAGGCCAGCGTGGAGAAGAGCTCGCTCGTCTGCGGCAGCCGGGTCGCCGTCGACCTGGTGCTGGACGGGGAGGGGAGGGTCGCCGCGCTCGGCCAGGAGGTAAAGGCCTGCGCGCTTGGCCAGGCCTCGGCTTCGCTAATGGCTGCCCACGCGCCGGGCCGCACCGCGCAGGAGCTCAGTGAGGCCAGCGAATCGCTCGCCGCCTTCCTGGCGGGCGCTCGCGACGACCCAGGCGCCTGGCCCGGCCTCGAAGTCTTCGCCCACGCCCGCCCGTTCCCCGCTCGCCACGGCTCGATTCTCCTCGCGTTCGAGGCCGCCGCCGAAGCGGCTGCGGCGGCCGCGGCGAAGCGCGGCTGATGGAGCACGGCGCCGCCGAAGCGACCGCCCTCGTTCTTCGGGACGGGGTGATCATCCTCGGCGCGGCGCTGCTGTTCGTGATGCTCTTCCGCCGGCTCGGCCTCGGCGCGGTGCTCGGCTACCTCGTCGCGGGCGCGCTGATCGGCCCGCACGGCCTCCGCCTGATTACCGCGGGCGAGGAGATGCTGCACATCGCCGATTTCGGCATCGTCCTTCTCCTCTTCCTGGTGGGTCTGGAGCTCCACCCGAACCGCCTCTGGCGCCTCAGGAACGACATATTCGGTCTGGGCCTCCTCCAGGTGACGCTGTGCGGCCTCGCCATCGCCGCCCTCGTCTACGCGGCGACGGGCTTCAGTTTCGCCGCCTCGCTCGCCATCGGCCTGCCGCTGGCCCTCTCTTCGACCGCGCAGGTGTTGCCGAGCCTGCAGTCCGACGGCTCGATCAACACCCCGGCGGGCGAGCGCGCCTTTTCGATCCTGCTCTTCCAGGACCTGTCAATCGTGCCGCTGATCACGATCATCGCGGCGCTGTCGCGGGCGCCGGCCGATCCGATGGCGCCGCCCGGCTGGCAACTCGCCCTCTACACCGTCGGCGCCATCGCCGGCCTGGTCCTCGTCGGCCGCTTCGTCATCAACCCGCTCTTCCGCCTCGTCGGCCGGATCAGTGAGCGCGAGCTGTTCATCGTCGCGGGGCTGTTCATCGTCCTCGCCAGCGCGGCGGTGATGGAGGCGCTCCATCTCTCGACCGCGCTCGGCGCCTTCATCGCCGGCGTCATGCTCGCCGATTCGCCCTACCGGCACGAGCTCGAGGCCGACATCGATCCCTTCCGCTCGATCCTGCTCGGGCTGTTCTTCGTCGCAGTCGGCATGATGCTGGATCTCGGCGCGATCTGGGCGCGCCCGCTGTTCGTCCTGGCGATGGCGATGGCGCTGATCGCGCTCAAGGCGGCGATCCTCTTCGGCATCGCCAAGGCCTTCCGCATGGAGACGCGGCGGGCGCTGAAGCTCGGGCTCCTCCTCAGCCAGGGGGGCGAGTTCGCCTTCGTGCTGTTCGGCGCGGCCCAAAACGCGATGCTGATCGCGCCCGGCGCGGCGAGCCTGTTCAGCGCGATCGTCACCGTCTCGATGGCCTCGACGCCGTTCCTGATGATGGTCAACGACTGGATCGACCGGCGCAGCACGCGCAACGACGGGGACGGCCTCGACGGGCCGGAGCATTCGCCGACGACGCGGGCCATCGTCGTCGGCTACGGCCGCTTCGGTCAGACGGTCGCGCAGATGCTGATGGCGAAGGGCGTCACCGTCACCCTGATCGATTCGAATCCTGCCCAGATCGAGGTCAGCGGCAGCTTCGGCATGAAGGTCTATTATGGCGACGGCACCCGCCTCGACCTCCTTCGCCTGGCCGGCGCCGCCGACGCGAAGGTGCTGCTCTTCTGCATCGACGGCGCGCTTCCCGGGCATCGGTTCGAGCCGATCCTCGAAGCCTTCCCCCAGGCGGCGGTCTTCGTCCGCGCCTACGACCGCCGTCACCTGATGGAACTGGCCGCGCTCGACCTCAAATGCACGATCCGGGAGGTCTTCGAGTCGGCTGTCATGATGGGTCGCGAAGCGCTCGGCCTGTTCTGCATCGATGCCGAGGAGGTCGCCCATGTCGAGCAGGAATATCGCGACCGTGACCGCCAGCGGCTCGACAGCCAGACCGCGGCCAACGACCTCCACGCGATGAAGGACCTGATGTTCAGGCCCGACAATCCGCTCGCCGACCGCGACGCCCCCGCCGCGCCCGCTACCGCTGCCCCGCCTCCCGCTCCCTGAGGGCCTCCAGCACCATGTCCACCGCTTTCTCGTGCGGGCAGGAGGAGCTGCGGATGCGGATATGCGCCTCCGCGTAGATCGGGTTCCTGACGGCGGCGAGGTCGCGCAGCACCTGGGCGGGATCCTTGTCCTTGAGCAGCGGCCTGTGGTCGCGCCGGCCGACCCGCTCGGCCAGCGTCTCGACGTCCGCATCGAGCCAGACGGCGACGCAGCGCTCGCGGATCAACGCTCGGGTCTGCGGGTCTATGAAGGCGCCGCCGCCGGTCGCGATTACCTTGGGCGGTCCGCCGACGAGCCGGGCGATCACCCGGCGCTCGCCATCGCGGAAGCAGGCTTCGCCGAAGCTTGCGAAGATTTCAGAGATGCTGCGGTCCGCCGCCTTCTCGATCTCCTCGTCTGAATCGAGGAAGGGCAGGCCGAGCCGCTTCGCCAGCCGCCGTCCGACGGTCGATTTGCCCGCGCCCATCAGCCCGACGAGCACGATGCAGCGGTCCGGGCGGGGCAGGGCGCTTTCCATTGCGGCAGGGGCTATACATCGCCCGCCATCGTGGGGCAAAAGGCGCGCCATGCGCAGATCCTACGCTCCGATGCGGCGCCGCAAGTCGCCGCTTCCCGCCATCCTCATCACTCTCGTCGTCCTGCTCGTCGGGTTCCTGGTGTGGCTCAGCACCCGCGACACCGAAGTGCCCCAGCAGCGCATCGAGCAGGACGTCACGAATGAAGCGCTGGCGCGCTAAGCTCCTCCTCGCTTCGGGCGCGGCCTTCCTCGCCTTGGCGATTCCGGCCGCCGGACAGCAAGGGCAGGAGGAGGAGCCGGAATCGATCCTCCCGCCCGGCTTCGGCGAGCCGGCGCCGCCGCCGCCGGCCCCGCCGGAGGGAAGTGCGCCCGGGACCCCGCCGGCCGAGGATCCAGGGAGTCCGCCCGCCGTGCCGGAGCCCGGCGTCGTCGCCTCGCCCGCGCCCGGTGTCCCGACGATTCAGAATTCGGCCGAAGAGGATCTGGAGGCGCTCGCCCAGCAGCAGCTCCCGCCGCCGATCGAGATTCCGGAGGAGTCGCGCCGCCCCACCAACGTCGTCGGTCCGCTGAGGGCGGGGAATTGGGGCCTCGGCTACGACGCCTTCGGCAATGCGAACGGCGCCTTCCTCGCCGCGCTGATGCGCCGCCTGGACGCGCCGCTGCCCTCGCGCTGGGAGTCGATCCTGCTGCGCCGCGCGCTTCTCTCGGAAATCCCCGCGCCGCCGCAGGTCAACGAGGTCGACTGGGTCGCCGAGCGGGCATGGCTGCTGCTGCGCATGGGCGAGGCCGACGCCGCCCGCGCCCTCGTCCAGGCGATCGACGTCGACCGCTTCACCCCGCGGATGTTCACCGTCGCGGTCCAGGTCGCGCTGGCCACGGCCGATCCGGCCGGCCTCTGCCCCCTCGTCGGCCCCGGCAAGGAGGTGTCGGACGAGCCGGTCTGGCCGCTCGCGGAGGCGATGTGCGCGGCGCTCGAGGGCGAGGCGGCCCGCGCCAGCCAGCTCATCGACCAGGCCCGCCGCCGCAGCGGAGCCGGCCGCGCCGACGTCGTCCTCGCCGAGAAGGTGATCGGCGCCGGCACCGACACGCGGCGCGCCGTCAGCGTCAACTGGGACGAAGTCGACCAGCTCAACAGCTGGCGCTTTGGCCTCGCCAGCGCCACCGGGCTCCTCGTCCCGGACCGGCTGATGAACCGCGCCGGCGGCCAAGTCTGGGCTTGGCAGGCGCGGGCGCCGATGGTGCCGCTCGAAAGCCGCGTCAACGCCGCCTTCCGCGCCGCCGCGCTCGGCGTCTTCTCGCATGCGGCGTTGGTCGAGATGTTCAGCCTCATCGCCGACGGGACCGACGCCTCGGATCTCCCCGACACGCTCGCCGGGCGCCTTCGCCAAGCCTATGCCGCGCCGAGCCTCGATGGCCGGTTGCGGGCGATGTCGGGGCTGTGGGGGGAGGGCGACCGCTTCTCGCGCCTGATTCTCACCGCCACCGCCGCCGGCGGCCTGCCGCCGTCCGATGCCTATGGCGAGCGCACCGCCGATATCATCGCCTCGATGTTCACTGCAGGGCTCGACGCTCGCGCCGGCCGGTGGGCGCCCGTCGTCGAAGCGATGGGCGATGACGGCGACCGGGCCTGGGCGCTCCTCGCCGTCGGCACGCCCCGTCCCGTCGTCGACATCTCCGGCAAGGCGGACGACGTGATCGGCCGCATCGGCGGGCACCGCGGCCGGATGCTCGCCGCGGCGCTGGCAGGGCTCGGCCGGCTCCAGGACTCCGCCGCTTACGAGGTGGACACGGCGCCGCGCACCCGCTGGGCGGGGATGATCGCCTCGGCGGCGCGCAATCGGCAGCCGGGCACGGTCGCGCTCCTCGCCGCAGTCGGCATGCAAACCGGCGGCTGGGGCGGTGTCCCGCCCGCTCATTTCTACCAGATGATCCGCGCACTCCATGAAGTGGGACTCGATTTCGAAGCGAGGATGATCGCTGCCGAGGCGATGACCCGGCTGTGACCGCCGCCGGCGAGGACAGGCAGCTGATCGCAGCCTTCCTTGAGATGATGGCCGCTGAAGCGGGTGCCGCCACGAACACCCTCCTCGCCTACGAGCGCGACCTGCGGGGGGCGTCGGAGCTTCTCGGTGGTAATCTCTCCGGCGCCGGCCGCACCGACCTCGAGGGGCTCGGGGAAGCCTGGTTCCCGCTCAAGCGTGCGACCGTCGCCCGCAAGGCGGCGGCGCTGCGCCGCTTCTTCGCTTTCCTCCACGACGAGGGCCTGCGCGCCGACGACCCTTCGGCCGCCCTGCCGCGCCCCGCGGGGGAGAGGCCGCTCCCCAAGGTGCTCGACCACCGCGGCGTCGATGCGCTCTTCGCGGAGCTCGACCGGCGCCGGCGGGCGGAGCCGGGCGCCGCGGCTTTGCGGATGACGGCACTCGTCGAGCTTCTCTACGGCTCCGGGCTACGGGCCACCGAGCTGGTCTCGCTCCCCCGTCACGGCGTCCGGCCCGACAAGCCGTTCCTCATCCTGGCGGGAAAGGGCGGGAAGGAGCGGCTGGTGCCGATCTCCGACCGCGCGCGCCACGCCGTCGCGGAATGGGCGGCGCTCGTTCCACGCGACAGCCTGTGGCTCTTCCCCTCCGGCAAAAAGCATCTGAGCCGCGTGCGCCTTCACCAGCTCGTCAAGGAACTCGCCGCGGCCGCCGGCATCCCGCCGGAGCGGATCAGCCCGCACGTCCTGCGCCACGCCTTCGCCACCCACCTGCTCGAAGGCGGTGCGGACCTGCGGGCCCTCCAGCTCCTCCTCGGGCACGCGGACATCGCCACGACCCAGATATATACCCACGTCGACAGCCGGCGGCTGGTCGAACTGGTCAACAGCCGTCACCCGCTCGCCGACGGCGCCCGCGTTGACGCGCGCCGCCGCCCGGCTTAACCCCCGCGCCGCTTATGCCGACCTTCCTCGACTTCGAAAAATCGATCGCAGAGCTCGAAAACCGCATCGAGGAGCTGCGCGAGACGGCGGTCGGCACCGACATCAACATCGATGCAGAGATCGAGCGGCTTGAGGCGAAGTCCCAGCGCCTGCTGCGCGAGACTTACGCCAAGCTGACGCCGTGGCAGAAGACGCAGGTCGCCCGTCACCCAGACCGGCCCCACTACAAGGATTATGTCGCCGCGCTGGTCGATGACTTCATGCCGCTCGCCGGCGACCGCAACTTCGGCGAGGACCCAGCGATCATCGGGGGCCTCGGCCAGCTGGGCGGGCGCCGGATCATGGTCATCGGCCACGAGAAAGGCGACGACACCGCAACCCGCCTCAAGCACAATTTCGGCATGGCCAAGCCCGAGGGCTACCGCAAGGCGATCCGCCTGATGCAGCTCGCCGACCGATTCCGCCTGCCGGTCGTGACCCTTGTGGACACTGCCGGCGCCTTTCCAGGCGTGCAGGCCGAGGAGCGGGGCCAGGCGGAGGCGATCGCCCGGTCGACGGAGCAGTGCCTTGCACTCGGCGTGCCGATGGTCACCGCGATCGTTGGCGAGGGCGGCTCCGGCGGCGCGATCGCGATCGCCGCGGCGAACCGGGTCCTGATGCTGGAACATTCAGTCTACGCGGTGATCTCGCCCGAAGGCTGCGCCTCGATCCTGTGGCGGACGGGCGAGAAGGCCCCCGACGCGGCCGAGGCGATGCGAGTCACTGCCGCGGATCTGAAGCAGCTCGGGGTCATCGACCGCATCGTCGGGGAGCCGGTGGGCGGCGCACACCGCGCACCCGCCGAAGCCGTCGCCGCCGTCGGCGCCGCGCTCGAGGAAGAGCTCGAGGCGTTGAGCGCGCTTCCGGGCGACCGCCTCCGCGCCGAGCGCCGCGCCAAATATCTCGCCATCGGCTGAGACGCCGCCTCAGGAACCCCGCCGCTCGCTCCTGTGTTTCAGCACGGACGATTTCGTCCGCGTAACAGGAGTACCCCAGCCATGAAAATGAAGGCGCTCATCGCGCTGTCGGCCTCGCTCCTGGCGATCGGCTGCGCCGGCGGAGGCTTGACCAAGCAGGGCGGCCAGCGCGCGATCTCGGCCAGCGCCGCCCAGAGCGCGGCGCAGCAGCATCCCGCCGTCGTCCAGGAATTCGGCGGTCAGGAGAGCGGCGCCCGCGCGTCCTATGTCACCTCGGTCGGCCGCAGGGTCGCCGCCCAATCGGGCATCCAGGGCGCCGGCACCGGCGTCTATACCTTCACGACGCTGAATTCGCCCGTGATGAACGCCTTCGCGGTCCCGGGCGGCTACATCTACATCACCCGCCAGCTCCTCGGCCTGATGAACGACGAGGCCCAGCTCGCGCTGGTTCTCGGCCATGAAGTCGGGCACGTCGCCGCCGATCACAGCAAGGGCCGCCAGAATCGCGGCATTCTCTCGCAGCTCGGCGCCGTCCTCATCGGCGCCGTCACCGGATCGGGGGAGCTCGCCCAGCTCGCGGGCACGGTCGCGCAGGGCTATCTCAACACCTATTCGCAGGGCCAGGAGTTCGAGGCGGACGATCTCGGTATCCGCTACATGAGCGCGGCAGGGTACGATCCCGCCGCCGCCCCGGAGATGTTCGCCTCACTCGGCGCGGCAACGTCGCTCGAGACCCGCGGCGCCGGCGGCGGCGACGAGCGCTCCGCGCCGAGTTGGGCACGGACCCACCCGCTGAGCGCCGAGCGCGTGCAGCGCGCCACCCGCCAGGCGCAGGCGACCGGCCTCGCCGGGCGCGGGACCCGAAACCGCGACCAGTTCCTCTCGGTCGTCGACGGCGTCATGGTTGACGACGACCCGCGCCAGGGGGTGATCGAGGGCCGCAGCTTCCTGCACCCGGACCTGCGCGTCCGCTTCACCGTGCCGCAGGGCTACGGCATGCAGAACGGCGCCAGCGCGGTGAGCATCGTGGGCCAGCAGGGCCAGGCGCAGTTCACCGGCGGCGCCTTCAGCGGCGACATGTCGGACTATATCGCGCGGGCGTTCCGCTCCGTGGTCGGCGACCAGGGCCAGATCAGCGCCACGCCGCCGCGGGAGACGACGATCAACGGCATCCCCGCCGCCTACTCGACCGCGAGGGTCGCCACTCAACAGGGCCAACTCGATCTCACCATCTTCGCCTACCAACTCGATTCGGGGCACGCCTACCATTTCGCGCTGGTGACGCCGGTGGGGAGCGGGCTCGGCCCCTTCGGCTCCATGGTCCAGTCGGTGCAGCGGATGAGCGCGTCCGAAGCCGCCGCGATTCGGCCGCGAATCATCGACGTGGTCACGGTGCGCGCGGGGGACACCGTCTCCAGCCTTGCCGGGCGCATGGCGTACCCGGACCTGCGCGAGGAGCGGTTCCGTGTGTTGAACGGCCTCGGCTCGGGCGCGACGCTCACGCCCGGCCAGCAGGTGAAGCTCGTCGTCTACGGCGCCCGCTGAGACGCCGCCGTGCTTCGCGCACGAAAAAGGGCGGCGGAACCCGGGTTCCGCCGCCCTTCCTTCAGGTCCGGTAATCCGGGCTTACTTCATCTTGCCCGAAACGGTGTTGAAGGTGTTGCTGAGATTGTTGCCGAGGCCCTGCATCGCAGTGATGGCGGCGACAGCGATCAGAGCGGCGATGAGGCCGTACTCGATGGCGGTGGCGCCCTTCTCGTTCTTCAGCATCTTGCGGAAAATCTTCATGTCCGGTCTCCTGTCCAAAGCTTTGGAAGTCCACACTTCCAGCCTGCCCTTCTGGTCGGTCGGGTAAGGCTGTCATCTGGTCTACGGGATGGAAGTTGCCAAAAAGTTATCGCCGCGCAGTGCGGCTCATTTGCCGTCGATGTTGCTGCGGACGTCGTTCCACATGTTGGTCGTCGTGCCGGCGAACTCAGTGAGCGCCGACACCATCGCCAGGACGATCAGCGCGACGATGAGGCCGTACTCGACAGCCGCCGCCCCCCGATCGTTCCGGGCTATCCTTCGAAAGATGTTCATCGCCCGTGTCTCCACGGCGGGCGAGCCCCGCCGCTTTCCCATTCTGACGCAGAGGGGTTAACACCTCCCTACGAATGGCCGATTCCCCAATCCCCGCCACGAGCTTGGTAGTTGTCGCCGCAGCCCTGGCAGACGGGGAAAGGCGGGTGCTCCTGCAGCAGCGCGCTCCCGGGCGCCACATGGCGGGCCTCTGGGAATTTCCAGGTGGAAAGGTCGAGCCGGGCGAACGGCCCGAGGCGGCCCTAGTCCGCGAGCTCGCCGAGGAGCTCGGGATCGTGGTCGAAGCGGCGGCGCTCGCGCCGGCCGCTTTCGCCAGCGCCGACAACGGCGACCGCCACATGCTGCTCCTGCTCTACCTCTGCCGCGAGTGGCGGGGAACGCCGCAGGCTCTCGACGCCTCTGCGCTCCGTTGGGTACGGCCGATCGAGATGGCGGAGCTCGCTATGCCGCCTGCCGACGAGCCTCTCATCCCGCTCCTCGCGGCCCTCCTCTAGTCCGTGCGACCGAGCACCGCCGCCAGCGAGGCGGTTCCGCTGCCCCTGCGGGCCGGCTTCGGCTGCTCGGGAGAGGGGGCCCACCCCGAGACGTGGACGATTTCGAACCTTTCCGTCGTCTTGCCGTCGCCATCCGCGCGGCTCTCGAAATCGGCGATGGCCGCGGCAAGGCCAAGCCGCCCCAGCGGGCGCCCGCGGGCGGCGAGGACGTTGGTCGCGCCGATCGCGCGAAGGTCCGCCATCAGCTGCTGGAAGCTCGAGAATCGCACCTCCAGCGTCTGGCAGTCCGCGACGGGGAGGGCGAAACCGGCCCGCGTCAGCAGGTCGCCCGCGGACCGGACGTCGATCTGCGGATGGACCCGCGGCGACGCTCCGCCCTCGGCCGAGTCGCCGGCGAGCATCGCGGCCCTGAGGCGCGGCAGGCTGCCCGCGCCCGCGAAGGCGCCGAGAAAGAGGCCGTCCGGCCGAAGCGCCCTGCGGATGAGAAGCAGCGCACCGGGGAGATCGTTGACGCTGTCGAGCACCCCCATAGACACCACCAGGTCGAAGGCGCCGTCGGCAAACGCCAGACGATCCTCATCACATTGTATCCCGCAGGCGGCGCGGGCGAAGGCGAAGGCCGGGTCCGCCACCGTCACCGCGCACCCGCGGGCGCGCAACGTCCGCGCCGGCTCCTCGCCCGCGCCGCCGACGATGAGGCAGCGCTCGAAGATCCGCGTCACGATCTCGAGCCGCTCGATCAGCTCCTCCGCCACCGCGCGATGAAGATAGTCGGCGCCAGCGAACAGTGGCGCCGCCCGCTCGCGCCGCAGGCGGCGAAGGCGGCGGTCGAAAGGCGCGTCCCGGCTCACGGCAGGCGGTTAGGCGCGCCCTGCTCCGGTGGCAATCGCGCGCGGTTGCGGCGCCGCCGCCGCTCGTCTAGCAGTTCCCCGCCTGCCCCTGTGGCGGAATTGGTAGACGCGCTCGACTCAAAATCGAGTGCCGCGAGGCGTGCCGGTTCGACTCCGGCCGGGGGCACCAGCCTATTTGGGCTGCATCAGGATCTGAAGAGTCATGGTCGGGTCGGTCGCCCCCGTCTTGCCGGCAAAGGCGCCGGTGAGCGTGATCCGGACGTGCGTCACGTTCGAATCGCACCCGGCCGCATTGGGCGTCGGGGTGTAGGTGAAGGTCGAACCGTTGTTGTTCGAGAAGGCGACGCTGTCGGTGGTGTTCGCAAGGTTCGTAAACGTATAGCTGAGCCCGCTCGACGTCGCGCCGTTGGCGAAGACGATCGGGCCCGAGCCGGCCGCGCCGGCATCGTTGACATAGAGCTGCATGCCGCTCGGCACCGCCATCGTGAACGCGGTGCTGCCGGTGTCCGCCGTTCCCGACGACGAATTGCTCGCGGTAATCGTGTGACGGACGGTCGCGCCGGGGATGAGCTTTGGATTGTTGGTGCCGTTATACGGATCGGAGACGATGCTGCTCGATTTCACAACCAGCAGCGAAGGCGCGGTTCGAACGGTCGTGACCACGAGCTGCGGCCGCTGAGCGAGGGTTGCCACTTCCCGGCTGGCGAACTGGGCGTTCGACTTGTTGGCGCCGAGGACGATGAGGCCGTTATTGGCGAAGGTGCCATCGCGCCAGCCCTGGACCAGCGAGGTCACGTTGATCGACACCGTCACGGATGCCGTTGTCGGCGTGAACGTCGCCTCCGGACTCCCATTATAGTCCGTCGCCGTATTCGCCCACGTAACCGTGGTCTCGGCCCAGATATCGGTGACGCGGTGCACGTAGGCGGTGTTGCCGCCGTTGGTGACGTAGAGCGTCAGCACGGCCGAGGTGACCGTCTCGTCCGCCGGGATCGAGGAAAGGGTGAAGCCAATCAGCGCCCGCGTGCGGGCGCCGCCGGTCGCGCCGGTCGTCGCGCGCAGGGGGGTGGTGCCGCCGTTGTTCTGCGTCGTGTTCAGCTCGTTGATCCACGAATCGCGGTCGGCCGTGATGTTGTAGCTGCCGGCCGCGGCGGGGGACGCGATGGCCGCCAGCAGCAGCGCAATGAGAAGGGCGGCGAGGCGGCTCATCGTGCGCGCCTCCCGAGGCCGAGTCCCGCGAGGCTCAGCTGGTCGAACTTGATCCGCATCGTCACGTAGGGGCCGCTGCGCGTATAGCGCGCCTCCTCGAAGTCGCGGTCGTGAAAGCCGGCGACGTTCCAGCCGAGCGACAGCCAGGCATTCTCGGCGGGCGTGAAGCCGATATTCGGCCCCGCCGACCAGCTGAACGAGCGGGCGCCGAGGCCGGCGCGGACGGTGCCGGCGAGGCCGATGTCGAAGCTCTCGCCGAGGTCCAGGCGCACGTCGGCGCCGACCACGTTGCTCCAGCCGCCGAGATCCTCCTCGCCGTAGCTCTCGTCGACGTAGCGCGTGCCCCAGAAGAGGGAGATTTCCGACAAGCCGAACCCGTCCGCATGGGTCGGCTTTGCGGAATAATTGATTGAAAGACTGTTAACCATGCGGCGGGAACGAGCATTGCCGCTGACCCCGAGCGGGATTCCGATCGGCCCGGGGAGCCCGGCGACGGCGCCCGTGACCGAATCCTCGCGCAGCTCAAACTTGTCGAGCCAGGACCAATTGCTCCCGGCCGGCCGGTGAGCCCAGCTCGCCTGCAGGTTCGCGGTGCGGGTCTCGACGCCGCCCTGGCCCGTCGCGGTGAACCAGTTGAGCGCGCCGCCGATCGCGCTGCCCTCGCCGATCTGGCGCAGCGCCGCGGCGGTGAAGCCGTAGCGGTCGCCCTGATCGCCGGCACGGTACTCGGCGCGGCCAGTGACGCTCCAGCTCCCGGCCCGGTAGGTCGCGCCGGCAGTAACGGCGGTGAAGTCCTCGGTGATGCCGCCGCTGCCGATGAAGCCGCCGCTCGTCACCGGGTGGAGCGGGTTCAGCACCCGCGCCGGATCGATCCCGCCCAGTGTCTTGTTTGAATCGAGCGAGAAATCGACCGACCAATGCTTGTCGAGCACCAGCGACTGGGACAGGCCGAAGGCGGCGAAGCTGCGCGGGCCGTATTCGTCGATGTCCTGTACATTGCCGGTGACCGCGATCCGCGCGCCGGCCCAGGGCTTGAGGTCGAAGCCGATGCGGGCGGTTCGGGCATCGACATGTTCCCCGTCGGCTATCTCATAGGCGCCGATCAGGTTGATGTCGGAGGTGAGCGCGTAGCGGGCGCCGAGCCGGTGGCGGGCCGGGAAGTCGATGCTGTCATTGTCGCCGCCGAGCGGGATCTCGCTCTGAGCGTCGAGCTCGAGACGGTTGTCGAGCAGCCGCTTGGTCGCACCGAGCTGCAGGAGGGTCGAGCGCGCCTGCCGCCCGTCCGCCAAGCGGTCGTCGGCAAAGGTGAAGCCGGCACGGCTGGAGAGGCTGCGGCCACGATATTCGACGAGCGCGCGGGCGGCGGTGCGGCGGGCATTGCTGGCGAGATAATCCTCGTGCCAGGCGCTGCCGGTCACCGACCAGGCGTCGCCGAAGCGGGCGCGGGCGTCGACGCCGACCTTGCGGGTGCCGTTCTCCGCGGCGCTGAGCTGGCCGACGCCGAAGCCGCCCTCGCGCTCCCGGGCGTAAGCGAGCACGTCGAAGCGCGAGCCGTGGTGCTCGGCCTCGATCTGCCAGGCGGTCGCGGTGCCGGGGGAGGCGGCGCCCTCGGCCTTGGTCTCGGTGTCGCTGACGGCCACTTCGGCGCGAATCTCGGTCGAAGCGGACGGGCGGTAGCGGATGTCTGCCCCGGCGAGGCTGGTCGCCTGCTGCGAGTCCGCATCGCGGATCGCGGTCGCCGCGACCTGCAGCTTGCCGTCCGCCGTCTTCCAGGCGGCGCGGCCGCCGGCGTTGAGCGTGCGGCTCGCGATGCCGTCGACCTCGTAATCCGCGACGATGAATTGCGGGTCGAGATCCGAGCTGCGGCTGAGGATCGGCTCGCGGAAGCGCAGGGTCCCGGCCGCATAGTCGATGTCGTAGTCGATGTGGCGGGTCAGGAGCCGGCGCTCGGCGATGCGTTCGGAGCGCAGCCGATCGCGGACCTCGATCGAGACCCGCTCCGAATTGGGCAGGATGTCGCGCGCGCCGAGCGCATAGGGGCCGGAGAGGCCATTGCCCTGCAGTTCGTCGTGGCGATGGCGGTTCGGCGAATCGGCCGCGAAGGCGGTGGCGGCGACGCGGTTCGAGCGATACTCGGCCTTGACGCCGTTGAAGGCGCGCACGTAGCGGGCGAGTTCCGGCTGGTCGATGCCGGTTTCGTAGTCGCCGAACAGGGCGTAGAATTGCGGCCGCTCAAGCTTCAGGTAGAGCTTGCGGATGGACGAGGCGTCGTAGCGGCGCTCGCTGCGGTCGGCGTAGACGGTGTAATAGGCGTCCGGGTCGATGACGCCGCCGAACCGCGTCTCCTCCTCGCGCTTGTCGCTGTCGTAGGAGAGGGTCATCAGCCATTTGCCACGGACGCGGCCCTTCGCGTACAGCGCGAGGCGGCCGTCGGTGATCAGGTCTTCGCTCTCGTCGGCGAGCCGCTCGACCCGTTCATTCAGGCGGTTATAGCCGACCGTGCCTTCGGCGAGCCCGACGATGGTCCACGGCCGGTCGCCCGGGTCGAGCCACGCCTCGAGCCGCTGGTCGGTCACCGTCTCGCGGTCGCGGAAGTGGAAGCGCAGGCTCACCGTGCCTGAGGCGGTGGTCGGCTCGAGCTCGATATAGGCGATGCCCTGCTCGCCCTCGACGTGCCAGAAGGGGCGGGCGCGCTCGAGGCCGGCGAGCTGCCGCGCCTGCTGGGCCTCCGCCTCAACGGCCGGGTAATAGGGGGCGGGCACTTCGAAATCGCCCACCAGGCCGTGGCGCACCGGCCTGCCATCGCGGTCGGTGAGGCGCACCGCCAGGATGGGGCGGGTGACGCCGTCCGCGACCAGCACAGAGCGGTCGCGCAGCAGCTCGGCGCGCATCGGGCTGGCGCCGTAGCGGACGGTCCGCGTCAGCGTCTCGGCGAGGCTGCCGTCGCCGTGGCGGACCTCCGCCCTGAGCTGGGTCGCGCCCGTCTCGAGCGGAATGCCCCGCCAGACGCTGACCGCCATCGTGCCGGCCTCGTTCTTGCGGGCGCCTTCGAACGCGACGGGATCGACCTCGCGGCCGGCGACGAACAGCTTCACCGTCTGCGCCGGCAGGTGCTTGATCGCGACCCGGACGGCGGGTGCGCGAGGATTGTGGTCCGGCTCCGGGAACAGCCAGGCGATGCCGGGCTCCTGCCCCGCAAGCCAGTCGCGCTCGGCGCCGGCCGCCTGGGCGTCGGTCTGGGCGACGGGCCGGCTCGCCTTCTTCGCTTCCTTCGCGGCTCGCGGCGCGGTGGCGACCGCGTGGAAATCGACCCGCTTAAGGGCACCGCCGCGGCCATCCACAAAGCGTGAAAATGCGCGGCCCGCCGAGCGGCTGTTGCGGGCGCAGTCGGCAAGGGCGCGGTCCCGCGGCAGCGTGCCATCGTCGAGCTGCACGACGTGGGTGCCGGGCGCCACCCCTTCAAAATGATAGCGGCCGTCGCGGTCGGTGATCGCGTAGCTGCCGTCCTCGAGCATGATCCGCACGCCGGGGATGCCGGCCGTAGTCTTCGGATCGGCGGCGCAGCCGCCGTCGGTGACGCGGCCGATCACCGTCATCATCCGGCCGATCGTCTCCCGCTCAATGCGCAGAAACGTGTCGGCCGAGCTGTGGCGGTCGCCGGAGGCGTCGGTGGCGAGGATGCGGCTGAGGGCGGTGCCGGCGCGGGCGTCGGTGCGGATCTCGGCGGCGTAGCTGATCGTCGTCGCCGTGCCGGCCGCGAGCGCGGGGAGGCGGACGGTGAAGCTGCGGCCGTCCGGCGCCAGCTCCGCCTCTTCCGGCTCGTCGGACACGGCGGCAGCGGCGCGGGCCTCGGCGAAGGCCCTTTTCGCTGCGGTGCGGATCGCCGCGGGGTGATTGGCGACGACGATCGAATCCGGACGCAGCCGCAGCTCGTCGGCGACGAGGGTGGTGACCTCGAGCGTGCCGGTGGGGATGCGGCCGTCATTGTTGCGGAAGGTAACGGTGAAGCGGACCACCTGGCCCGGTCCGGCCGAAGCGGTCGACGCTTCCGGCGAGATCTGCAGCGGCTGGCGGTCCGGATCGACGGGAAGCCCCACCGCCACCGGCGCCGGTGTGTCGAGCAGCAGCGGTCGGCCGAAGGAGGCGTCGGCGATCCGGAAGGGCGCGCCATCCGGGCCGCGAAGGCCGCCCAGGTCGGCGGCCGAACGGATCGACGGAGCGCTGTAGCTCTCCGGCGCGTCGACGACGATCCGGTAGCGGCCGGCGCGGACCAGCGGGAAGCGATAGGCACCCGGCGCGTGGGCATAGGCGTTGCCGGCAGCGTCGGTGACGGTGTCGCCGCTGGTGACGATGCTCGGATAGGGGGATTGACCGTCGTCGCCGAACACCGCCGCCGGGGCGCCGGTCGCATCGTCGACCAGCGCGATCTTTGCGCCGCTCACCGGGTGCCCGTCGTAGCTGTCGAAGACGTAGCCAACGGGCTCTTCGACCACGTCGACGCTGCCCGATGCGATGGCGGACTGCAGGTCGTCGGCGAGAACCTCGACCGTCACCCGGTCTGCCGCCTCGACCGTGAGGCGGCAGTCGCCGGGATTGGCGCCGGTGCCGCGGACCATCTGGACGAAGCCGGTGAAGATCCCGGTGTCGCGCCCGCTCTCGTACGCGGTCAGGCGCGCCCGATCGCCCGTACGCGTGCGCGCGAGGAGCTCGACCGCGTCGACCTCCGCGGCGGAGCGGTTGGCTGCGGCGTTGACGACCTTGAAGACGAGCGGCTCGCCCGGGCGGATCTCGCGGGTCTCGGCGACGGTGGCCGGGGAAAGGGGTTCGTCCCGCCAGGGTCCGGCGAGGACTTGGTACCCGCCTCCGTCTCGGCATTCCGGCGAAGTCACCGGGAGCGCCACGGTGCCCGGGCCGGAGGCGAAGCGGTAGAGGCTGAGGTCGAGGGCGACCTTGCCGGGCGTGACCACCAGGTCCACCCGGTTCGACTGCTGCACCACCCTTCGCCCGTGGGCCTCCCACTCGATCTGAGCCGTGTTCGAGATCGTCCGTTGCGTCGCAAGCGCAGGCACGGCCGCTGCCAGGGGCAGGACCGTGCAGAGGACGAGCAGGAGCGTCCCGAGAAGTCGGGTGGAAAGGTGCATTGCGGTGGAGGGGAGGGGGCGTCGCGCCGTGGACACGAGCGCCGCTCCTCCCCGTCTCCTCTTAGTTCACGGAAACCCGGAAGACGACGGTCCGGGTGGTGCCGGCGGCGATGTCGGCCATGGTCGCCGAGACCGTCCCGCTGGCGAAGCTTCCCCCCGACGTTCCGTCGGCATTACAGGTGGACCCAGTGACGGTGCCGTTCACCTTGATGCCGAAGCTGCTGTCGTAGGTCGTCGCCGTCGGTACTGTGTCCGAGACGCTGACGTTGCTCGCGGTGGTTCCGCCAGCGGCGTTTTGCACCTTGATGCAATATTCGACCACTGCCCCCGGGATCATCTTCGGGTTTGTGGTGCCGTTCAGCGGATCGCTAATCACCGTGTTCGTCTTCGCGGCCGTGATTGCGGCCGCCAGCACGGTGTAATCATCCTCGGCGAAGTGCGCGCCGTCGCGGGCGACGTTGCCGTTCGCGTTGGTATCGGCGAACACCGTATCGACCCCGATCGTGTTCGCGCCCGTAGACTGGGTGACGGTCGCACCGAGCGCACCCACGCTACCGGACGATTCGGCCGCCGTGGCGGTGAGCCGGACGCCGGCGACGTCGGCCGTGGATCGCCCGAGCGGCACGTCGGCGACGACGAACACGCGCTTGCTGTCGTCGGCCGCGAGCTCGTCGAGATAGGTGATCGCGGTGTCGGTCCCGGCATCATAGGAGCCGTTATTGTTGGTGTCGGCGTACATCAGGACGTTGTTGACGTTGAAATTGTCCGTGCCGCCGTGGGCGGCGGTGCCGCCGCTCAGCTGCGTCGGCGCAAGCGCAAAGTCGAGCGCCGCGTTGGAGGTGTTGGTGACGAGGAAGGTCGTGACAGCCGCGGTCTGGCCGGGCGAGACGCTGGTCGTCGCCGACCCCACTTCGGCGACGGTCAGGTTCACTTTGCGGTCGACCACGAAGCTGTCGCTCGCGCTGACCGAGGACTGGTCGACGCCGCCGACCTTGTAGGTCAAGGTGACGCTGTTGTTGATCGGGGTGCCCGCGGCCGTTCCCGCCGCGAAGGCGGGCGAGGCCGAGAGCGCCGCGACCGCCAGTACGCTGGCGGAGGCGACTAGCCTGATGTTGCTGCTCATCTGTCTGGTCCAATCTTAGCTGGAACGGGCGCCGCTTGATTCCCCCCCGCCGGCGTCCATCACGGGTTCACGAATTCACTTCACCACGCCTCTGAAGCTGAGCTTCCCGGCCGCGCCTGCGCCGATCGGCTGCGCGAAAGACCAGCGGATGTGCGTGACATCCGCAGCCGTTGCGGCGCGCGGTTTCCCGTCCGCGCCCGGCACCTTGAGCATCGCGAGCTGACCCCAGCTCTTGCCGCCGTCGACCGAGACCACCGCTCCCGCGGTTTCCTCGCCGGTGAAGGTCACCGCTTCGGGCAGCGGATTGGTGACGACGAAGCCCGACGCGGGCGCCGCGCCTTCGTTGCGGTAGGAGAGGACGAAGACCAGCTTGTCGCCGGGGGTCACCACCGTCGGCGGCTCCTGGACGACGCGGCTCTGGCCGGCCTCCTGCTTCACCCGCTCCACGAAGACTTCGCTGGAAAGCGAGACCGGGTCCGCGGCCCAGGCCGCGGCGGGCGCCATTGCGGCGATCAGTGCGAGAAAGATGCGCATCGTCCAGTCCCTTTCCTCAGTCGATCTTGACTTTGAAGGTGATGATCTTGCTGGCGCCGGCCGCGAGCGTGCCGAGGCCGACCTCGATGCCGCTGCCGGTGTAGCGGCCGGTGTCGGCATCGGCGGCGTCGCTGAGGCCGCTGCCGTCGAGCGTGATCGTGCCCGCCTGGTAGGTCGTGCCGGTCGGGATGGCGTCCGCGACCTTGACGTTGGCAAGGCTGCCCGAGCCGCTGACGGTCGCCGTCAGCGTGTAGGTGATGACCGCTCCCGGCGCCTGCGTGGTGCCGCCATAAGGGTCGGCGACGCTCGCCGCCTTGACGAAGGAGATGTCGGCACGGCTGACCCGGTAGTAGCCGCTCGCCTCCGCGTCGGCACCCGATGCGCCGGCCACCGCATTGCCGCCACCGAAGCCGGCGCCGGCGAAGGTGGTGCCGGGGGTGCCGGAACCGGTCTTTGACACGGCGGTGAGGTCGACGCGGCCGCGCTGGTTGTCCTGCGCGGTAGAAGGGATGGTCGCGAGCACGAAAACGGTCAGCGACTGATCCGGCTGTAGCTGAGGGTCGTTGGACCCGGCGACATAGACCGTGTCGACGCCCGCGTCGTAGGCGTTGTTGCCGTTGGTATCGAGGACGATCGCGGTCACCGTCGGGTCGAAATCGTCCCCCCCCGCATTCGCGATCGTGGCGAGCCCATAGCTCTCCGGGCCGTTGCCGGGATTGGTGATCGTGAAGCTCAGCACCCGCGCCGTCTGTTCCGGGGAGACTCCGACGTCGCCCGGGTCGGCCGCCGCCGCGGTCACGTCGAGCAACTCGTCCACGAGCAGGGTGACCGTGTTCGAATCGACGCTGGCCTGCTGCCCGCTGGGAAGATCGTAGGTGGCGGTGGCGACGCTGCTGATATTCGAGCCTGCGGGCGTGCCGCCGGCGTGCGCCGGCGTAGCCGACAGGCCTGCCGACGCGGCGGTGATCGCCGCCAGCGCAAATATGGTTCCGAATGGCGGTGATTTGGCACCGCCGGCCTGATATCGCATTCTCTGGTCCCCACGACTGGTCGGGGGCTAAATGCAGTGCCGGGTGCTAAGAATTAGTTAATGCCGCGTTAGCCAGCCGCATTAGGAAATGCGGCGTTGGAAAAGGGTTTTGGATGAAGCGCCTTCAGGGAACGCAGGCAGCAGGCGAGGTGCAGGGCCCGGAGGGCGAAGCAGCCCACGCGAGCTCGGAATCCGAGGCAATCGCTTTCCGGCGGGACCGCCTGCTTGCGGCGCTCACCCTCATCGCCGGCGCCGGCCTGGCCCTTGCGGTGCCCTTCGCCCTCCGCGCCGGGGCCGAGTTCTTCCTCCCCGTCACCGCCGCCCTGGTGATCGCCATCGCGCTCGTGCCGGTGCTCGAATGGCTGGAGCGGCGCGGCCTACCCTCGGCGGTCGCGGCGCTGACATGCGTGTTCCTGTTCCTGATCGCCGCGAACGTGGCGGTGGCTTCCATCGTGCTGCCGGCGGCCGAGTGGGTGCGGCTGCTTCCCGAGCGGATCGGCCGCATCCGCGACACGCTGGCGCCGCTGCTCGAAGTCTATTCGGACCTCGAGCGGTTCATCAACGACATCGTCGAGGAACTCGGCCCTTCGGCGCGCGCGCCCCGGACGGTGGCGATCGAGACGCCGAATTCGATGCTCGACATCATCGCCACCTCGGCGCCGTTCGCGGTCATCCAGATGTTCTTCGCCATACTCGTCATCTTCTTCTTCCTCGCCGGCTGGACGCGGATGCGGCGGCGCACCATCACCACCCGCGCGAGCTTCGACGGAGCGATGACGACGGCGCGCGCCATCCAGCAGATGGTCGACGCCACCTCCACCTATCTCGGTACGATCACCGCCGTGAACATCGCCATGGGACTGGTCGTGGCCCTCATCCTCCACCTGCTCGACATGCCGACCCCGCTGATGTGGGGCGGCATCGTCGCCGTCCTGAATTACATTCCCTATCTCGGCCCGATCGCCTCGGTGCTGCTGCTCGCGCTCGGCGGCCTGATGGCGTTCCCGGACCCGTGGTACGCCTTCCTGCCGGCGCTGAGCTTCGCCTGTATTCACCTCCTCGAGGCCAATTTCGTGACTCCGATGCTGGTCGGGCGGCGGCTGACCATCAACCCCTTGCTCATCCTCCTCGCGCTGAGCTTTTGGGCGTGGGTCTGGGGCACGACCGGCGCCCTGCTCGCGGTGCCGCTGCTGATCATCATGAAGACGGTCCTCGACGCCGCCGGCAAGCCCGATATCGCAGGTTTCCTGTTCGAGGAGGGGACCCTCACCGGGCCCCATCACGAGGAGCATGACGAGGAACATCGGCGTGTCGTGCCAAGGCATTAGCCGTGCTTGACAGCCCCCGGACCATAACCTAGGTGCCCGGCTCCACGCGGGTGTAGCTCAGTCGGTTAGAGCGCCGGCCTGTCACGCCGGAGGTCGCGGGTTCGAGCCCCGTCACTCGCGCCATCTTCTTGAAATCGCAGTACCATTGGTGTGCCTTCAGGCGCGCCACCGGCCCGTCTCCATCCATCGGAGCAGCGGCTTGAGCGGCAGTATCCAGACGATCCCCGCTACCACGTAGAGGGGGAGCTGCGCGAGCGTCGGCCAGCCGGCCACTGCGTCGGCAAGTGTCGCGATGAGCACCGCCCACAGCGCGATCAGCACCAGGATGGCGAAGATGCCGGCGGGCTTGCGCCAGGTCGGCCGCGGCGGCGTCACCGGCAGCGTATCCACTCGCGCGGCGTGGCGATGGCGTCGAGCGGCACGTCCCAGGGATCGCCCGGGATTCCAGCATCCGAAATCTGCGGCTCCCAGGCGATGCCGATGGTGAAAACGGCGCCGCCCTCGCGCAGGTGGGCAAGCGCGCGGTCGTAATGGCCCTTGCCGTGGCCGATGCGGGTGCCGCCCCGGTCGGCGAGGACGAGCGGTACTAGCACCGTGTCGGGGGCGAGTGGATCGGCCGCCCCGGCGGGCTGCAGCACGCCCCAGGGGCTCGGCTCCACGGCCGGGGCCTCACGAAAGAGCATCCGCGAGTCGCGATCGAGGAACCAGGGGAGGGCGGCGCGCTGCCCCGGCCCCAGCCGGTCGAGGATCGGATAGGGGCTGATCTCGTCCTTGAGAGGATGATAGCCGGCGACGATCCTCGCCCCGATCAGGTGGGGGAGGACGATCTCGGCCAGCTTCGCCTCCAGCTCGGCGCGCAGATCAGGGGAGAGCGAGCGCGCATAGTCCCGCCGCGCCTGCAGCGCCTGGGAGCGGAGTTCGCTCTTGGGGAAGGGTGACGGGACCGCCATGGCCGTTTGCCGGAATATCCTCTGACGCCTCAACGTCAGGTGGGGACCGTGTGATCCGGACCAGGATCCGGGCAGGGACAGCCCCCGAGGATGTCTTATCGCCTCAGGGATGTTCGCTAGAGCTCGTACCGGGCAGTACCCGTCAGAACGCTATTTAGGGAGTGGCGGGCATTCCCTCAAGCCTGTCGGCGAGGGCTTCGATCCTGCCGGCGAGGCGTTCCAGCCCGTCGGCCACCGCCAGATCGGGCGCGGCGGCCGGAGTGGGAAGGCGTCCGGCGCGCTGCTCCTTCACCTCGTCGGCGAGGAGCAAGGCGGCGAAGAGGAGCTGGCGCGTTTCGCTGAGGCTGCCGAGCGCCGCGGCGGCGTCGCGGGCCTTGCCGTCGACCAGCGCGGCGACTGAGAGCAGGTGCTGCTCCTCGCCGTCGCGGCAGCTGACCGAATAGCGGCGGCCGGCAACATCGATGTCGAGTGTCGCCATCAGCGCGCCTCCACATTCGAGAGCAGTCGGTCGATCTGGCCGATTGCCTGTTCGACCCTGCCGCGCAGCGCTTCGTGCGCGGCGGCGAGGCCATCGGCCGGCGGAGCGGCGGCCGCCGGACGCGAGTCCAGCGCCTCGAGACGCGCCACCGCGCGTTCGATCCGGCCCAGGGCCACGGAAAGCCGGTCGTCCCCCATTGCAGCCCCATAGCACGGACGCGCGCTGCAAGGAACAGGCGCACCGGCGGGAAGGTTGACGCCCGCGCCTTCCCCGATAAAGGAGCCGCCACGGGGGCAGCGCGCGAGTCCCTGCCCAGAGCCCCGGCGGGGCCGCCCAGCAAGGAAGCTACATGGCCGTCGAACCGAGACTGCTCGCCAACGCGATCCGCGCATTGTCGATGGACGCGGTGCAGGCGGCCAACTCGGGCCATCCCGGAATGCCGATGGGAATGGCGGACGTCGCCACCGTACTGTTCACAGAATATCTGAAGTACGCTCCGCAAGCTCCGGGCTGGCATGACCGGGATCGCTTCGTGCTGTCCGCCGGGCATGGGTCGATGCTGATTTATGCGCTGCTTCATCTGACCGGCTACGCGCATCCGACGATGAACGAGATCCGGGGCTTCCGGCAGCTCGGCTCGCCCTGTGCCGGACATCCCGAGAACTTCATGCTCGAAGGCGTCGAGGCGACCACCGGGCCGCTCGGCCAGGGCTTCGCCATGGCGGTGGGCATGGCCGTCGCCGAGCGGCACCTCAATGCCGTGTTCGGCGATGGGCTGGTCGACCACCGCACATGGGTGATCGCCGGCGACGGCGACCTGATGGAGGGAATCAACCACGAGGCGGCGGGGCTTGCCGGCCACCTTGGGCTGGGCCGGCTGAAGGTGTTTTGGGACGACAACCGGATCACGATCGACGGCTCCACTGACCTTTCCACCTCCGAAGACATTCCGGCCCGCTTCCGCGCCTATGGCTGGCATACCGTCTCGTGCGACGGCCACGACTTCGCCGACATCCGCCGCGCGATCGACGAAGCCGTCGACGATCCCCGGCCTTCGCTGATCGCCTGCCGGACGATCATCGGCTGGGGGGCGCCCAACAAGATGGGCACCGCCGCGACGCACGGCGCAGCCCTCGGCCTGGAGGAGGTGAAGGCGGCGCGCGCGCACCTCGTCTGGGACAGCGAGCCCTTCGAGGTCCCCGAGGAGATCGTCTCCGCCTGGCGCGAGGCGGGGCGCCGCAGCGCCGACGCGCACGCCGAGTGGCGCAGCCGCCTCGACGCGCATTCCGAGCGGGAGGAATTCCTTCGCCGGATGGAGGGACGCCTGCCCGAGGGGATGGCGAAGAGCGACTATTTCGATTGGCTGGCGGCCAACCCGCAGACGGTCGCGACCCGCAAGGCTTCCGAGCTGGCGCTCGAGGCGATCAATGCCGTGCTGCCCGAGACGATCGGCGGGTCCGCCGACCTCACCGGCTCCAACAACACGAAAACTAAGGCCCAGAAGCCTCTGACGAAGGAAGATTATTCCGGGCGTTACATCTATTACGGCATCCGCGAATTCGGCATGGCCGCGGCGATGAACGGGATGGCGCTGCACGGCGGGGTGATCCCTTATGGCGGCACCTTCCTCGTCTTTTCGGACTATTGCCGCCCCGCAATCCGCCTCTCGGCGCTGCAGGGCGTCCGTGTCGTCTATGTGATGACCCACGATTCGATCGGCCTCGGCGAGGACGGCCCGACCCATCAGCCGGTCGAGCATGTCATGAGCCTTCGCATGATACCGAACCTGGCGGTGTTCCGCCCGGCCGACGCGGTCGAGACGGCGGAAGCGTGGGCCCTCGCGCTCCAGCGGACGGAGGGACCTTCGCTGCTCGCGCTGACCCGCCAGAACCTGCCGCAGGTCCGGCTCGGGAGGACCGGCAACCTCTCGGCCCGCGGCGCGTACCGCCTGCGCGGGGCGAGCGCGACCCGGCGGGTCGTCCTGCTCGCCACCGGCTCCGAAGTGGAGCTTGCCCTCGCGACGGCCGACGCCCTCGAAGGGCAGGGGATCGGCACCGACGTCGTCTCCATGCCCTGCTGGTCCCTTTTCGATGCGCAGGAGGCGGGCTACCGGGCCGATCTCCTGCCGGAGGACGTGCTCCGCGTCTCGATCGAGGCGGGAACGACCCTGGGCTGGGAGCGCTATGTCGGCCCGCGCGGCCTCGCCATCGGCCTCGACCGCTTCGGCGCGTCCGCGCCCGCGGAGGATCTTTTCAGGCGCTTCGGCTTCACTGCCGAGGCGATCGTGCCGCGCATCCTCGCGGCGCTCGACGTTCAGGGAGAATGAACATGGCCACCAGAGTTGCGATCAACGGATTCGGGCGGATCGGCCGCCTCGTCGCGCGCGCGATCCTCGAGAAGCCGGACAGCGGCCTCGATCTGGTCGCGATCAACGACCTCGCCGACGCCAAGTCAAACGCGCTGCTGTTCAAGCGCGACTCGGTCCACGGCGCGTATCCGGGCGACGCCCACGCCGAAGGCAACGACCTCATCATCGACGGCCGCCGCATCCTCGTCACCGCCGAGAAGGACCCGGCCAAGCTGCCGCACGGCGAGAACGGCGTCGACATTGCGCTCGAATGCACTGGCTTCTTCACGGACCGCGACAAGGCGTCGGCGCATCTCACTGCCGGCGCAAAGAAAGTCCTGATCTCCGCCCCCGCGAAGGGCGCCGACCTCACGGTCGTGTTCGGCGTAAACGAGGACAAGCTCGCCGCCGAGCACACGATCGTCTCGAACGCGTCGTGCACCACCAACTGCCTCGCGCCGGTCGCCAAGGTGCTGAACGATACTATCGGCATCGAGCGCGGCCTGATGACGACGATCCACAGCTACACCAACGACCAGAAGATCCTCGACCAGATCCACAAGGACATGCGCCGCGCCCGCGCCGCGGCGATGTCGATGATCCCGACCACCACCGGCGCGGCCCGCGCGGTGGGCGAGGTGCTGCCGGAGCTCAAGGGCAAGCTCGATGGCTCGGCGGTGCGCGTGCCGACGCCGAACGTCAGCCTCGTCGACCTCACCTTCGTGCCCAAGCGCGACACCAGCGTCGAGGAAGTGAACGGCGCCCTGCGCGAAGCCGCGGGGGGGCGCCTCAGGGGCATCCTGCAATTCATCGAGGAGCCGCTCGTCTCGATCGACTTCAACCACGATCCGCACTCATCGAGCGTCGACAGCCTCGAGACCGCGGTGCTGGAGGGCAAGCTGGTCCGCGTCGTCTCCTGGTACGACAACGAATGGGGTTTCTCGAACCGCATGGTCGACACGGCCGCAGCGATGGGGCGGTTGCTCTAGCAGCGCGTCCCGGCAGGGCTCCGTCGCCCCGAGCGAAGTCGAGGAGCCCTGCCGAGCCAAGCCGAGGCTCCTTCTCGGCTGCGCTCGAAGGGGTGTCTCGACTTCGCTCGACACGAACGGGTGACCAGTACGTGACCGGCTTCAAGACCCTAGACGACCTTTCCGATGTGCGCGGCAAGCGGGCGCTGGTGCGGGTGGACCTCAACGTGCCGATGGCGGGTGACGAGGTCAGCGACGACACCCGCCTCCTCGCGACTCTGCCGACCGTCACCGAGCTCGCGGACAAAGGCGCCATCGTCCTCCTCCTCGCCCATTTCGGCCGCCCCAAGGGCCAGCCGAGCGCCGAATTCTCGCTGTTGCGGATCGTCGGCGCCTACCAGGCGGTCCTTGGCCGCCGCGTTCATTACATCGACTGGGAAGGCGATGCCGACGCGGTCCCGCAGCTCAGCCCCGGCGACGTCGCGATCCTCGAGAATACCCGCTTCTTCGGCGGAGAGGAGAAGAACGATCCGGCGGTGGTCGAGCGGTTCGCGGGGCTCGGCGACTTCTACGTCAACGACGCCTTCTCCGCCGCCCACCGAGCTCACGCTTCGACCGAAGGTCTCGCCCACCGCCTCCCCGCCTACGCCGGCCGGGCGATGGAGGCGGAGCTGACGGCGCTCCAGAAGGCGCTCGGCAGCCCGGAGCGCCCGGTGGCGGCGGTGGTCGGCGGCGCCAAGGTCTCGACCAAGCTCGACGTGCTCAGAAACCTCGTCGCCAAGGTCGACCATTTGATCATCGGCGGCGGCATGGCCAATACCTTCCTCGCCGCCCGCGGCGTGGCCGTCGGCAAGTCGCTCGCGGAGCACGACCTGAGGGACACAGCGCTCGAGATCCTCGACGCGGCGGACAGGGCGAGCTGCACGGTGCACCTTCCCTACGATGTGGTGGTGGCGAAGGAATTCGCGGCCAACCCGCCCTCGCTGCGCACCTGCAACGTCCACGAAGTCGCCGCGGACGAGATGATCCTCGATGTCGGCCCCGCCGCGGTCGAAGCCCTCGCTGACGCGATCAAGACTTGCCGCACGCTGGTGTGGAACGGCCCGCTTGGCGCCTTTGAAACGCCGCCTTTCGACACGGCCACCGTGGCGCTCGCCCGCACCGCCGCAGCGCTAACCCAGGAGGGCTCCCTCGTCTCCGTCGCCGGGGGAGGCGACACGGTCGCCGCCCTCAACCATGCCGGGGTAGCGGACGACTTCACCTTCGTGTCCACCGCAGGCGGCGCCTTCCTCGAATGGATGGAGGGCAAGGAGCTGCCCGGCGTCAAAGCGCTCGAAGCCTAGAATTTTAAAAAGCTTCTCAAGGAGTCTTCAATGAGCATCACACCCGTCGTCAAAGCGATTCTCGACAAATATGAGAGCGACAATCCAGGCACAAAGGCGAACCTCGCTCGGATCCTGATGCAGGGGCGGCTCGGCGGCACCGGCAAGATGATCATCCTGCCGGTCGACCAGGGCTTCGAGCATGGCCCTGGCCGCAGCTTCGCGATCAACCCGCCTGCCTATGACCCGCATTACCACTATCAGATGGCTGTGGACGCCGGCCTTTCCGCTTATGCGGCGCCGCTCGGCGCGCTCGAGGCGGGGGCGGGCACCTTCGCCGGCCAGATCCCGACCATCCTCAAGATCAACAGCTCCAACAGCTGGGCGACGCGCAAGGACCAGGCGGTGACCGGCTCGATCGACGATGCTCTGCGCCTCGGCTGCTCGGCGATCGGCTTCACCACCTATCCGGGCTCCGAGGACAATCTCGAGCTGATCGAGGAGATTCGCGAGCTTTCCGCCGAGGCGAAGTCGGTCGGCATCGCCACGGTCATCTGGGCCTATCCCCGCGGCGGCGACGTCTCCAAGGACGGCGAGCTTTCCCTCGACGTCACCGCTTACGGCGCCCACATGGCCGCCCTGCTGGGCGCGCACATCATCAAGGTGAAGCTGCCCTCCGCCCATATCGAGCAGAAGGACGCGCAAAAGGCCTATGAGGGCACGGACTGGTCGAACCAGGCCGAGCGCGTCCGCCATGTCGTCCGGTGCTGCTTCAACGGCCGTCGCCTCGTGGTCTTCTCGGGCGGCGCGGCCAAGGGCGTCGAGGGCGTCGTCCAGGACGCCCGCGACATCCGCGACGGCGGCGGCAACGGCTCGATCATCGGCCGCAACGCCTTCCAGCGCCCGCGCGAGGAGGCGATGCAGATGCTCGACACCATGGTACGCATCTACAAGGGCGAGGAGTGAGGTGAGGCGAGGTGCTGAGGTACCTCGCCCGCCAGTTCGCGCAGCCGACGGGCCTCGTCGGGCGCCTGCTCATCGCGCCGTGGCTCGACTGGATCAGCCGGCGGATGAACGCTCTCGCGCTTGAGCGGCTCGCACTCGTCGGCGACGAGGACGTTGTCGAGATCGGCTTCGGCGGCGGGGCGCTTCTTCGCTCGTTGCGGCGGCGCAGCTCCGGCACCATCTGGGGCGTGGATGTTTCTGAGGCCGCCGTGGCCCGAGCCCGGAGCCGCTCCCCCGGAGTGAAGATCCGAACCGGCTCCGTCGAAGCATTGCCGCTCCCCGACGGCAGCCTCGACGCGGCTGTGAGCGTCAACAGCCTCTATTTCTGGCCCGACCCTGACCGGGCCTTCCTCGAGCTCGCGCGCGTGGTGAAGCCCGCCGGACGTCTGGTTATCTGCTTCGAGCCGGCGGAGGAGCTGCGCAAGTGGCCCGGGCACCGCTATGGCTTCCGGCTGTATGAGCCGGGGGAGGTGCGGGCGCTGATGGAGGATCGCGGCTTCGGCCAAATCGAGGAGGCGTGGGGCACTGGGCGGAAGCCCGACCGCTTTTGCTGCTTGAGCGGAACGCGCCTCAGTGCGAACGGGTGAGGTGATGGAAGACGAACTCGATCCGAACTTTCGCGAGCTCTTCGAGCCGACCGCCCGGGCGGCGTGCCAGCTCTATTTGATCTCGCCGCTCGATGTTGGCAGCGACTTTCCCAATCGGCTGGAACAGGCTCTGTCCGGCGGGCCGGTCGCCGCCTTCCAGTTCCGCGTGAAGGGGATCGACCAGCACCGCGCCGCCGCGCTGGCGGAGCCGCTCCAGCGGATCTGCGCCGCGCACGAGGTCGCCTTCATCGTGAACGACGACATGGGCCTCGCCAAGCGCGTCGTCGCCGACGGCGTCCACCTGGGACAGGGCGACGGCGATCCGCGCCAGGCGCGGGCGCTGCTCGGACCGTCCGCGCAGATCGGGATCACCTGCCACGACAGCCGCCACCTCGCTATGGAAGCGGGGGAGGCGGGGGCGGATTACGTGGCGTTCGGAGCCTTCTTTCCGACCTCCACCAAGGAGACCGCCCACCGCCCCGATCCTTCGATCCTGGGCTGGTGGTCGCGCCTGTTCGAGATACCCTGCGTGGCCATCGGTGGAATCACGCCGGAAAACGGACGCGCCCTTGTCGAAGCTGGCGCCGATTTCCTGGCGGTGTGCAGCGCCGTCTGGAGCCACGAGCAGGGGCCGGCGGCGGCGGTGGCGCAGTTCCAGGAGGTGCTGACGCGCTGAGGACGAGCCTCACCGCATCGCCTGGCCCACCATCGCCCTCAAGGTAAGGGCGTCGTGGATGGCGTGGGCGTCAATATCGTTGTTGAAGTAGCACCAGACGTCGCGGCCGGCGCGCGCCTCGGCGGCGATCCAGTCGGTCCAGGCGAGCAGGCCCTCGTCCGAATAGCGGCCCCAATATTTGCCCTCGCCGCCGTGAAAGCGGACATAGGCGATCGACCCGGCTGCCCAGCGGGGAGTCGCCGAGCCGGGCATGTCGTGGGCGCAGAAGGAGACGCCGCGGGCGTCGAGGAGGGCCAGCACCTCCTCGGTCAGCCAGCTCTTCTCGCGAAACTCGAAGACGTGGGTGAGGTCGCGGGGGAGGAGGGCGATGAACTCTTCCAGCCGTGCCCTGTTGCACGCCCAGCGCGGCGGCAGCTGGTAGAGGATCGGCCCGATCGTGCCGCCGAGGTTGCGGGCGCGGCGGAGGAATTCTCCCACCGGTTCAGCGCATTCCTTCAGCTTCTTCATGTGGGTGACGAAGCGCGGCGCCTTCACCGCATAGCGGAAGCCCGGCGGCGCCTGGTCCCGCCACTTGGTGAAGGTCCCGGGCTTCGGGAGGTGGTAGAAGCTGGTGTTGAGCTCCACCGTCTCGAACGTGTCGGCATAATGGCCGAACCAGCGGTGCTGAGCCAGCTTCGGCGGGTAGAAGCGCTCGCGCCAGTGGCGATAGATCCAGCCCGAGCAGCCGATGCGGATGGTTCCGGTCATGAGCCGGTCGAAAACGGAACGGTGCGGGAATAAGTTGCGTTTGGCCGGCATGGACCGCCTGAAACTGATCCTTGTTATAATCGTGACCGCGGTGGTGAGCTCGGCCCTCACCAGCGCCTTCTGGCTCGTGGCGTTCAATCGGGGGCCGGTGCCTGTGACCAAGGCCGCTCCGCCGCCTGAGCCACAGCCGCGGGCCGAGCTGGCGATCGGCCCCACCGGCCTCGCCATTCCGGTCCTGGGCATCAAGCCGGAGCAGCTCTCCGACACTTTCACCCAGTCCCGCTCGGGCGGGCGGGTGCACGACGCGATCGACATCATGGCGCCGCACGGCACCCCGGTCGTGGCGGCGGCGCCCGGCACGGTCGAGAAATTGTTCTTTTCGAACGGCGGCGGCGGCATCACCGCCTATGTCCGCTCGCCGGACCGCCGCTATACCTTCTACTACGCCCACCTCCAGGCCTACGCACCGGAGCTGAAGGAAGGGCAGGCGGTCAAGCAGGGCGATCCGATCGGCACGGTCGGCTCCACCGGCAACGCAAACCCGGAAGGACCGCATCTCCATTTCGCGATCAACCGCATGGCCGAGGGCGAGAAGTGGTACGACGGCACTCCGATCAACCCCTATCCGCTGCTTGCCGGGAAGGCTCAGGGTCGATAGCCTTCGAGGATGCTCGACGGCGGGTGCGAATGCGGGAGGGTGCGGTACCGCCTCCGGGTGGACCCGATCTTCGTCAATTGCTGCCACTGCCGGCAATGCCAGAAGCTCACCGGCTCCGCCTTCGCGCTGAACGCGATGGTCGAGCGGGAGAATGTCGAGCTGCTCGCCGGCTCGGACGCCCTCGTTGAGGAGGAGGGCACGCGCTGCAGCGGGTGCCGCGTACTCCTCTGGGGCACGCTCCCGATGTTCGGCGACGCGATCCTGTTCCTGCGGGGCGGAACGCTGGACGAGGGGGAGCGGCTGACGCCAGACGCCCATTTCTTCGTCCGAAGCAAGCATCCGTGGGTCACGCCGCCGGCCGGCGTCCCCGCCTTCGAGACGCTGCCGGGAGAGGGGGATAAGCCGCTTTTCGGCCCCGAGGCGGCGGCGCGAGTCGAGGCGGCGCGGCGGGGCCCGCTTGCTCCTTCAGGGGGGCACGGCTAAAGGCGCGGCGGCTCTTTTCCACTTCTCCCGAGAGACAGACATGAAGATCAGCGGCGTGGACATCCGTCCCGGCAACATCATCGAATATGAGGGCGGCATCTGGCGCGCCGTGAAGATCCAGCACACCCAGCCGGGCAAAGGCGGCGCCTACATGCAGGTCGAGATGAAGAACCTCATCGACGGCCGCAAGAACAACGTCCGCTTCCGCTCGGCCGAGACGGTGGAACGGGTCCGCCTAGACACCAAGGACTTCCAGTACCTCTATGCCGAGGGCGACGACCTGGTCTTCATGGACAAGGAGACGTACGAGCAGGTGACGCTGCCGAAGGACCTCATCGGCGAGCCCGCGGCCTTCCTGCAGGACGGCATGGACGTGGTGATGGAGCTCTACAACGAGCGGCCGATCTCGGTGCAGATGCCGGCGCAGATCGAGGCGACGATCATCGAGGCCGACGCGGTGGTGAAGGGCCAGACCGCTTCCTCCTCCTACAAGCCGGCGATCCTCGACAACGGCGTCCGCGTGATGGTGCCGCCGCACATCGCCAGCGGCACCCGCATCGTCGTCGACGTGTACGAGCAGACCTACGTCAGGCGGGCGGACTAAGGTCAAAATCCCTCTCCCTCCAGGGGAGAGGGACAGGCGCGAAGCGCCACGGTGAGTGCCCGTGCCCGGCTCTGCCCTCACCCTCCCAAGCTTCGCTTGGGCCCCTCCCTCTCCCCTACAGGGAGAGGGGATTTCTGGAGGTCCACAATGCCCCTGATCCTGACCGACACCGCCGCCTTCCGTGCCGAGCGCGCCTGGGGGGCGCGTGATCTGGCCGAGGTGGAGGGGGCGACGGTGCGGCTGCACTGGACCGATGCCGCTTACAAGTGGCACGTCAACGACGGCACGGAGGTGTTCGTCGTCCTCGATGGCGCGGTCGACATGCATTACCGCCAGGGCGGCGAGGAAAAGTCGGTGCGGCTGGAACCGGGCGCGATCTTCGTCGCTGAGGTCGGCGAGGAGCATGTCGCCAGGCCCGTGGGCGAGGCCCGCATCCTCGTCATCGAACGAAAAGGCAGCATCTGATGGTCTCCCATTCCGGCCTCATCACGGTCATGCAGAAGGCGGCGCGCAAGGCGGCGCCGCGCCTCCGGCGCGACTTCGGGGAGGTCGAGCAGCTGCAGGTGAGCCGCAAGGGGCCCGCCGACTTCGTATCGATGGCCGACAAGCGCGCCGAGCAGACGGTGGTCGAGGAGCTGCGCCACGCCCGCCCCGACTGGCGCCTGACGCTCGAGGAAGGCGGCGAGATCGAGGGCGATCCGGACAAGCCGCGCTTCATCGTAGACCCGCTCGACGGCACCTCCAACTTCCTCCACGGCATCCCGCATTTCTCGATCGCGATCGCGGTCGAGGATCCGCGCGGCCCCGGCGGCAAGCCCGAGATCACCCAGGCCCTCGTCTACCAGCCGCTCACCGACGAGAGCTTCTGGGCGGAGAAGGGCAGGGGCTCGTGGCTCAATGAGCGGCGCCTGCGCGTCTCCGCCCGCCGCGACCTCGCCGACGCGCTGATCGCGACCGGCATTCCCTATTTCGGCCACGGGCATTTGGAACGCTTCCAGAGAATCCTGGAAGCGGTGTCGCCGAACGTCGCCGGCATCCGCCGCTTCGGCTCGGCCGCCCTCGACCTCGCCTGGGTCGCTGCGGGGCGCTTCGACGGTTTCTGGGAGGAGGACCTCCAGCCTTGGGACGTCGCCGCCGGCATCCTGCTGGTCCGCGAGGCGGGCGGCTTCGTCACCGACTTCCGCGGAGCCGATGCGGCGCTCGCCAAGGGGCAGGTGCTGGCTGCCAACGACCAGCTCCATTCGAAGCTGCACCGCCTCGTGGCCGGGGCGCTGCGGGCGTAGAAACCCTGGAGGGCCCGGCGGGCGCTAGTCCCTGAAGCCGATGTGCTTCTCGAAGGCGCCCATCACGCTCACCCAATATTCGAGATTGTCGGTGAACAGCGCCTCGGACACGCCGCCGTCGTCGAGGTCGATGTCCATCTCGATCGCCGCCTCGCCCTTGTCGTTGAGGTAGGCGCGGCCGAAGCGCTGGCTGCTGTTCCAGGCGTTGATCCTGTCGAGCGCCACCGGTTTGTCGAGCGTGTAGCCGGAATAGAATTGGACGGTCGCGCAATCCTTCTTCTGCGTGCAATTGTAGAAGAAGATGCGGAAGCTGCTCCCCGAATAGCCGCTGCTGATCATCGGCTCGCCGCCCTTGTCGGCCTCCAGCTTGGCGGTATAGCCTTCCTTGTGGAGCACCCGCACCACCGACTGCGGATCCTTGGCGGTGACCATCTGCGCTTCGGCGGGGACGGCAATCGCCACCGCCAGCCACGCCGGCCCAACCCATTTCGAAACCATGTCTTTCCTCCCCCGATTGCGTTTGAAGACTGTTCCTCCGCCCTGCCGCTGTCAACGTTCCTGGGGAGTTGCGGAGGGAGGGCCGCTGCCCTAAAGCCCGCGCAACCCGTTCCTGGAGAGTGAGATGGCGTCCACCGCCGCCGAATATCTGCCCATCCTCCTGTTCCTTGCCGTCGCTCTTTCCCTCTCGCTTTCCTTCGTGGTCCTGCCGATGATGGTGGCGAAGCTGACCGGCGCGTCGAACCCCTATCCCGACAAGCTCGCCGAATATGAATGCGGCTTTCCGGCCTTCGAGGACAGCCGCGCCCAGTTCGACGTCCGCTTCTACCTGGTCGCCATCCTGTTCATCATCTTCGACCTCGAAGCGGCCTTTCTCTTTCCCTGGGCGGTGACGCTCGGTACGATCGGGATCGCCGGCTGGGCCGCGATGATGATCTTCCTCGCCGAGCTCACCCTCGGCTTCGCCTATGCGTGGAAGAAGGGAGCGCTCGAATGGGAGTGATCCTCGACCCGCGCCACGAAAACCAGCGTCCGGCCGACCTCCAGCAGCCGGACCCGCAATTCTTCACCGACTTGAACAGCGAGGTGAACGACAAGGGTTTCCTCGTCACCTCGGCGGAGGACCTGTTCCAGTGGGCGCGGACCGGTTCCTTGTGGTGGATGACCTTCGGCCTCGCCTGCTGCGCCGTCGAGATGATCCACGCCAACATGCCGCGCTACGACCTCGAGCGGTTCGGCGTCGCGCCGCGCGCGAGCCCGCGCCAGTCGGACGTGATGATCGTCGCGGGAACGCTCTGCAACAAGATGGCCCCGGCGCTGCGCAAGGTCTACGACCAGATGCCCGAGCCGCGGTACGTGATCTCGATGGGCTCGTGCGCCAACGGCGGCGGCTACTACCACTACAGCTACAGCGTGGTGCGCGGCTGCGACCGGGTGGTGCCGGTGGACGTCTACGTGCCCGGCTGCCCGCCGACGGCGGAGGCGCTGCTCTACGGCGTGCTGCAGCTGCAGAAGAAGATCCGCCGCGTCGGCACGATCGTCCGCTGAGGCCGCGCAGGTGACCGACCAGCCCACGACCGAAGCTTCGTCGGCCTAC
>DASVVY010000098.1:0-37636 GCA_036386335.1 Allosphingosinicella sp. | reverse complement strand
GTCAGGCGATCGCGGTCGCCGGAGGGGAGGTGACATGAGCGCCGCCGCCCCTGCCGGCATCCGCGAGAAGCACGACGGCGAGCTCGCCGACCGCGCCAGCGTCCGGCTCTGGCTACGCCTGCTCAGCTGCACGATGGCGATTGAGAAGGTGGTGCAGCGGCGGCTCGCCGACGAATTCGGCACGACGCTGCCCCGCTTCGACGTGCTCGCCGCGCTCGAGCGGCGGCCTCAGGGCATGGTGATGGGCCAGCTGTCGCGCGCGCTCCTCGTCTCCAACGGCAACGTCACCGCCATCGTCCGGAAGCTGGCGGGCGAAGGCCTGGTCGAAATCTCGAAGCCCAAGGCGGACCGCCGATCGTCCGTCGTGCGGCTGACGGAGGAGGGCCGGCGCCACTTCACCAGGCTCGCCGCCGCCCACCACGACTCGATCGACGGACTCCTCGCCGGCCTGGCGCAGGGGGACCGTGAGGTGCTCTACGGCGCGCTGGGCAAGCTCAAGCTCTCGCTCGGGCAGGCAGCAGGGGAGATCGCCGAATGATTGACCCGGATACGTACACGCCCCGGCACTTCCTCTGGAGCCATTCCGCGGGGGTGGCCACGATCACCCTCAACCGTCCCGAGCGCAAGAACCCGCTCACCTTCGAGAGCTACGCGGAGCTGCGGGACACGTTTCGCGCCCTCGCCGCCACGCCTGCGATCAAGGTTGTGGTGCTGGCGGGTGCCGGTGGGAATTTCAGCTCGGGCGGGGATGTGCACGAGATCATCGGGCCGCTGACCGGCATGGACATGCCCGGCCTCCTCGCCTTCACCCGGATGACCGGCGCGCTCGTCCAGGCGATGCGCGCCTGCCCGCAGCCGATCGTGGCGGCCGTCGACGGCGTGTGCGCCGGCGCGGGCGCGATCCTCGCCATGGCGTCCGACCTGCGCATCGCCACCCCGCGCGCGAAGACCGCCTTCCTTTTCAGCCGCGTCGGCCTCGCCGGCTGCGACATGGGCGCCTGCGCGATCCTGCCCCGCATCATCGGCCAGGGCCGCGCCTCCGAACTGCTCTACACGGGCCGCGCGATGACCGCTGACGAGGGGGAGCGCTGGGGCTTCTTCAACCGGCTCGTGTCGGAAGAGATCCTGCTCGACGAGGCGGCAGCGCTCGCCCGGAGCCTCGCCGAGGGCCCCACCTTCGCCCACGCCGTCACCAAGGCCCAGCTGACCGCCGAATGGAACGTCAGCCTCGAGGCCGCGCTGGAAATGGAGGCGCAGGCCCAGGCGATCTGCATGACCACCAACGACTTCCGCCGCGCCTTCGAAGCCTTCGCGGCGAAGCGCCTGCCGGAGTTCAAAGGTGACTGATCGCCCTCCCCTAAACCCCTCTCCCTGCAGGGGAGAGGGAGGGGCCCGCCCGGCGCCGCCGGGCGGGAGGGTGAGGGCATGAAACGCCCCCCCGGCATCAAAATGATCGACCGCGCCCGCCGCCTGCGACGGGAGATGACGCCGCAGGAGCGCTTGCTCTGGGCGCAGCTCCGCGACCGCCGCCTTGATGGCGCCAAGTTCCGCAAGCAGATGTGGCTCGGCGGCTACATCGCCGACTTCGCCTGCCCGGAGGCGCGGCTCGTCGTGGAGGCCGACGGCAGCCAGCACGCCGACAATCTCGAGTATGACGAAGGCCGCGAGCGCGAACTCGCCCGCCTCGGCTGGCGCACTCTGCGCTTCTGGAACAACGACATCACCGAAAACCTGGAGGGCGTGCTCACGGCAATCTCCGCCGCACTGCCCTCACCCTCGCATCCCGCTCCGCGGTCTGCGTGTCCCTCTCCCCTGGAGGGAGAGGGACGGAGAAGCCCCTCTCCCTCCAGGGGAGAGGGACAGCCGGGCCCGCAGGGTCCGGCAGGGTGAGGGCACAGCGCATGAACGATTTCCTCGACTGGCCGTTCTTCGACGACCGTCACCGCGCGCTGGCGGAGGAACTGGAGCGGTGGTGCGGGGCTGAGCTGGACACGGACGAGCCGCGCGACGTGGACGACGCCTGCCGCGCGCTGGTGCGCAAGCTGGGGGACGCGGGGTGGCTGCGCTACTGCGTGCCGGCTGCGTTCGGGGGCGTGGACGAGGCGCTCGATGTCCGCTCCCTGGCGCTCATCCGGGAAACGCTGGCGCGGCACAGCGCGCTCGCCGATTTCGCCTTCGCGATGCAGGGCCTCGGCTCCGGCGCGATCGGGCTGTTCGGGACGGAGGCGCAGAAGCAGGCCTACCTCCCCGCGGTGGCGCAGGGGGAGAAGATCGCCGCCTTTGCGCTGACCGAGCCGGACTCCGGCTCCGACGTAGCCTCGATCCGGACCGCCGCGCGCGAGGAGGACGGCGGCTATCGGCTCGACGGGGTCAAGACCTTCATCTCGAACGGCGGCATCGCCGATTTCTACGTCCTTTTCGCGCGGACCGGCGAGGCGCCGGGGGCGAAGGGGATATCGGCCTTCATCGTGGACCGCGGGACCCCCGGCCTGGACGACAGCGAGCGGATCGAAGTGATCGCGCCGCACCCGCTTGCGACCTTGCGGCTGGAAGGGGCGCAGCTCCCCGCCGACGCGCTCCTCGGCGAGAGGGGGCGCGGCTTCGCCCACGCGATGGCGACGCTCGACCTGTTCCGCACGACCGTCGGCGCCGCCGCCCTCGGACTTGCGCGCCGGGCCTTGGACGAAGCAACCCGGCGTGCTCTCGTACGGCCCCTCGGCAGCGGCACGCTCGCGGACAATCCGGTGACGCAGGCTGCCCTCGCCGAGATGGTGCTCGATGTCGAGACCTCCGCCCTCCTCGTCTACCGCGCCGCCTGGCTGCGCGACGTCAAGGGGCAGCGCAACAGCCGCGAGGCGGCGCTCGCCAAGCTCCACGCGACGGAGCGCGCGCAGGCGGTGATCGACAAGGCCGTGCAGCTGTTCGGCGGCCTCGGCGTCACCAAGGGGGTGCCGGTCGAGGCGCTCTACCGCGAAATCCGTGCCCTGCGGATTTACGAGGGCGCTTCCGAGGTGCAGAAGATCGTCATCGCCCGCCACCACCTCGCCGAGTACGGGCGGTGAGCGGCCGCACGCACCGCATCCTGCAGCCTCCCGGCTGGCCGCGGCCGCGGGGCTATTCGAACGGCATCGCCGCGCGCGGTCTCACCGTCTTCACCGGCGGCATCGTCGGCTGGGACGAGCGCCAGCATTTCGCCGCCGCCGACTTCGCCGGCCAGTTCCGGCAGGTGCTTCTCAACACCCTCGCCGTCCTCGCCGAGGCGGGCGCGGGGCCGGAACATGTCGTCCGGATGACCTGGTACGTCGTCAGCCGCGACGAATATCTCGCTGCCCTCCCGGAGATCGGCGGCGTCTACCGGGAGCTGATGGGCCGGAATTATCCAGCCATGGCCGTGGTCCAAGTCTCCGGACTGGTCGAGGAGGAGGCCCGGCTCGAGATCGAGACCACCGCCGTGGTCCCCGACCCGTGAGCAGCGCCCACCTCGACGCCTTCATCCGCGACGGCCTGCCGCCGCCCGATCGGCAGCCGCACTTCCTGTTCGACCTGCCGGAGCTCCAATACCCGCCGCGCCTCAATGCGGCGGTCGCGCTGATCGGGAGCGGCGACCGGGACCGGCCGGCGTTGGTCAACGACAGCGGCTCGTGGAGCTACGCCGAGCTGGACGTCCTGTCGGACCGGATCGCGCGGCTGCTCGCCGAAGAGGAGGGGCTGGTCCCTGGCAACCGCGTCCTCCTGCGCGGCTGCAACGGGGCGATGCTGTTCGCCGCCTGGCTCGGCGTGCTCAAGGCCGGCGGGATCGTCGTCGCCACGATGCCGATGCTGCGCGCGCGGGAGATCGAGACGGTGCTCGCGCGGTCGCGGGTGAGCCACGCCGTCGTCGACAGCCGCTATCTGGCCGATTTCTCCGAGGCCGCCGGAAGCGCGACGACGCTCCGCTCGCTGCTCACCTACGGCGGCGACGCTGGCACCGGCGCACTGGAACGCCGCCTCGCCGCCATCGTCCCGGGCTTCGCGCCGGTCGAAACGGCGAGCGACGATGTCGCCCTCGTCGCCTTCACCTCGGGGACGACCGGGCGGCCGAAGGGCTGCGTCCATTTCCACCGCGACGTGCTCGCCCCCGCCGACACCTTCGGGCGGCACGTGCTGAAGCCGCGGCCGGAGGACCGCTGGCTTTGCTCCGCGCCGATCGCCTTCACCTTCGGCCTCGGCATGTCGCTGATCTTCCCGTGGCGCTTCGGCGGCACCGCCGTGACGGTGGAGCAGCCGGCGCCGCACGCCCTCCTGGATGCGATCGGCCGCTTCGGCGTGACCACCCTCGCGACCGCGCCCACGGCCTACAAGGCGATGCTGCCCTTGCTGCCCCACAACGATATCTCCAGCCTCAGGACCTGCGTCTCGGCGGGCGAGCATCTGCCGGCGGCGACTTGGCATGCCTGGCGGGAAGCGACCGGCCTGGCGCTGGTCGACGGGATCGGCGCGACTGAGATGATGCACATCTTCGTCTCGGCCGCAGGCGACGACATCCGCCCCGGCGCGACCGGCAGGGCCGTGCCCGGCTATGTCGCCGCCGTGCTCGACGAGGCGAACCGGCCGCTGGCGAGCGGCACCGGCCGGCTGGCGGTGAAGGGGCCCACCGGCTGCCGCTATTTCGACGACGAGCGGCAGGGCGATTACGTGATCGACGGCTGGAACGTCACCGGCGACACCTTCCGCGCCGACGAGGAGGGCTATTTCTGGTACGTCGCCCGCTCCGACGACATGATCGTCTCCGGCGGCTACAACATCGCCGGGCCGGAGGTGGAGGAGGCGCTGCTTGCCCATCCCGCCGTCCAGGAATGCGCCGTGATCGGCGTTCCCTGCGAGGAGCGCGGGCAGAAGGTGAAGGCCTTCGTAGTCCCCGCGGCCGGGCAGGGGCCGGACGCGGCCTTCGCCCGTGTGCTGCAGGACCACGTCAAGGCAGTGATCGCGCCCTACAAATATCCCCGGGAGGTCGAGTTCGTCGCCGCGCTGCCGCGCACCGCGACCGGCAAGCTGCAGCGCTTCACCCTGCGCGATGGTACGAGGCGCCCCTGACCGGGCGCGCCCGAGCACGCCGGCCGCTTTGCCGCCTCGGCCTCGCCTGCTAGAGCTGCCCGTCGTTCCCGGGGGGCTCATGTCGACCGATACCCGCTCGAGTGCCGAGCCCTCGGCGGAGGCAAGACCGCGCAAGCTGCGGGTCGCCGTCATCGTCGATGGGGACAGGCTGCCGAGGTTCGCCCGCGACGCAATCGACGCGGTCCAAGGCTGCGACGAGATCACCGTCCTTTCCTGCATGAACACGCGCTTCAAGCGCCGCCCAGCCCGCCACGCCCTCTATTACGCGCTCAATCTCGTTTCGGTGCGCAACGCCTGGACGCGGGCGGTGCCGATCGCCTCCTCGCGGAAGCGCATCGCCCGCACCATTCGGTTCCAGAGCACGTACGGGGGCGCCTGGCAGTCGCTTCCCGAGGCGATCGTCGCCGAGCTCGCCCAGGGCGGCTTCGACGTCATCCTGAAGTTCGGCATGGGCCTCATGCGCGTGCCCCCGCCCGAGGCGCTGCCGGTGCCGATCCTCTCCTACCATCACGGCGACCCGGACTGGTATCGCGGCCGGCCCGCCGGTTTCTGGGAGATGGTGGAGGGGACCCCGGTCATGGGCCAGATTGTCCAGATCCTGAGCAACAGGCTCGACGCGGGCGAGGTGGTGGCCTTCGCCGAGACGCGGGTCCTGCCTCATTCCTATCGCGCCACGCTGATCGAAGCGTACCGGCACTCGCCGCTCCTCATCGACCAGGCGATAAGCAGGGCCGTTTCCGGCGTGCCGCTCGCCAAGCGACGGGACGGCCGCAACTACCGGCTGCCGTCCAACGCTCAGGTGCTTTCCTTCGTCTTGAAGATGGCCGCGGCCTTGGTGCGCCGCGTCGGATATGCGGCGTTTTTCGAGCAGCGCTGGAAGGTCTCGCTCGCCCACATCGCGGAGGGCGAGTTGCAGGGCCTGCTTGACACGCTGCACCTGCCGGAGCCCGCGCGCTGGCACACGCTGCCGATCGCGCCCCGCTATATCTACTACGCCGACCCGTTCTTCAGCCCGCACTCCCGGGGCGTGCTCGTCGAGGCGGCCAATCGGTGGACGGGATTGGGGGAGATCGTCCACGCCGAGGGCGAGAAGCAAAGCCGGCTGTCGCGCGAACGACGCCACTTCTCCTACCCCGCGTCGGTGGAGACCCCTGCCGGTGCGCTCATCGTCCCCGAAATCGCGGAATGGTCGACGCCCCGCGCCTACCGGCTGCAGGACGGGGCGATGACCGAGGCCTTGCCGCTGCGCATTGAAGCGGGCGCCCGGGTCGTCGACCCGACGATCCTCGAAGCCGACGGCCGGTTCTACCTCTTCGGATCGCCGCTCGACGTCGGCAGCACCACCCTCTGCTTGTGGTGCGCCGACTCGCTCGACGGGCCGTTCCGCGCCCACCCGATGAACCCTTTGCGAATCTCGCCGCGCGGGTCGCGCATGGCCGGCGGGATCGTGCGCGTCGGAGACCGCCTGTTCCGCTTCGGCCAGAATTACGCGCGCTCCTACGGCGACGGCATCCACGTGTTCGAGATTACGGAGCTGTCGCCCGAGCGCTTCGCCGAGCGCCATCTCGGCGAAATCAGCCTCGGCGATCCCAAGGGACCGCACACCCTGAACGTCCGCGCCGGCGAGATCGTGTTCGACTGGTACCGCGAGCGCTTCTCGCCGCTGGCCGGTGTTCGCCGCGCGATCGCGAGACTGCGCCGCCGCCGCTGAGGCTGGAATATCTGCTCGTGCGCAGCCTGCGTGCCGGTGGCGGAGACGGAGGGATTCGAACCCTCGGTAGGAGTAATCCCCCTACGGCGGTTTAGCAAACCGCTGGTTTCAGCCACTCACCCACGTCTCCGGACGAAGCGACGAGGGCGGGCTATAGAGGCGCTCTCGCGGCGGATCAACCGGGCGGCGCGGGTCTTGACCGTCCCCGCAAAGCAGGGGACACCCACCGCGTGTCGTCAACCAGCAGCGACCCGGCAGGGGAGGTCGAGGCCTATCTGCGCGCGCAGGAAAGCAAGTCCCTGCTGCGCTTCATCACCTGCGGCTCTGTGGACGACGGCAAGTCGACGCTGATCGGGCGGCTGCTCCACGATTCCAAGCTCCTCTTGGAGGACCAGCTCGCTGCCCTCCGCCAAGAGAGCGAGGCCCAGGCAGGTGCCGGCGGAGAGGTGGACTTTTCATTGCTCGTCGATGGACTCGCGGCCGAGCGGGAGCAGGGGATCACGATCGACGTCGCCTACCGCTTCTTCGCCACCGAGAAGCGCAAGTTCATCGTCGCCGACACGCCCGGCCACGAGCAGTACACCCGCAACATGGTGACCGGCGCCTCGACCGCCGACCTCGCCGTGATCCTGATCGATGCGGGGAAGGGCGTGCTCACCCAGACGCGGCGCCATGCCTACCTCGTCCACCTGCTCGGCATCCGCAATGTCGTCCTTGGCGTGAACAAGATGGACCTGGTCGGCTTCGACGGCGCAATGTTCGACCGCATCGTCGCCGACTACCGTGCCTTTGCGGACGGCCTCGGAATGGCGGATTTCGTCGCCATCCCCCTCTCCGCCACGCGGGGCGACAACGTTATCGCCGGCTCGGCCGCAATGCCCTGGTATGCCGGCCCGTCGCTGTTGCAGCATCTCGAGGAGGTGCCGCTCGCCGCGGACGCCCTCGCCGCCGGCCCTTTCCGGATGCCGGTGCAGTGGGTGAACCGCCACCAGGGCTTCCGCGGCTATTGCGGCCGGATCGCGAGCGGCGCCGTCCGCCCCGGCGATCCCGTCCGCATCCTCCCGGCGGGCCGCACCTCGACCGTTGCCCGCATCGTCACGTTCGACGGCGACGTCGGCGAAGCGCCGGCCGGCGCCTCGGTGACCCTCACCTTCGCGGACGAGGTCGATTGCTCGCGCGGCGACGTCGTCGTCGCGGCGGGCGAGCCGGTCGAGGTCGCCGACCAGTTCGAGGCGACTTTGGTGTGGATGGACGCGGAGCCGATGCTCCCCGGCCGCGGTTATTGGCTGAAGCTCGCCGCCGCCACCGCCGGCGCCACGGTCACCGAGATCAAGCACCGGGTGAGCGTCGACACGCTCGAGCAGGTGCCTGCGAGGACGCTGGAGCTCAATGAGATCGGCACCGTCAATCTCTCGCTCGACCGCGCGATCCCCTTCACGCCTTATGCCGAGAGCCGCGACCTCGGTGGCTTCATCCTCATCGACCGGATCACCAACGCCACGATCGGCGGGGGCATGATCCACTTCGCCCTGCGCCGCGCCCATAACATCCACTGGCAGCATCTCGAGGTCGATCGCGAAGCCCACGCGCGCATCAAGGGTCAGAAGGCGCGGGTGCTATGGTTCACGGGCCTGTCGGGCGCCGGCAAGTCGACCATCGCGAACCTGGTCGAAAAGAAGCTCCACGTCATGGGGCGGCACACCTTCCTGCTCGACGGCGACAATGTCCGCCACGGCCTCAACCGCGATCTCGGCTTCACCGATGCGGATCGGGTCGAGAATATCCGCCGCATCGGCGAGGTCGCGAGGCTGATGGCCGACGCCGGCCTCATCGTGCTCTGCGCCTTCATCTCGCCGTTCCGGGCCGAGCGGCGGATAGTTCGCGAGATGATCGGAGAGGCCGAGTTCTGTGAGGTCTACGTCGACACACCGCTCGCGGAGGCGGAGAAGCGGGACGCGAAGGGTCTCTACGCCAAGGCGCGTCGGGGGCAGCTTCCGAACTTCACCGGCATCGACAGCCCTTATGAGGAGCCGGAGCATCCGGAGATCCGCATCGACACCACCGTGATGTCCGCAGAAGAGGCGGCCGTGCGTATCGTAGAAGCACTGCTCAAGTAGCTTTCGCGCGCGTTTCGGCGCAGCGGCGACTCGGCTCGTCGCCCATTCATTGCGGCGAAAGGCTGCGGGCTGTTAACCTTGCGAAACGTTTGCAGTTCCGGGGGTTGGGGCCATGTTGAAGTCCTCTTTGCTGAATCTCGCGGCCGCGGCCGCTTTCCTGCTCGCGCCGGCGCTCGCCGCGGCGCAGGTCGGCACCGTCGATCCGAACAGCGCGATGGGCGACACCCAGGGGGCGTGGGACGAACCGCCCGCCGACGAAGCGCCGCCGGCCTGGGAGAGCGTCGACAGCGGCACCGACACCGCCGCCCCGACAACCGATCCGGCCGCCGCTGTTCCCGCTCAGACGATTGACCACGCCGCCGCCTCACAGCGCGCCAACGACGCCGCCCGCGGCTCGACCGTTCCCCGCAAGGACGTGTTCACCGCCGCCGAGGGTGTATTCGGCCGCGGGACTGCCGGCCTCGGCGACATGATCGAGCGGCTGCTTCGCGAGCAGGGCGAGCCCAACGCCTACATCACCGGCCGCGAAGCCGGCGGCGCATTCGTCGCCGGGCTGCGCTACGGGTCGGGGACCCTCCACCACGAGGTCGAGGGCGACCGGCCGATCTACTGGACCGGCCCCTCGCTTGGGTTCGATTTCGGCGCCGACGCCAACAAGGTGTTCGTGCTGGTCTACAACCTCCACGACGCCGAACGCATCTTCCGCCGCTACCCGGCCGCGGAAGGCCACGCGTATGTCGTCGGCGGCTTCACCGCGAGCTACCTCAGGCGCGGCGACGTGGTGCTGATCCCCGTCCGCCTCGGCGTGGGCGCCCGCCTCGGCGTCAACGCCGGCTACATGCGCTTCTCCCAGAAAAACCGCTGGCTGCCTTTCTGAGTCACTCCTCCCCGGAACGGGGAGGGGGACCGCACGAAGTGCGGTGGAGGGGGGCGAGCGCAGCGAGCTGCACGAGCGCGGGCCTCCTCCACCATGCTGCGCATGGCCCCCCTCGCCTCTACGGGGAGGAGCGTCAGGTCGCGAGCCGCTTCAGCCCCTCCACCGTATCCGCCTCGGCGGCCGGCTTGTCGGTGCGGATCCGCGAGATGCGGGGGAAGCGCATCGCGAGGCCCGACTTGTGCCGCCGGCTCTCGTGGATCGAATCGAACGCGACCTCGAGCACTAGCGTCTTCGTCACCTCCCGCACCGGGCCGAAGCGGTGCACCGTGTTGTTGCGCACGAACCGGTCGAGCCACAGCAATTCCTCGTCGGTGAAGCCGAAATAGGCCTTGCCGACCGGCAGCAGCTCGCCTTCCGCCGCCCAGCAGCCGAAGGTGAAGTCCGAATAATAAGACGATCTCTTGCCGCTGCCGCGCTGGGCGTACATCAGCACGCAGTCGGCGGTGAGCGGATCGCGCTTCCACTTGTACCAGAGGCCGGTGCGCCGCCCGGCCACATAGGGGCTGTCGCGCCGCTTCAGCATCACCCCCTCGATGGAGGCGTCCCGGGCGCCCGCGCGTATCTCCTCCAGTTCCTCGGAGCTCTCCGCCTCGATCGTCGCCGAGATGTCGAACCGCTCCGCCGGCAGCTTCGGCACGAACGCCTCCAGCCGCGCCCGCCGCTCGCTCCAGGCGAGCGGCCGCAGGTCCTCCTTCCCCTCGAACAATATGTCGTAGAGACGAACGAAGGCGGGATATTCCTGCAGCATCTTGCCCGACACGATCTTGCGCCCGAGCCGCTGCTGGAGGGCGTTGAAGCTCGCCGCCGCCCCGCCCTGCGCCTCCGCCCCTTGCGCCTCGCCGCGGACGAGCAGCTCGCCGTCGAGCACGCTCTCCACCCGGAACGCCTCCGCCACTTCGGGGAAGCTGCGGGTGATGTCGTCGCCGGCGCGGCTGTAGAGCCGCGTCTGGCCGCCGACATGGACGAGCTGGACGCGGATGCCGTCCCACTTCCACTCGGCGGCATAATCCTCCATCGACACCCGCAGCTCTTCAAGCGGATGCGCGAGCATGAATGGCCGGAAGACGGGGACGTTCTCCGCCGTCGGCTGCTCTCCCCGCCCCTCCGCCCAGCCGAAAAGGGTGAGGTAAGGCGGCCCGATGCCGTGCCACACCTCCTCGACCGCATCGACATCCAGCCCGAACGCCTGCGCCAGCGCCGTCTTGGCGAGCCGCGCCGAGACGCCGATGCGCAACTCGCCGGTGGCGAGCTTCAGCAGGGCGTAGCGGCCGCTGGCGTCGAGATGGTCGAGCATCTGCGCCAGCGCCGCCGGCGCCTCGGCCCGCCCCAGCGTCTGCAGCCGTTCGACGACGCTGGAGATGCGCAGAGTGCCGTCGTCGATCTCCGCCGGCTGGTCGATCCGCTTTGGCCAGAGCAGCGACACCGTCTCGGCCATGTCTCCGACATAGTCCCAGCTCATGTAGAACAACGTGGGGTCCACCCGCTCCTCGACGATCGCGCGGATCTGCGCCGGCTTCACCCCCGGCAGGTTCAGCTCGCCGGTCAGCGCCGCCATCGCATAGCCGCGGTCGGGATCGGGCGTGCGGCGGAGATAATCGCCGATCAGCTTCAGCTTGGCGTTGCGCGAGCGGGTGTAGACGAGCCCGTCGAGAAGCTGAGAGAATTCGCGCATCGGGTCCGTAACGAACTACGTGCCGCGGGTTTCCTGCCATTGCTCCCTGGCGAAGGCCGGGGCCCAGACCGGACGCGGTGCCGCTGGGCCCCGGCCTTCGCCGGGGAGCTACGCCTCCAGCTCGACGTCCCAGTAGAGATAGTCCCGCCAACTCTCGTGCAGGTAGTTGGGCGGGAAGCTGCGGCCGTTCTCCTGCAGCTGCCAGCTGGTCGGGCGGAAGGGGCGGCGGTTGAGGTTCATGTGCGCCTGGGCCGGCGTGCGCCCGCCCTTCCGGAGGTTGCACGGCGCGCAGGCGGTGGCGACATTCTCCCAGGTCGTGCGGCCGCCCTGGGCCCGCGGCACCACATGGTCGAAGGTCAGCTCGCGCGGGTCGGCGCAATATTGGCAGACGAATCGGTCGCGCAGGAACAGGTTGAACCGGGTGAAGGCGGGATGCTCGGAGGGCTTCACATATTGCCGGAGCGCGATCACCGAAGGGAGCTGCATCGACCGGGTCGGGCTGTGCACCTCGCGCGCATATTCGGCGACGATGTCCACCCGCTCCAGGAACACCGCCTTGACCGCCGTCTGCCACGGCCACAGGCTGAGCGGGTAGTAGCTCAGCGGCGTATAGTCGGCGTTGAGCACCAGCGCCGGGCAGCTGTCGGGATGCCGTATGAGGTCGGGATGGTACATGGTGAGCGGCGACGACCTTCCTTTGCCCGGGGAAGGGCCGGTCCCGCCTGTCGCACTCAGAACGGGGAGCGTATCCCCTGTTCCGCCCTCTCTGCGCGCAGAGAGTGACGCCGTCATGACAGCACGCCGCGCGATTCCCCGTCAAGAGCGAAGTGACGGGGGTGGGTGATGCCAGTGGTGTCCCGCTTCGCGCCGAGCCCGACCGGGCGGCTGCACCTCGGTCATGCATATTCGGCGGTGCTAGCGCATGATTATGCACGCGAGCGCGGCGGCGCTTTCCTGCTCCGGATCGAGGACATCGATCCGGGGCGGAGCCGTCCGGAGTTCGTCGACGGCATCATCGAGGACATGGCCTGGCTCGGCCTCGCGTGGGACGGGGAGATCCTCTCCCAATCGGAGCGGCTGCCGGTCTACGCGGCCGCTCTCGACCGGCTGAAGGAGCAGGGGCTCGTCTACCCCTGCTTCTGCACCCGCTCCGCGATAGCGGCCGAGATCGCCGCCAGCGCCGCCGCGCCGCACGGGCCGGACGGACCGCTCTATCCCGGCGCCTGCCGCCGCCTCTCGGAGGACGAGCGCCGCGCCCGCGCCGCACGGGAGCCGCACGCGTGGCGGCTCGACGTCGCCAGGGCCCGCGCCGCGGCAGGGCCGCTCTATTGGCAGGACGGCCATACCGAGGTGCTCGCCGAGCCGGAGGCGTTCGGCGATGTCGTCCTCGCGCGCAAGGACGCCCCCACCAGCTACCACCTTGCGGTCACCGTCGACGACGCGGCGCAAGGGGTGACGGACGTCGTGCGCGGCCGCGACCTCTACGCGGCGACCGACGTCCACCGCCTCCTCCAGGCTCTCCTCGGCCTGCCGACGCCGCGCTACCGCCACCACCCGCTGCTCCTCGGCGGGGACGGCCGGCGCCTAGCGAAGCGTCACGGCGCGCCCACCATCGCCGCCCTGCGCGAGAGCGGCGCCGACCCCTCCGCCCTCGTCCGCGGCCTGCGTACCGGACAAATGCCGGGTGGATATTCGGTCGCGAGCGCCTAGATAGGCGCCGTGACGATCCTCCTCGCCATCCTGCTCGTCCTCGCCGCCGGCGCGACCCTGTTCGTGCTGGCCAAGGGCGTGATCGGAATGGCCCAGCAGAAGGACATTACCGGCGAGCGCTCGCAGGAGCTGATGCGCAAGCGGGTGATGTACCAAGCGGTGGCGATCATCATCGCCATCCTGCTGCTGCTCATCGCCAGCGGAAAGTCGTAAGAGCTGGTCCGGCTCAACAAGATCTACACCCGCACCGGCGATGCTGGCGACACCGGCCTCGCCGACGGCTCCCGCATCGCCAAGGACCACCCCCGCGCCCATGCGATCGGCGACGTGGACGAGGCCAACAGCGCCATCGGGCTGGCTCTCCTCCACATGTCCGACGACGCGCACGCCGCCTCCCTTCGCCGCATCCAGAACGAGCTGTTCGACCTCGGCGCCGATCTCGCCACGCCGGGGGAGGACTTCTCCCCGTCCGAGATGATTCTCCGCATCGTCCAGCCGCAGATCGACCGGCTGGAGCGGGAGATCGATGCGATGAACGAGGCGCTGGAGCCGCTGAGGAGCTTCATCCTCCCCGGGGGCGGCGCGGGCGCGGCCCACCTCCACCTCGCCCGCACCATCGTCCGCCGGGCCGAGCGCTCGGCGGTGGCGGCGGGACGCGAGGTGCCGCTCAATCCGCTCGCGCTGACCTATCTCAACCGCCTCTCCGACCACCTGTTCGTGCTCGCCCGGCTGGTGGCGAGCGACGAGGGCGGCGAGATCCTCTGGCAGCCGGGCGCAAGCCGCTAACCCAGGTTGTGTTTTTGCTGTAAAAGGGAGCGCGATGGCCACCCAGGCACGAGACCCGGACCCTGCGCTCTCCCAACGGTACGAGGCGGTGCGGGCGCTGAGCCGGGCCATCGTCGCGCCGCTCTCCGACGCCGACGCGACCATCCAGCCGATGCCGGATGCCTCGCCGGCCAAGTGGCACCTCGCGCACACGAGCTGGTTCTTCGAAACCTTCGTCCTGCGCGACCACGTCGCCGGGTACGCCGCCCGGGACGAGCGCTGGGCCTACCTCTTCAACAGCTATTACGAAGGGGAGGGCGAGCGCCACCCGCGGGCCCGGCGGGGAATGCTGAGCCGCCCCTCGCTCCAGGAGGTGCTCGACTATCGCGCCAGCGTCGACGAGGCGGTGGTTCGCGCGTTGCCGGGACTGTCGGCGGCGGCACTCGAGCTGATCGAGCTCGGCCTCAACCACGAACAGCAGCATCAGGAGCTGATGCTGATGGACATCCTCGCCACCTTTGCCGAGAACCCGCTCTGCCCCGCTGTCTGGGAGGCCTCGCCAGCTTCGGACGGCCTCGCGTCCGAGCTCCGGTGGGTGCAGCGTCCCGGCGGAGTCGCCGACATCGGCCATGACGGCCCAGGCTTCACCTTCGATTGCGAGGGGCCGCGCCACCGGACCCTGCTCCACCGCCACGCCCTTGCCGACCGGCTGACGACCAACGCGGAATGGCTCGGGTTCATTGAGGCGGGGGGCTATTCCGATCCGCGGCTGTGGCTGGCCGACGGCTGGGAGTGGGTCCGCTCGAACGCGATCCAGGCGCCGCTCTACTGGCGCCGGAGCGATGCAGGCTGGAGCCGCTTCGGCCTGGACGGCCTGCAGCCCGTGGGGCCCTCCGAGCCGGTCTGCCACATCAGCTATTACGAGGCCGACGCCTTCGCCCGCTGGTCGGCCGCCCGCCTGCCGACCGAGGCCGAATGGGAAGCCGCCGCGGCCGCAGACGATCCGGACGGCGGCAACCAGCTCGATGCCGCTGGTCCGGTCCGGCCGCAGCCCGCACCGGGCGGGTCCGGCCTCCGGCAGATGTTCGGCGACGCCTGGGAATGGACCGCCAGCGCCTATCATCCCTATCCTGGCTTCCGCCCGGCAGGAGGGACGGTCGGCGAGTATAACGGCAAGTTCATGGCCAATCAGTTCGTCCTGCGCGGCGGCAGCTGCGCGACGCCGCGCGGCCACATGCGGGCGAGCTACCGCAACTTCTTCTACCCCCACCAGCGCTGGATGTTCTCCGGCCTGCGCCTAGCCCGCGACGCCTGATGGACGCCCCCCGCGCCCTCGTCGCCGACCCCGCCTTCCGGCGCGACGTCCTCGCCGGCCTTGCAGCGCCGATCCGCGCCATCCCCGCCCGCTGGTTCTACGACCGCCGCGGCTCCGAACTGTTCGAAGCGATCACGCACCTCCCCGAATATTACCCGACGCGCACCGAGGCGGTGCTGCTCGAGCGGCACTGCCCGGACGTGGCGCGGATCGCCGGGACGGGTGACGCGGTGGTCGAATTCGGCTCCGGCGCCTCGACCAAGACCCGCATCCTCCTCGCCTGCGTCGAGCCCTCCGCCTACGTCCCCATCGATATTTCCGGCGATTTCCTGCGCGATGCCGCCGAGGCGCTGAGGGCGGACTTCCCCGACCTCCCCGTCCATCCCGTCGAGGCCGACTTCATGCGGCCGCTGCACCTTCCGCAGGCCGTGGCGGCGCTGCCCAAGATCGGCTTCTTTCCCGGCTCCACCATCGGTAACCTCGTCGCCTGGACAGCGGTCGACCTGCTGCGGGCGATGAAGGACACGCTCGGGGCCGGCGCCTACCTCCTGATCGGCATGGACCGGATCAAGGATCCCGCGGTGCTGCTGCGCGCCTATGACGATGCGGCGGGCGTCACGGCCGAGTTCAACCTCAACCTCCTCCACCGAATCAACCGGGAGCTCGGCGGCACCATCCCCATCGATGCTTTCAAGCACCGCACCGTGTGGAACGATGCGCTATCCCGCATAGAAATGCATCTGAAGGCGGTCGCGGACGTGGATTTCTCCGTCGACGGCATCCTCTTCTCGATGCGTGCCGGAGAGACGATCCACACCGAGAACAGCCACAAATACGGCCCGCGCGATGCCCGTCTTCTGCTCAAGGCCGGCGGCTGGGAAGTGGCCGAGGAATGGACCGACCCGGAGGACCAGTTCGCCCTCATCCTTGCCCGCTCCGAACCGCCCCGATCCGCGCCTTGAACTAGGGCCGCACCACCTCAGCGCGCCAGGTAGTGATGTAGTCGACCGAGCCGCGGCACTCGCCCATCTCGAACTGCTCGACGAGGCGGAAGCGCGCCCCGTCCCAGGCGAAATGCTGGCCGATGCCGCAGTCGCCGAGGCCGCGGCCCTTGGCGAAGCTGCCAAGGATGCGGCTCTCCGGGTCCCACTCAGCGTTGACCAGCATCGGGTTCTGCTCGTCCCACCAGCGCGGCTCGAGGTCGAAGGGCGCGATCCGCGTCCGGACGGCGCCGCCCGGCTCCTCGATCAGGATCGGTACGCTTGAATAATTATACGCGCCGGCGCCGCAGGAGAGGAGGAGAAGGCCGTGGCGCGGGTCAATCCGCGAGATGTCGGCCGCCTCCGGTCCACCCACTTCGTCCACTTCGCAGCCGAATTGCTTGCGCAGCGCCGCGATCCGGGCAGCGGAGAGCTTCGGCGCTGGTGCGGCTCCCGGCTGCACCGCCGTCACCTTCGGCAGCGCCGGCGGCGCCGGGACCGCGGTCCTCCCGCCGGGGCGGGCGAGGGCGGTCACCGTGTCGACCCGGCCCTGCTTGTCGTCCATGTACAGGAGCGCCGCGCTCGCGCCCTTCAGCGAGATCGTCCCCGCCGGCTTGCCGTCGGCGGCGAGGAGCTGAAGCGCCGGTGCAGTCCGCAGCAAGCGGATCGCTTCGGCAGCATCGCGCGGATCGACCTCCAGCGTGCCCTCCCGAGAGGTGAGGCGCACCGGCAGCTTCTTCCCGTCGAGCCCCAGCGCGGCGGCAGCCTGCTCCCCCATCGCGAAGCCGATCACCGGCGGCGCATCGGCTTCGGCCCCGCGGCTCACCGTCATCGTCACCGCGTCCTCCGGCCATTCCTCGGGGATCAGCGCGCTCGCCCGGCAGGCGCGGCCATTGTCGCAGCCGACCGTCCAGTCGGTGAAGGTCTTGAGCTCGCCGGGGTGCGGCGAGACCGCGGCGGCCGCGAAGGCTAGGAGCAGAGGCAGCATCTCTCGACCCTAGCCGCCCGTCCCGCCGCGCGCCAGCCGCGGGCGGTTGCCCCCACTCCCCGCCTTGCCTACATGACAGGCCACCGCCGCGGGGAGACTCCAGTGCTTCTGGCATTGATCGACATTCTGATTTTGCTGCTCACGGTCCTCTGGTGGATCATCATTATCCAGGCGATCCTGAGCTGGCTGGTCGCGTTCAACGTGATCAACACGTACAACGAGTTCGTGCGCCGGCTCCTCTATGCGCTGGATCGGATCACCGAGCCGCTCTACCGGCCGATCCGCAAGATCCTGCCGGATCTCGGCGGGATCGACTTCAGCCCCTTCGTCGTGCTGCTCATCTTGCTGATGGTCGATCGGCTGCTCCGCGGGCTAGCGCTGAGCGTGGCGAGCACCTACGCGTGACCGCCGAGCGCATCGACGGAAAGGCCTTTGCCGAGCGGCTGCGGGCGCGGGTCGCGGACGCGGTGCCGGGTTTCGTCGAGGCGACAGGCCGTGCGCCGGGCCTGGCGGTCGTCCTCGTCGGCGAGGACCCGGCCAGCCAGATCTACGTCCGCTCCAAGGGCAAGGCCACAACCGCCGCCGGCATGGCGAGCTTCGAGCACCGCCTGCCGGACACGGCGAGCGAGGACGAGTTGATCGCGCTCGTCGGCCAGCTCAACGACGACGAGGCGGTCGACGGCATCCTTGTCCAGCTCCCGCTTCCCGCCGGAATCGACGACAAGGCGGTGATCGACGCCATCGACCCGGCCAAGGACGTCGACGGATTCCACGTCATCAACGCCGGCCGCTTGGCGGTGGGCGAGGAAGGACTCGTCTCCTGCACGCCGCTTGGTTGCCTGATGCTGCTCAAGGACCGGCTCGGCGACCTCTCCGGCCAGGACGCCGTGGTGGTGGGGCGCTCGAACATCGTCGGCAAGCCGATGGCCCAGCTGCTGCTGCGCGAGAGCTGCACCGTCACCGTCGCCCACAGCCGCACCCGCAACCTCCCGGAGGTCGTCCGGCGCGCCGACATCGTCGTCGCCGCCGTCGGCCGTCCGGAGATGATCCGCGGCGAGTGGCTGAAGCCCGGCGCCACCGTGATCGACGTCGGCATCAACCGCGTGCCGGCAAGGGAGGAGGGCAAGACCCGCGTCGTCGGCGACGTCGATTTCGCCGGAGCGCTCGAGGTCGCCGGCGCGATCACGCCCGTCCCCGGCGGCGTCGGGCCCATGACGATCGCCGTCCTCCTCAGGAACACCGTGGTGGCGGCGCACATGCGTGCCGGCCTCCCCGCGCCGGCGGGCCTGTGATCGAGCTGTTCCTCTCCGCTTTCGTCACGCTGTTCGTCATCATCGATCCGCCGGGCTGCGCGCCGATCTTCGCGAGCCTCACCACCAATTGCACGCCCGAGCAGCGCCGCTCGATGGCGCTCCGTTCGGTCCTGATCGCCGCCGGAATCCTCGTCTTCTTCGCGCTCCTCGGGGAGGACCTGCTCGAAGTGCTCGGCATCGGCCTCCCCGCCTTCCGCATCGCGGGCGGGATCATGCTGTTCCTGATCGCGCTCGAGATGGTGTTCGAGCGCCGCACCGCCCGCCGCGAGACCCGCGCGCAGGAGATCAACGCGACGCCGGAGATCGAGGACATTTCGGTGTTCCCGATGGGCATTCCGATGATCGCCGGGCCCGGCTCCATCGCCTCGGTGATGCTGCTCGTCGGCCGCAGCGAAGGGCTTCAGCAGTCGCTGACCGTCTTCGCCGCTTTGGCCGCCGTCCTGCTCCTCACCCTCGTCTCGCTGGTCGCCGCGGGCGCGCTGATGCGGCTGCTCGGGCACCGGATGGAGGCGATGCTGACCCGGCTGCTCGGAGTCATCCTCGCCGCCCTCGCCGCCCAGTTCGTCATCGACGGCATCAACCGCGCTATCGAGATCTGACCACCCGCCACATTTCATAGGGTGAGTTCTTCGGCAGCGGCACCGGCTGCAGCCAGGCGGGAATCTTGCCGTCGATCAGCTGCATGTAGAAGCCGTTCTTCGCCGCCGCCGCGTAGAGCGTCGATTCCGGGATGCCGGGGCAGACCAACACATAGTCGATCCGCCGCCGCTCGACGACCGAATGCGCGAATTCGGGCGTGCCGCGGAAGGCCTTCATGACATCGAGAATGTCATCGCCGTTGCGATGGTACGGCCCGGCCACCGCATCGTGGTGGGTGACGGTGATCAGCCGCGGGCCGAGGTCGACATGGGTCAGCACGTAGCCCTTGGGCAGCTTGGCGATCGGGTGCAGCGCGCGCATCGTCGGGCAGAGGCGGTTGGCGTCCTCGACCGGCTTCATCTGCGGCTTGGGCTTGTCGGGGAAGAGGTAGAGCGCCGCCTGCTGCGGCAGGATGCCCGAGATGAGAAGGAAGGCGATCACGGTCGGGAAGACCCGCACCAGCACGAAGCGGCTGGCACGCAGCGGCGGGATCAGAATCCAGCCGAGGCCCGTAGCGCCGGGGATGGCGAGGAGCTGCGCGGCGGGCCCGGCCCGGCTCTGCCAGAGCAGAAGAGCGGCGGCGAGGAAGGCGGACGCGGCGACGCTGCCCCACGCGATCAGCCGGTTCACGTCCCGCCGCTCGCGCCACAGCACCACCAGATATCCGATCAGCCCCACCACCGGCAGCGCCGAGATACCCACCGCCGTCTGCAGCCCGTGCATGTAGACCGGCCGCGCCTCGCGGACGTTATTGAGCCACATGTCAGCAAGCTCCGGCGATACACGCTCGAGCCGCCCGAGGCACTGCGGCCACGCCGCGGCGAAAGCGCCGGCGAGCACTGCGCCGCCCAGTGCCGCCAATCCGAGGCGGGCGGGCCAGGAGGAGGGGGAGAGGAGGGCGAGGAGGACGGCGATGGCGCCCGCCGCGACTATCGCCGACAGCCACACCGGCGACAGCGCATCGCAGACCGGGGCGCGGTTCGCGTAGGAGGCGAAGAGGAGGTAGCCGAGCGCGCAGCCCCCGACGAGGCTCGCTCCGTAGGTGGCGAGCCGCCGCGCCTCGCCGCCGTCCCGGATCCAGCGCAGCGCTACGAAGGCCCCGCAGAGGGCGAGGTAGAGCAGCATCTCGAGGCCGATCGAGAGCGAGAAGGCGGTGGCGGCGCCGAGGATGGCGCCGCCGCGGGCCCGCTTCGGGTCGGTGAGCGCCATCACCGCCACCGCAAGGGCGGCAAGCTGCCAGCCATGGTGGTCGATGCGCAGCGGCATGAACATGCCGCGCGTCGAATGGGCGCAGAGCAGGATGCCGACCGCGAGGGCGAAGGCGGCGGGCGAGATCAGCCGCCGCGCCGTCAGCGCGACAGCCCACATCGTCACCAGCAGCGGCAGCAGCGGCGCCAGCGTCACCGCCGCCCGCTCGGCCGGCGCCCCGCCAATCAGCGGCGCGAGCAGCAGGCGGATGCCGGCGATCGGCAGGTCGACGATCCGCGACCAGTGGATGTCGGCGCCGAACGGCGGGTTCAGCCGGTATTGCCTCAGATCGTACCAGTCCTGCCCGGCAAGCAGGGCGCGGACCTGCATGATCCGCATATTGTCGTCCGTGTCGCCGAGGGCGAAGCCCTGGATATAGGCCCAGCGGACGTAGACGACGATCGCGACGGTCGTCAGCCAGAAGAGCAGCACCCACCAGCGCCAGTATCTCTCCAGCCGGTCGAGCCCTTCCATCCGCCTTTCGCCCTTTCCATTCCCCTCCCCGGCCATTAGTCGCTCAGGGGCAAAGGGCAAGCGGGGCAGGGAGTTCGCGCGACACATGGAGCACGGCAGCACGCCGCGGGACCTGGTCCTCCAGCTGGTCCGCTTCGGCATGGTCGGCGGCTTCGTCACCGCGCTGGGCGTCGCCGGTTACTGGGTGCCGGCGACCTTCTTCGGGGTCGAGCCGCTGCTCGCCAACCTGCTCGGCTACATGATCGCCGTCACCTTCGGCTACATCCTCCACAGCAGGGTGAGCTTCCGCGGCCACGGCAGCCGTGACAATCCGGCGAAGCGGACGGCGCGCTTCTTCATCGTCTCCGGCGTCAGCCTCGGGCTCAACAGCTTCTTCGTCTGGCTGCTGACGGGGCTGATGCGCGGCCCCACCTGGTGGCCGGTGGTGCCGATGCTGTTCGTCACCCCGCTCGTCACCTTCACTCTCAACCGGCAGTGGGTTTTCCGCTGATGGAGCGGGTCGTCTACGACCGGATGGCGGAGTTCGCCGACCGGCACTGGTGGTACCGGGCGCGCCGCGAGGTGTTGGCGACGCTGATCGAAACCCGCATCCGCCTCCCAGACGGCGCCCGGCTGCTGGAGATCGGCTGCGGCACGGGGCCCAATCTCGACATGCTGCGGCGCTTCGGGGCGCTCGACGCGGTCGAGATCGACCCGGCTGCGCGGGCGATCGCCAGCGACAGGCTCGGCCATCCGGTCATGGACGCGCCGCTTCCGGAGCTGCCGGGGGTGGCGGACGGCGCCTATGACCTCGTCTGCCTCCTCGACGTCCTGGAACATGTCGACGAGGATCGCGAGGCGCTGGTCAGCATCCGTGGCAAGCTGAAGGCCCGCGGCCGCCTCCTGGTCGCGGTGCCCGCCCATCCCTGGATGTGGAGCGGCCACGACCGCGTCAACCACCACAAGCGGCGGTACACCAAGCGCAGCCTCTCGGCCGTCGTCGCGGCGGCGGGGCTGAAGCTGGAGATGATGAGCTACCTGAACTGCCTGCTCTTCCCGGTCGCGGTTGCGGCCCGGCTCGCGCAGCGGGTCACGAGGAAGGAGGACGACAGCGGCGATACGCTCCCTGCGGCGGCGCTCAACCGGCTGTTCGAAACCGTCTTCCGCCTCGAACGCTACGCGATCGGCAGGGTGCCGCTGCCGCCGGGGCTCTCGCTGGTTGCCATCGCCTCCGCCTCGTGAGCGACATGGCCGAGGCTCGGCCGCCCGCCGGCATGGCCGGCGATATCCGAGACGATGTAGAGCGGCCGCCTCTTCGACTCGATGTAGAGCCGACCAAGATACTCGCCGATCATGCCGAGTACGAACATCTGCACGGCGCCGAGCACCACCACGACCAGCATCAATGACGTCCAGCCCTGGATCGCGCTGCCGCTGAGCCAGCCGAAGGCGATGTAGAGGAGGAGCAGGATCGAGGCGCCGACCAGCCATAGGCCGAAATGGCTGGCGAAGCGCAAGGGCGCGGTCGAGAAGCCCGTCACCGCGTCGAGCGCGAACCTCAGCATCTTCGAGAACGGATATTTGGTGCTCCCCGCGTGCCGCTCGGCGCGGTCGTAGACGATCGGGACCTGGCGGAAGCCGACCCAGGCGACCATGCCCCGGATGAAGCGCGCCTGCTCGGGCAGGCTCAGGAAGGCGTCGAGGGCGCGGCGGCTCATCAGACGGAAGTCGCCGACGTCGCGCGGGATCTCGATGTCGGCGAGCTTGGAGAGCATCCGGTAGAAGAGGTTCGCCGTCCACAGCTTGAACGCGGTCTCACCCGCCCGCGCCCGCCGCACCGCATAGACGACGTCCGCCTGCTGCCGCTCCATCTCGGCGATCATGTCGGCGAGCAGCTCCGGCGGGTCCTGCAGGTCGGCGTCGATGATCAGGATCCGCTCGCCCGAGCAAAGGTCGAGCCCCGCCGTCAGCGCCAGCTGGTGGCCATGGTTGCGGCTGAGGTTGATCGCGACGACGTGCGGGTCGCGCGCGGCGATGTCGGCCATCATCGCCCAGCTGCGGTCGCGCGAGCCGTCGTTGACCAGCACGATCTCGTAGGACTCCGCCGCCACCGTGCGTGCCGCGCCGGTCAGCCGCCGGTGGAGCTCGTCCAGGCACGCCTCCTCGTTGTAGCAGGGGACGACGATCGACAGGGACGGCGCGGTCATTCGGCTTCTCCGGGGAGCGACACCGGCTCCCGATCGGCGACCACATACAGCACGCTCGATCCGCTCCGCCAGATCGGCCGCAGCCCCGCGAGCAGGCGCGGGTCGTGCGCCGGCGGCTCGATCATCCAGACATAGTCGAAGGCGGTGCGGGGGAAGCGCGCCAGCGTCTGGTTCAGCGAGAGCCACTTCTCGTGCGGGCAAGGCGTGGCGGTGACGTACTGGGTCGGATCGCGAACGAAGAATCCCCCGGGCGCATAGGCGATCGAGAGGAGCTGCGCGCCCGCCGTCGTCCACTGGTCGTTGGAGAATGCCTCCTTGCGCACCAGCGCCATTGCCGGCAGGTGCCCGTTCCGCACCATCGGCCACGGATCCCCGCAGCGGCGGCCGACCAGCGACAGGAGCCGCGCGCCGTGGGGGACGTGCTCGACCGCCGCCAGCTCCCGGTCGTAGTCGCGGTCGAAGAGGTGGAGGCTCACGGTGGTCGCGGCGGTCCTCACCAGGATGAAGGCGAGCGCCGCCGCCGCTATCGTCGCGGCGAAGCGTCGGCTCGCGCCCTCCCGGAGCCTGATCCCGATGACCGCGATCGCGAGCATGTAGGGGACGAGCCGCATGTCGGCGTAGAAGGAGCCGAAAATCTTGCGCGGCAGCAGGGCGAAGACGATCGCGAAGATCAGAGCCGAGGCGGCGAGGTTGCGCGAGTAGGTGAGACGGCGGCTGCGGATCGCCCACAGGATCAAGGCGCCGATCACCGCGAACGAGGCGGCGTCGAAGGCCAGCCAGCGGTCCCGGAGCGCCATCGCGATCCACTTCAGCTTCCAGATCCACTTGAAGAAGCCGGTCGTGTCGCCTTCGACGTTGCCGGAGCGCCACAGGATCATCAGCAGGATCGGGGTCGCGAGGGAGAGGCACTGGACGCCGGTCCGCACCAGCGCCGGCCACCAGCCGCCGCCTTTGTCGTGCTGGCGGACGAGCTCGGCCGAAAACCCCATCACCGCAAGCGACGCCCAGCCGAAGGTATGGGCGAGCCAGATCGCGCTCGACAGCGGCACGAACAGCGCGGCCCTGAGGCGAAAGCGTCCGAGCTTCGCCAGCCGCAGCCACAGGCCGAAGGCGAGGAAGCACAGCGCCATCGCCAGGGTGAAGTTGAGGAAGCCGTAGTGGAGCGGGAAATTCCACGCCAGCGGCACTGCGAACAACGCGGTGGGCGGGACCCGGCCATGGACCTCCCGCGCGACCCAGAGGAAGCCGGCGACGGTGAGGCAGGGGATGAGGACGCAGATCAGCTTCACCGCCGCCTCCAGCCCCATCAGCCTGGTCAGCGGGATGACCAGCAGGTCGCCGCCCAGATTGCCGGTGATCGCCCAGCTGAAATTGTAGAATTGCTGAAGCGTGGGCGCGCCCGCCAAGTCGAGCTCGACCTTGTAGCGGCCCATATGGCCGGGGACGTCGACCAGCGGCGGCACCTCAGGCAGCAGCAGGGGGATGGCCGCAGCGAGGACCAAAGCGAGATCGAAGCCGGGGCTTTCCCACCAGTTGCGCGCAGCGGGGTCGCTCATTTCCTCGCCGCGGGCGCTTCCGGCTGGGTCCGGTCGACGACCCGGAAGAGGACGCTCGTGCCGCTGCGCCAGAGCGGCTGGAGGCCCTGAGTGAGCCGCGCGTCGTAGCGCGGCGGATCGATCATCCAGACATAGTCGAAGGCGCTGCGCGGGAAGATCCGCAGCGCCTCGTCGATCGGGTACCAGAACTCGCCCCGGCACTGCACCCGGCTGACGATCTGCGAGGGATCGTGGGTGAAGGGGCGTCCCGCCGGATAGTTCGCCATCAGCAGCTGCCCCCCCGCCATCGACCACTGATCGTTCGAGAATGCGTGCTTGCGGACCAGCGCCATGCCGGGAATGTGCTCGAGCCGCGTCATCATCCACGGGCGCTGGCAGGTCGTGCCCACGAAGGAGACCACCCGCGCGCCGTAGGGGATGCGGTCGATGGCGGCGAGCTCCCGGTCGTAGGCACGGTCGTACATCCAGAAGCTGACCGTGTTCCCCCCTATCCGCACCAGCAGGAACGCCATGCCCGCGATCGCCGCGCCGCGGGCGAATCGCTCACTCGTCTCCGGCCGCAGCCGCAGCGCGATCACGCCGACCGCGAGCATGTAGGGGACGAGCCGCATGTCGGCATAGGCCGATCCGAACACGATCCGGGGCAGCAGGATGTAGACCAGGAGGAGGAAGAGCGCCGAGGCCGCGAGGTTGCGCGAGAAGGAGACCTTCTTCGCCATCGGCAGGAAGATGATGATTCCGAACAGCAGGCAGACGGAGGCGAGGTCGAATGCCTTCCACCGGTCGCGCAGCGCCATCATCACCCACGCCTGCTTGGCGCGCCAGTTGAACCAGTCGCCGGTGTCGCCGCCCGCCGCGCCGGTGCGCCACGCCGCCATCAGCACGAGCGGGAAGCAGAGCGAGAGGCAGTGGATGCCGGAGCGGAACCCCGATTCGACGAAGCCGCGGCCCTTGTCGTGCTGGCGGACGAGCTCGGCCGAGAAGGCCATGACGCCGAGCGTCCCCCAGCCGTAGGCGTGGGTGACCCACAGCGCGATCGAGATCGGCACGAACAAGACGGCGCGCAGCCGCAGCCGCCCCAGCCGCGCCAGCCGCAGCCACAAGGCGAAGGCGAGAAAGGCGAAGGCCATCGACAAAGCGAAATTGACGAAGCCGAAGGACAGCGGGAAATTGTAGGCGAGCGGCACCGCGAACAGGGCCGTCGGCGGCACCCGCCCGTGCACCTCCCGCGCCACCCAGAGGAACCCCGCCACCGTCATCGGCGGGATCGACAGGACGATCAGCTTCACCGCCAGCTCGAGCCCGAAGACCTTGGCGAGCGGCATCACCAGCAGGTCGACGCCGAGATTGCCGATCAGCGCCCACTGGAAGCTGTACCAGCCCTGCAGCAGCGGCGTCCCGCCGATGTCGAGCTGGACCCGGTAGCGCGCGATATGGCCGGGCAGGTCCACCAGCGGGGGCACGTCGGGCCACAGCAGCGGCACGGCCGACAGCAGCGCCAGGGCGGCCACCGCCCAGCGCTGCTCCCACCAAGGCGCGCTACGATCCGTCACCTTTGCTTGATCCCCTCGACGCCACCGCCTTGCCACAGCCTGTCGCGCCCGTTCAAGCGCGATACAGTGGGGATTGGCTAAAGGGAACGCAGGTCGAGGGCGCCGCCCTCCGCTAGCCCCAAAACCAGGAGTCCCACATGAAGAAGTTCGCCTTTGCCGGCGCGGCCGCGGCCGTCCTGCTGGCAGTCCCCGCCCTCGCCCAGCCCGGCGGCCAGCGCCAGGCCCAGCCGCTGACCCGCGCCGGCCTCGACACCATGGTCGAAGCACAGTTCACCCGGCTCGACGCGAACGGCGACGGCTTCGTCACCCGCACCGAGATCGAAGCGAGGGCGCAGGCCCGCGGCGACCGCCAGGCCCGCAAGGGCGAGCGCCGCGGCGACCGCTTCGCCCGCCTCGACGCCAATCGCGACGGCAGCGTCAGCCGCGGCGAGTTCGACGCCCGCGCCGGCGCCCGCAAGGGCCAGCGCGGGGAGGGCCGCCGCGGCCATCGCGGCGGCGGCATGTTCGCCCGCCTCGGCCTCCAGCACTTCGCCGAGATCGACGCGAACCGCGACTCCCGCCTGTCGCTGAACGAAGCTCGCGCCGGAGCGCTGCGGCTGTTCGAGCGGCTCGACACCGACCGCGACGGCACCGTCTCGGTCGAGGAGCGCCGCGCCGCCCGCGCCGCCTTCGGCGGCCAGCGTCGCGGCTAAGCCCGCAAGAGGCTGAAAAAGGAAAGGGCCGGGGCGCTCCAGCGCTCCGGCCCTTTTCGCGTCACTCGGCGGCGAGGTGCCACTCCGGGGCTTCTTCCATGTCGCGAAGCCGCGCCGACTCCTCATACATATAGTCGCGCGTCATCGGGATGGCGTCGCGGCGCTTCACATATTGGATCTGCCAGTTGACCATGCCGCCGTAGCGGAACGCCGCCTCGGCTCCGGCGAGGTAGAACAGCCACATCCGGTAGAAGCGCTCGTCGTAAAGCTCGATGATCTCGTCCTTGTTCATGACGGTGCGGTTGTACCATTCGGCCAGCGTCGGCGCATAATGGTAGCGCATCGCCTCGACGTCGGTGACGATCAGCCGGTGCTTCTCGGCCTGGGTGACCAGCTCCGACAGCGCCGGGATGTAGCCACCGGGGAAGATGTACTTCCTCGTCCATTTGTCTGTGACTCCGGGCTCGCCCATGCGCCCGCAGCAGTGGGAGACCATCACCCCGTCGTCCTTCAGGAGGCGGCGCATATGCTCGTAGAAGCCGGGATAATGGGGCGTGCCGAGATGCTCGATCAGGCCGACATTGCTGATCCGGTCGAACTGGCCCTGGATGTCGCGATAATCCATCAGCTCGAACTTGACCTTGTCCGAGACTCCGGCCTCTTTCGCCCGCTCGTTCGAGAATTCGATCTGGTCGGGCGCGAGCGCGACTCCGAGCACCTCGACCCCGTACATGCGGTGCAGATAGAGCGCGAAGCCGCCCCAGCCGCAGCCGATGTCGAGCACCTTCATCCCCGGCTTCAGGTACATTTTGGAGGCGATGTGCGCCTTCTTGTCGAGCTGCGCCTTTTCGAGGCTGTTCGACAGGTCGCGGTAATAAGCCATGGTGTACTGCCGGTCCTCGTCGAGGAACAGCTCGAACAGGCGCCGGGTGAGGTTGTAGGTATGCTCGGCATTGTGGCGCGACCGCGTCTTCCAGTTGATCTGGTCGAGGCGGCCGGCGATCCGGCCGATCGTCTTGCGGACCGGGCCCCTGGGCTTCAGGTCGCCCTGGCGTTCGACCGGCGCGTTGAAGCGGATGAGGAGGACGAGGTCCCTGAGGTCGCCCTGCTCGATGACCATCCGCCCGTCCATGAACACTTCGCCGGCGCCGACCCGCGGGTCCTTGATGATATGGTTCGCCGCGCCCTTGTCGGTGAAGCGGACTCGCACCGGCCCGTGCGGCGCAGGGCCGCCGTCGCCGTAATGATATTCCTTGCCGTCATGGTCGATGACGGTGAGGTCGCCCTTCTTGACGACCTTGCGAAGCATTTTGTCGAGCAGCCACATGGTTCAGACACCCCAGCTTTTGCGCGCAATGAGCATGGAGGGGGCGGCGCGGTCAAGCACCTCTCCCCGCGCCCTTCAGGGGAGCGGCGCGAGGTGAGGGCCTGACGATGCGGTGTATGGCCCTCACCCTCCCGCTCCGCAGGCACCTCCCTCTCCCCTCCTGAAAGAGGGGTTTCAGCTCGTCTTCGGCGGGCCCTCCATCTCCCTCAGCCGCGCCTCGTCCCGGAGCATATAGTCGCGGGTCGTCGGCGCGGCGTCGCGGCGGCGCATGTACTGGAGCTGGTAGACGACCATCGCGCCGTCGCTGAACATCGACAGACCCGCTGCGAGGTAGAACAGCCACAGCCGGTAGAAACGCTCGTCATAGCGGCGGATCACTTCTTCCCTGACCGCCTTGAACCGCTCGTACCAGTGGAGGACGGTCGGCGGATAGTGGAGCCGCAGCGCCTCGCAGTCGGCCATGATCAGCCGGCCGGCCTCGCTGGCGGAGACGATCTCCGACAGGGCGGGGATGTAGCCGCCGGGCCAGATATATTTCTGGATGAAGGGGTCGGTCGTGCCGGGCTTCCCCATGCGGCCCATGGTGTGGAGGACCATGACTCCGTCCGGTGCCAGCAGCTCTCGGCACTTGCGGAAGAAGGTCTTGAAGAAGGGCGGGCCGACATGCTCGAACATGCCGACCGACACGATCCGGTCGAACGTCCCCGTCACGTCGCGATAGTCCATGAGCTCGAACCTGACCCGGTCCGACACGCCCGCGGCGGCAGCCCGCTCGCGCGCCAGCTCCAGCTGCTCCCTGGAGAGCGTCACTCCCAGCACATCGACGTCGGCGACCCGGTTCAGGTAGAGGGCTAGGCCGCCCCAGCCGCAGCCGATGTCGAGCACCCGCTGCCCGGGCCTCAGATACAGCTTGGAGGCGAGGTGGGCCTTCTTGTCGAGCTGCGCCTGCTCCAGGCTGTTGCCGGGATCGGTGAAGTAGCCGCAGCTATACTGCATGTCCTCTTCGAGCCACAGCCGATAGAAGTCGTTGCCGATGTCGTAATGATGGGCGACGTTGCGCTGCGCCTGCCGCTTCCAGTTCAGGTGCGCGATCGGCCGCGTCAGGCGGCTGCCCTTGCGCAGGAACTTGCCCGGTCCGCTACGGTCCTCCCAGCGCCGGTTGCGCCGGATGATCAGCACCAGATCGAGGATTTCGCCCTGCTCGAGGATGAGGCGCTCGTCCATGAAGGCCTCGGCGGTTCCGACCGCGGGGTCGCGGGCGATTCGCAGCGGGGTCGTGCGGTCCGCCAGCCGCACCGTCACCGGCTTCAGTTCGGGGTCGGGGGCTCCGTAGCGGTGGGCCTTGCCGTCCGGCGTGATGACGGTCAGCTCCCCCCTGCGCACGTGGCGGCTTAGCATTTTGTCGAGCAATCTCATGACCCGGCAGAATATCGATCAATTTCGGGAGCGCAACGGCTGTCGCGCGGAGCGCGTCAGCCCACCGCTTCCGCCAGTGCCGCGGCGAGCTGGGCGCGGCGGAACGGCTTCTGGAGCACGGTCCGGGCGCGGTACGGCTCCTCGATGCCTGCGAGGCCGTAGCCCGTGGCGAAGAGGAAGGGGACGCCCTGCTCGCTGAGATAGTCGGCGAGCGGGAAGGAGCGCTCGCCCGCTAGATTGACGTCGAGGATGGCGGCGTCGAACCGCGTCTCCTTCGCGAGGGCGAGCGCCGCCGCAAGGCGGCCGGCGATCCCGGCGACCTCGTGGCCGAGGTCGAGCAGCATGTCCTCGATGTTCATCGCCACCAGCATCTCGTCCTCTACGACGAGCACCCGCAGGCGGCGCTCAGTCATCGGCGGCTTCGCGGGAGGCGACCGCGTCCGCGGCCGCGTGGATGGTGCAGCGCAGCCCGTCGGGCTCGAAGGCGATGCGGGCGGTGCCGCCAAGCTCTCCCTCCAGTCCCTGCTCGATCAGGCGCGAGCCGAAGCCGCGCCGCTCGGGAGGCGACGCGATCGGCGGTCCGCCCGTCTCCTTCCAGTCCAAGGTGAGCCGCGCCTCGTCGAACCGCCAGCGCACCGCTACCCGGCCCGTTTCGTTCGACAGCGCCCCGTATTTGGCAGCGTTGGTGCCGAGTTCGTGGAGCGCCAGCGACAAAGCGAGTGCGGCGCGGGGCGAGAGCCAGACCGCATCTCCCGCGATCGCGAACCTACCTTGGTCCCCGCCGACATGCTCGGTCGCGTCCTGCACGACCCGATGGAGCGCGGCGCGGCGCCAGCTCTGCTCGGTGAGCAGGTTGTGGGCGCGCGACAGCGCCATCAGCCGCGCCTCGAACCGGCTGCGCCCCTCGCCGACCGGAATGTCGCCCTTCAGCGTCTGGAAGGCGATCGCCTGGACGGTGGCGAGCGTGTTCTTCACGCGGTGGTTCAATTCGTTGATCAGCAGCCGCTGCCGGTCCTCGGCGGCCTTGCGTTCCTGTATGTCCTCCGTGGTGCCGTACCAGAGCGAGATGCTGCCGCCGCGGCAACGGCGCGGAAAGGCGCGGGAGCGCGCCCAGCGATAGCTGCCGTCGCGCATCCGGACGCGGTGTTCGATGTCGTAGGTTTCGCCGGTGGCGACGCTCTCCCGCCACGTCTCGAAGGTCCGTTCCCGGTCGTCGGGGTGGATCGCCTCGGCCCAGCTGTCGCCGAGGCCGTTCGTCCCGGTCCAGATGCTCCAGCGATTGGCGACGCGGTTGAGCTGCCCGTCCGGCAGCGCCGTCCAGGTCACCTGCGGGTTGAGCTCGACGGTGTGGCGGTAATGGTCCTCGCTGTCGCGCAGCCCCTGCTCGGCCTGCGCCCGCTCGACCGCCGCCCAGGTCCGCTCGGCGACGTCGCGCGCCATCGCCGCCTCCGACCGGCGCCACTGGCGCGGCTGGGGTTCGTGGACGAAAAGCAGGGCCTTGAGCGCCCCTTCGTGGACCAGTGGGACGGTGATCAGCGCGCGCATGCCGATCGCTTCCCACCGCTCCCTTATCTCGCCGGCGCCGAGCAGGGCGCGGATGTCGGGGATGGCGAGCACCTCGCCGGCCCGCAACAGGGCGAGCGCCTCGGCGCCGAAGGCGGCGAGGTCCGCTTTCTGCCCGGCGAGGCTGAGCACCCCCGGCTCGCGCGTCCAGTCGCTGCGCACCCAGGCGGTGCCGCCGTCCTCGTCCACTTCCGCATAGCCGACCCGCGAAGCGGCGAGATACTCGCCGAGCAGCCGCGTCGCCGCGTGCTTCACCGCCTCGGCGTCCTTTTCGCCCCGGAGCCCGTCGGCGACGCGGATCTGGAAGGAGAGGCGCCGCTCCGCCAGCACCGCCCGGGTGACCTCCTCGCGCAGCCCGAAAACGCCTTCGATCTCGCCCCCTTCGCCCCGGATCGGCGTGAAGCTGCAATTCCAGTAGGTCTCCTCGACCAGGCCGCCGCGCACCAGCGGCACCATCTGCTCGGCGATCGAGAGGCCTTCGCCGCTCTCGATCACCTGCTCGAACTGGCGGCCGATCCAGTCCCAGCTGTCGCCCCACACCTCTCGCGCCGGGCGGCCGAGCAGGCGCGGATGGCCCTCGCCGAGGATCTGCGCGAAGGCGTCGTTGTAGAGGAAGATGAGCTCCGGCCCCCAATATACTGCGGCGGCGGCGCTGGAGGCCAGGCAGAGGTCGAGCGCGAAGCGCAGCCGCTCCGGCCACGCCTGCCGGGGGCCGAGCGGCGTCGCGCTCCAGTCGAAGCGCTCCACCAGGTCGCCCATTCGGCAATCGGCCGGGTTGATCGGCATGTGCAGGACCAACGGCGCTCCCCTTTCGGCGGGATGATAGCGCCGCGCCCTTCATTCACAAGACGTTGGCGAGCCTCCCGCGGCCCCTCAGGCGAGCGCCGTCTGCTTTTCCTCGGCGATGCGGTCGAGCTCGGCGCGGCTCTTCTTCTCGGCCGCCGACTTGAGCTGCCCGCAGGCGGCCATGATGTCGCGCCCGCGCGGCCGCCGGATCGGGGCGGAAATGCCCGCCTCGAAGACGATGTCGCTGAACCGCTGCACCCGCTCCTCGTCCGAGCATTCGTAGGGCGCCCCCGGCCACGGGTTGAACGGGATCAGGTTCACCTTGGCGGGCAGCTTGTACTTGCGGATCAGGCGGACGAGCTCGCGGGCATGCTCGTCGCTGTCGTTCTTGTCCTTCAGCATCACATATTCGAAGGTGATGCGCCGCGCATTGTTCGCGCCGGGATAGGCGGCGCAGGCCTCGAGCAGCTCCTCGATCCCGTATTTGCGATTGAGGGGCACGATCTCGTCGCGTATCTCCTTGGTGACCGCATGGAGGGAGACGGCGAGGTTGACGCCGATCTCCTCGCCGGCGCGGGCCATCATCGGCACCACGCCGGAGGTGGAGAGGGTGATGCGGCGGCGCGAAAGCCCCAGCCCGTCGCCGTCCATCACGATCCGGAGCGCGTCGCGGACATTGTCGAAATTGTAGAGCGGCTCGCCCATCCCCATCATCACGATGTTGGAGAGCAGGCGCCCTTCCGGCTGCGACGGCCACTCGCCGAGGGCGTCGCGGGCGAGCATCACCTGGCCGACGATCTCGCCCGGCCGCAGGTTGCGCACCAGCCGCATCGTGCCGGTGTGGCAGAAGCGGCAGTTCAAGGTGCAGCCGACCTGGCTCGACACGCACAAGGTGCCGCGGTCCGCGTCGGGGATGAAGACCATCTCGAAATCGTGGCCGTCGTCGGTCTTGAGCAGCCACTTCCTGGTGCCGTCGGTCGAGACCTGCTGGACCACCACTTGCGGCCGCCCGACCTTGAACCGGTCGGCGAGCCAGGCGCGCTGCGGCTTCGCGATGTCGCTCATCGCCTCGAAATGGGTGGCGCCGCGATTGTAGATCTGGTGCCAGATCTGCTTCGCGCGGAGCTTCGCCTGCCGCTCGTCGAGCCCGGCCCCGGCGAGCGCGTGTCGGATCTCGGGGCGCGAGAGGCCGACGAGGTCGACGCGGCCGTCGGCGTCCGCCTGGACGGGGCGCGGGACGGGAACCGGGTCGATGTGACCGGGGATGGGCATCGGAGCTGACATGAGGCCCGCTATGTAGGGGCGCAGGGCCGCTTTTGCCAGCCTCTCAGCCGCGCCGCGGTGCGCAGCCGATCGCGGCCGCGTCGATCGCGGTCGCGGCGCCGCGAAGCGCGTAATGGTCGCGCACCAGCGCGCCGGTCTGCGACCGGGTCTCGACGCTCATGTCGAGATTGCCGCGCATCGCTGCGACGATCTCCGCGTCGGCGGCCGCGTCCGGAGCCCAGGCATTGTCGCCGCCGCCGATCAGCTGGAAGGTCCGGTCGCCGATGCGCAGCAGCACCGCCGAGCCGCTGCGCTTGGAGCGGCTGAGGCGGACGTGGAGTTGCCCCCGCACGCCCCCGCCCCAGGAGACGGCGGCGAACGGCCGCACCTCGCGGTCACGGCCGCCCTGGTCCGGTTCCGCGACCGCGTAGCAGCGCCCGCCGTCGCGAAACGCCCCCCACAGTGAAAAAATTCCGAGCGATTGACGCTGTGCCGCGGCGGGAGCGGCAACCATAAGAAAGACAAGCACAAAATTGCGTAGGCGCATCGTTCCGTCCCGCTTTGGACTGTTGTGGCCTGCAAACCACAGTCGCTGCCGTTTATCCTGGGTTCATGAAACATTTCCCACCGCGAGCCGCTGGGGGCCCGCAGTTCCAAACCGGAACCGAATAAGGGAGTTAGATTGAATGCGTAAGTATGTTGTTGCCGCCCTGTTGGCGGCTGGTGTCGCAACTCCGGCGCTGGCGCAGGACGGCCAGTCCTTCTCCGGCGTGCGCATCGAAGGCCTGGTCGGCTACGACCGCGCCGAGGTCGAGGGCGGGAAGAGCGACGGCGTCTCCTACGGGATCGGCGCCGGCTATGACATGCGCGCCGGCGGCGCCGTGTTCGGCGTCGAGGCCGAGGCCACCGATTCCACCGTCGACGAGTGCGTCGGCGGCGTCGACGTCACCGGCGACCAGCTCTGCGCGAAGATGGGCCGCGACCTCTATGTCGGCGGCCGCGCCGGTGCGCTGGTCGGCTCGAATGCGCTCCTCTACGCCAAGGCGGGCTACACCAACAACCGCGTGAAGCTCGACTATGACGCGCCGGGCACCACGGCCGACTTCTCGGATTCGGCAAACCTCGACGGCGTCCGCGTCGGCGCGGGCGTCGAGTTCGGTCTCGGCACCAACGCCTATGCCAAGGCGGAGTATCGCTACTCCAACTACGAGCAGGGCTTCGAGAAGCACCAGGGCGTGGTCGGGTTCGGCTTCCGCTTCTGATTTCGAACCGATCGGAAACCGGAGGGCCGGGCGGCAACGCCCGGCCCTTTTCGTGACGTCGCGGCCCAGCGCTGTGGTCGCGGCGCAACTATCCGGTTTTTTCGAGCTGCCACACGCCGCTGGAAATTGCCCCCTGAGATCAAGCCTCTATTGGTGCGGCGCCCTGCGGGATGCGGGGTAATCCAGGGAGAATAAGGAATGCGTTTGATTTTTGCTGCGGCGGTGCTCGCCGCGGCTTCCGCCACGCCTGCGCTTGCGCAGGATGAGGGCAACGCCGGTTTCGCCGGCGCGCACGTTGAGGTCGTCGGCGGCGTGGACATCATCCGCGCCGGTGGCGATGCGAAAAGCGGCGGCGTCTACGGCATCGCCGGCGGCTTCGACTTCGGCGGCGCGAGCAACATCGTGTTCGGCGTCGAGGCCGAAGGGACCGAGTCGACGCTCCAACAGTGCGTCGAGGGCGTCTGCCTGAAGGCGGGGCGGGATCTCTATGCCGGCGGCCGCGCCGGATTCCAGGTCTCGGACGATGCCCTCATCTACGCGAAGGCGGGCTACACCAACTTCCGCGTCAAGGCCACCGACGGCGACGTCAGCGCGGCCACCAACCTCGACGGCCTCCGCGCCGGCGCGGGCGTCGAGTGGAGCACGGCCTCGGGAATGCTGGTGAAGGTCGAATATCGCTATTCGAACTACGAAGCCGGGGTAACGCGGCATCAGGGCGTCGTCGGTCTCGGCTTCCGCTTCTGATCGCCGGGAAGCCGACTTGCCGAGAGAAAGGGCCGGGGCTCACCCCCGGCCCTTTTCGTTGGGGCGCATCGTCACCCTCACCGGAATGCGCAATCGTTATGTTGCGCCGCGGTAACACTCTGCGACTACTTGCTTAGTGACGGTTGCGCCGTTCGCGGGAGCCTCTATCTCGGGGCGGACTCCCCGTGGGGGCGGGGTCAGATCAGGAGATATTACATGCGGAAGTTCATCCTTGCGGCTGCGGCGGCCACCGTCTTCGCCGCGCCTGCCTATGCGCAGGACACCGCCGGCACCACTGGCGGCGGCCATATCGAGGTGATCGGCGGGTTCGATTACGTCCAGGGCGGCGTCGAGGAGTCGGACAGCGACGGCATCCTCTACGGCGTTGCCGCCGGCTATGATTTCGGCGGGGGCAACATGGTCTTCGGCATTGAGCTGGAGGCGACCGACTCGACCGCGAAGGAATGCGATTTCGGCGAGTGCCTAAGAGCGGGCCGGGACCTCTATGCGGGCGGCCGGATCGGCACCCGCATGGGTGAGGACGCGCTCGTTTACGTCAAGGCCGGCTACACCAATGCGCGGGTCAAGGCGGATGATGACGGCGTCAACCTGGACGGCGTGCGCGCCGGCCTCGGCGTCCAGTACGACATCGGCACGAACCTGCTCGCCAAGCTGGAATATCGCTATTCCAACTATGAAGCGGGCGTCGAGCGCCACCAGGTGGTTGCCGGGGTCGGCTTCCGCTTCTGACGGGAAGCTCTTCCTGCGACGGGAAAGGCCGGGGCAGCGATGCTCCGGCCTTTTTTTACGGCCACAAGCCACTGGCGGGCTTCGCGCGGGCCGCTATAACTCCTGTTGAATCCGAAATCCGGGCAGGCAGGGGTAATCGATGAAGGCGACGATCGAACGGGCTACGCTTCTCCGGAGCCTGGGCCACGTCCAATCCGTGGTGGAGCGCAGGAACACCATTCCGATCCTCTCGAACGTGCTGATCGAGGCGGGCGAGGGCGTCGGGCTCCGCCTGATGGCGACCGATCTCGACCTCCAGATCAACGAGACCGTCGAAGCCGACGTGACCCAGCCCGGCGCCACCACCGTCTCCGCCCACACCCTGTTCGACATCGCGCGCAAGCTTCCGGAAGGCAGCCAGGTCGAGCTGAACGCCGCCGAGGGCAAGATGCAGGTCAATGCCGGCCGCGCCCGCTTCAACCTCGCCACGCTGCCGCGCGACGACTTCCCGGTCATTGCTGAGGGCGACCTGCCGACCCGCTTCGAGCTCCCCGCCGCGACGCTCCGCCAGATCATCGACAAGACCCGCTTCGCCATCTCGACCGAAGAGACGCGCTACTATCTGAACGGCATCTTCCTCCACGTCTCGGACGAGAGCCAGCCGGTCCTCAAGGCCGCCGCCACCGACGGCCACCGCCTCGCCCGCGTCACCGTGCCGCGGCCTGCGGGCGCCGAGGGCATGCCGGACGTGATCATCCCGCGCAAATGCGTCGCCGAGCTCAGGAAGCTGCTCGACGAGGTCGACGGCACCGTCCAGATCTCGCTCTCCGAGACCAAGGTCCGCTTCGGCCTCGGCAACGCGATCCTGACCTCGAAGCTGATCGACGGCACCTTTCCCGATTACAGCCGCGTCATCCCGACGGCCAACGACAAGCTCCTTCGCATCGACCCGAGGAGCTTCGAGGAAGGCGTCGACCGAGTCTCGACCATCGCCAGCGAGAAGACGCGCGCCGTCAAGATGGCGCTCGACCGCGACCGCGTCACCCTCTCCGTGAGCAGCCCGGAGAACGGCACCGCCGCCGAGGAGGTGCCCGGCGACTATAGCGCCGACGGCCTCGAGATCGGCTTCAACGCCCGCTACCTCCTCGACATCCTCGGCCAGATGGAGGGCGACCTCGTCGAGATGCACCTCGCCGACGCCGCCGCTCCGACCCTGCTGCGCGAGAACGACCGGGCGCCAGCGCTCTACGTGCTGATGCCGATGCGGGTGTGATGGAGAGCCCGTCGCGAGACTTGAACTGGTGGCACTATCCGGCAGCATTCCCTCTCATGCTGCTCGGTTTGGCGGTGGGTAACGGCTTGGGGATGGTTCTTGCCTCCATCTCCGGTTGGGAAAGCATCGAGATCGGCCGCCCGGGCGGGGTGGCTGTGGCGTTCATCCAGGGGCTCGTGGGTGCGCTGATCGCGGCGGCTTGCGGGAGCCGTTTGTTCAAACGGCCGGAACCGGTCGATTTCTGGCTGAAGGTGTTTGTCGGGCTCGCGCTGTTGCTGATTGCCGTCGCATTGGTCGTGACCCTGTACCGGGGCAATGTCCGC
>DASVVY010000097.1:0-17083 GCA_036386335.1 Allosphingosinicella sp. | reverse complement strand
TTGGCCGATCGCTGACGCCGCCCAGTGCGGACGTCCCTCCGGCTGTCGTCTCAAATTGAACCGGGGCGGGAGGCGCACGGCCTTCCGCCCCGGACGGGGGGCAGATGGCCGAGATGGGGTGAAAAATCAAGCCTCCGTCTGAGGTGAAGTTCATGAAGTTCATGGTCTCCATGCGATTCCCTCCCGCCGCCCCGGCGGCCGAAGCGCGAGACTCCCGCCCTTAGCCGCGGCGGCGCGGGCGAACGGCGCGACTGGCACGAGAGTCACATGGAATCGCCTCGGGGCTCCCGCCGAGGTGGCTCTGAAGTTTCGGCTTCCAGGGACTGAAAGGCTTCCTATGCCCGGCCGCCGCATCGCGCGCGCTACGTGGCAGGAATCCGTCAGCAGAGTGGAGCACGTCCATGCAGCGGAACATAGCACGAACATCCTGCGAAGGCAAGTCGCACTTCCGCCCAGCGGAGGTTCGCTCGTGGTCTTAGCGGACCGACCGCTGCCAGCTGCTTTCGAGGAGGTTTCACACTGGCGTGTAGAGATGGCCAGTGGCGAGCCCCTGCCTGGCTGCCGGCGCGCAGAAGTTGCAGATGCGGACTACCCCCGGTAGTCCGCAGCCGTGCCGGGGGCACGGCGACCTGCTACTTCTTCGTCGCTACGCTCCTCGCAATGACGAGAGGGTGTGGAATGCGTGCATTCATCTTTCCCGGGCAGGGGAGCCAGTCGGTCGGCATGGGCAAGGCGCTGGCGGAGGCGAGCGCGACCGCGCGGCAGCTGTTCGAGGAGGTGGACGAGGCGCTCGGGCAGCATCTCGCGCGGCTGATGGCGGAAGGCCCGATCGAGGACCTGACCCTCACCGAGAATGCCCAGCCGGCGATCATGGCCAACGCCCTCGCCACCTTCCGCGTCTCCGGTATCGATATCGGCAAGGCCGATTTCGTCGCAGGCCACAGCCTCGGCGAATATACCGCCCTGGCCGCCGCCGGGAGCTTCGACGTCTCCACCACCGCACGCCTGCTGAAGCTGCGCGGGCAGGCGATGCAGGCGGCGGTGCCGGTGGGGGAAGGCGCGATGGCCGCGCTGCTGGGAGCCAGCCTGGACGTCGCCCAGCAGGTCGCGGATGCCGCCGCGCAGGGCGAGGTCTGCACCGTCGCCAACGACAACGATCCCAGCCAGGTCGTCATCTCCGGCCACCGCGGAGCGGTCGAGCGGGCGTTGACGATCGCGAAGGAGAAGGGGGCGAAACGCGCCGTCCTCCTTCCCGTGTCCGCGCCCTTCCACTCGCCGCTGATGGAGCCGGCGGCCCGGGCGATGGAGCAGGCGCTCGCCGACGCGCAGCTCGCCGCGCCCGCGGTGCCCGTCTACGCCAACGTCACCGCCGCCCCGGTGCAGGACCCCAGTGAAATCCGCCGCCTGCTCGTCGAGCAGGTCACCGGCATGGTCCGCTGGCGCGAAAGCATCGCCGCCATGGCCGAGGCGGGGGTGAGCCACTTCGTCGAATTCGGCGGGAAGGTGCTCGGCCCCATGGTCAAACGCATCGCCCCGGATGCAAAGGTGACCAGCGTCGTCACGATGGACGACCTCGAGGCGCTGGCGAGGGAAGTCTAGAGGTTCACGCGGAGGCGCGGAGAAGAAGGTTGAGGCGCGGAGAAGACGTGGAGGAATGAAGGACATCGACGAGGTAACCGGCGACGTCCTCGACGTCGCCCTCCGGCTCCACCGCGAGCTGGGGCCGGGGCTGCTCGAATCGGTCTACGAAGCGCTCCTTGCCCAGCGGCTCGAGGTCTTGGGGTATCGGGTGGAGAGGCAGAAGCTGATCAGCGCGGAATTCGAAGGTGTTCGCTTCGTTGGCGCGTTCCGCGCCGATTTGATGATCGACGATCGGCTGCTCGTGGAGATCAAATCAGTCGACCGGCTGATGCCCGTCCATGCGAAGCAGGTCCTCACCTATCTACGGTTGCTGAGGCAACCTGTCGGCCTGCTCCTGAACTTCGGCGGCGAGACCCTCAAAGAGGGCGTCAGGCGGATCGTTAACGACTATCGCCCCTCCGCGACTCCCTCTTCTTCTCCGCGCCTCCGCGTGAACGAAGCACCCTCTGGAGAATGATCATGTTCGACCTATCAGGAATGACCGCTCTCGTGACCGGAGCTTCCGGAGGCATCGGGTCGGCGATCGCTCAGGCGCTGGCGGGGCAGGGGGCTCGGCTCGCCGTGTCGGGCTCCAACGTCGACAAGCTGGAGGGCTTCCGCTCGAGCCTCGGCGGCGATCATGTGGCGCTGCCGGCGAACCTCTCCGACCCGGCCGCGGTGGACGCGCTGGTGCCGCAGGCGGTGGAGGCGCTCGGCAAGCTGGATATCCTCGTCAACAATGCCGGGGTCACCCGCGACAACCTCGCCATGCGGATGAAGGACGAGGAGTGGGCGGAGGTGATCCGGATCAATCTCGAAGCCGCGTTCCGCCTCTCCCGGGCGGCGCTGAAGCCGATGATGCGCGCGAAATACGGCAGGATCATCTCGATCACCTCGGTCGTGGGCGCGATCGGCAATCCGGGCCAGGCCAATTACGCCGCGTCCAAGGCGGGCATCGTCGGCATGTCGAAGGCGATGGCGCAGGAAGTCGCCAGCCGCAACATCACGATCAACTGCATCGCCCCGGGCTTCATCCGCTCCGCGATGACGGACGCGCTGCCGGACGCGCAGAAGGAAGCGCTGACCGGGCGCATTCCCGCCGGCCGCCTGGGCGAGGGGAACGACGTTGCGGCGGCCGCCGTTTACCTGGCGAGTCGCGAAGCCGCCTACGTCACGGGCCAGACGCTGCACGTGAACGGCGGCATGGTGATGCTGTAACGCGGCGGCCGATGCCGGGCGCTCCGGCCACTTGCCAGCGCGGCTTGCGAGCGGCTAGGGCGAATTCAAACAACGCCTAGGGAAGGGTAGAATATGAGCGAGACCGCCGATCGCGTGAAGAAAATCGTCGTCGAGCATCTCGGCGTCGAGGCCGACAAGGTGACCGAGGAAGCGAGCTTCATCGACGATCTCGGCGCCGACAGCCTCGACATCGTCGAGCTGGTCATGGCGTTCGAGGAGGAATTCGGGGTCGAGATCCCGGACGACGCCGCCGAGAAGATCAGCACGGTGCGCGACGCGATCGACTATATCGACGCCAACAAGGCCTGAGCCGCCGGGCCTCCGCCGGACGGCGGGGCAAGGGCCGCTTTCTCGAAACGGCTCCCCGTCCGCCGCCGGGGAGCCGTTTTGACTTTCTGACCGGGAGTTTCTGATGCGCCGCGTTGTCGTCACCGGACTTGGCATGGTGTCTCCGCTGGGCGGGGACGTGGAGACGAGCTGGAGGAACATCCTCGCGTCCAAGAGCGGCGCGGGGCGGATCAGCCATTTCGATCCCACGGATTACGCCTGCAAGATCGCCTGCGAGGTGAAGCCGAAGGACCATGAATACGGCTTCGATGCCGACAAGCGCGTCGACCACAAGGTCCAGCGCCAGGTCGATCCGTTCATCGTCTTCGGCATCGATGCCGCCGGCCAGGCGCTCGAGGATGCCGGCCTCACCGACGAGAGCGAGGAGAATCGCTACCGGATCGGAGTGTCGATCGGCTCGGGCATCGGCGGGCTTCCCGGGATCGAGAAGGAGAGCCTCGTCCTCCACGAGAAGGGGCCCCGCCGGGTCAGTCCGCACTTCGTCCACGGCCGCCTGATCAACCTGATCTCCGGCCAGGTCTCGATCAAATACGGGCTGATGGGGCCGAACCACGCGGTCGTCACCGCCTGCTCGACCGGCGCCCACTCGATCGGCGACGCCGCGCGGATGATCGCGATGGACGATGCCGACGTGATGCTCGCCGGCGGCGCCGAGGCGGCGATCTGCCCGATCGGAATCGCCGGATTCGCCCAGGCCCGGGCGCTGTCCACCCAGTTCAACGACCAGCCGGAAAAGGCCAGCCGACCCTACGACAAGGACCGCGACGGCTTCGTCATGGGCGAAGGCGCCGGCGTCATCGTGCTCGAGGAGTATGAGAAGGCGAAGAAGCGCGGCGCCAAAATCTACGCCGAAGTGATCGGCTACGGCATGTCGGGCGACGCCTACCACGTCACCGCCCCCCACCCCGAGGGCGCGGGCGGCTACCGCGCGATGGAAGTGGCGATGAAGCGCTCCGGCCTCGACCTCTCGGACATCGACTATATCAACGCCCACGGCACCTCGACGCCGCTCGGCGACGAGCTGGAGCTCGGCGCGGTGCGCCGCCTGTTCGGCAACGCGGTCGGCAAGCTGTCGATGAGCTCGACCAAGTCGGCGATCGGCCACCTGCTCGGCGGCGCGGGCGCGGTCGAGGCGATCTTCTGCATCCTTGCCATCCGCGACCAGATCGTGCCGCCGACGCTCAACCTCGACAATCCGAGCGACGGCACCGCCGGGGTCGACCTCGTCCCCCACGTGGCCAAGGAGCGGCCGGTCAAGGCGATCCTTAACAACAGCTTCGGCTTCGGCGGCACCAACGCCAGCCTCGTCATGAAAGCGGTCTGACCCGCGCATGAAGAAGCTGCTCGGGCTCGGCCTCGTCCTCGTGGTCGCCCTGGCCGTCGGCCTCTGGTTCATCCAGGGCTGGAACGCCGCCGGCCCCGCGCAGAGGGCGACCGCGGTGGTGATCGCGCCGGGGACGAGCCTCGTCGCCGCCGCGAAGCAGCTGCAGGATGCCGGCGTGATCGCGTCGTCGGGCCGCTTCCTGTTCCAGACCAAGGTGTTCGGCGGCGGGGCATCGATCAAGGCGGGCGAGTACGAGATCCCCGCCCATGCCAGCCACGCCCGAATCCTCTCGCTGCTGCAGGAGGGCAAGACGCTGCAGCGGATGGTCACCATCCCCGAAGGCATGCCGTCCATCCTGGTGTGGGAGCGGCTGATGAAGGCCCCGGCGCTCACCGGAGAGGTGCCGGTGCCGCAGGAGGGGTCCGTGCTTCCCGACAGCTACAGCTACCAGCGCGGGGAGCCGCGCGCGGCGGTGCTCGCCCGTATGCAGGCGGCGATGGCGAGAACGCTGGACGAGCTCTGGCCGAAGCGCAGCCCGGCCACCGTCGTCAAGGACAAGAGGGAGGCGGTGATCCTCGCCTCGATCGTCGAAAAGGAGACCGGCAAGGCTTCCGAGCGGCCGATGGTCGCCGGCGTCTACTCGAACCGGCTCCGCCAGGGGATCAAGCTCGATGCCGATCCCACCTCGATCTACCCGACCAGCAAGGGCAAGCCGCTCGGCCGTCCCATCCTCCTCTCGGAGCTTCGCGCCCGCAACGGCTACAACACCTACACGATGACGGGCCTCCCCATCGGCCCGATCGCCAACCCCGGCAGGGCCTCGATCGAGGCGGTGCTGAACCCGGCGCAGACCCAGGCGCTCTACTTCGTCGCCGACGGCACCGGCGGTCACGTCTTCGCGAACACCCTCGCCGAGCACAACGCCAACGTGATCAAGTGGCGGGAGATACGCCGCGCCCGCGGCATCTAGTCAGAAGCTCAGCCGCCGCCGTTCGATCCCGGAGCCGCTTCCCGGCGCCTGGGCGCAGCGGAACGGCTCGACCGTCACCTTCCTCGCCGTGTGACTGACCTGGATCGCCATCATGTCGTCGATCATCATCCCAACATGCTCGTCGCAGAACAGCAGGTCGCCGCGGCGCAGCGGGGCGCCATCCGGAACGGCCTCCCCGAGCCGTCGCTGGTGATCGGCGTCGCGCGGGCAATCGAGCCCGCAGAGCTGGAGCGAGAGCTGGACCAGGCCCGAACAGTCTATGCCGTGGCTGGTCCGTCCCCCCGGACGGTAGGGCGCGCCCAGCAGCCGCCGGGCGACGGCGACCGGATCCTCGTCACGCTCGCCGGCACGGCGCAGGTAGGAGAGGGGGATGCAGCCGCCCTCGATCTGCAGCATCGCTCCGCGGACATGGCCGTGGAGCCGCGCGCCCATCGGAAGGTGCGCGATCGCAGCGGAGAGCGGATCGCCGCACGTCTGGATCGGCGCTGTGGCCTCGACGACGATATGCGTGGTCTCGAGCGGCTCGCTGAGCTCGATCGCCTCGATATAGCCGACGCGGTGGTCGAGCAGGCAATAGCCCCATGCCCAGCCTGCGGTGATGTCGAGCACGGCGAATTCCTCGCCCGGCAGCAGCTCGGAGACGGCCTGCGCGGTGTCGGACGGCTCCGCGCGCAGCAAAGTCGGCAGCAGCCCGCAGGCGCGGGTCAGCGGCCGCGCGTAATGCGGGGCGAAGAGCTGGCTGGCCAGCGCGATGTCGGCGATGTCGCTCCGCCAGGCGTTGAGGCGCGGGTCCGGGCGTACGGAAGGACCTGAAAGGGAAAAGCGCTCAACCGTGCTGGAGGAGGATTCCCCGTTCCCTGGCGCCGCTGCGGCGGCCGGAGCCGTCCTGCTGCTCGATATTGCGTTCGAAGCGCTCAAGGAACTCCTGCCCTATGCTGGTCTTCGCAACGAACACGTTGCGGCGATCGGTCTCGTCGCGGACGCGCCGCAGATAGCCGAGCGTGCCCAGCGTATTCAAGGCGCGCGTGATCACGGGCTTGGAGACGCCCAGGGTATGGGCAAGGCCGCGGACCGTGTGGGGGCCGGGAGTCAGATAAACGAGCATCAGCAGCGCCATCTGACGGTTGGTGAGGTCGGGTTGACCTGATCGCACATAGCTGATCAGCGTCTGCATCCAGCTTCTGAGGCCGCGCTCTGGCACTGGTCTTCTCCGATTCCGAGACGCGTCTGTTTCGGTCGTACAACCAGTCAGATCGGGTTTCGTTTCGTTATCTATTGAGAATTCGACGCAAAAACGCGGCTGCTCGTCAGACGCCGTAGCGGGTCCGCAGCATCGACCAGGCCGCCCACAGCCCCAGCGCATCGCCGCCTTTGGGCCGTCCGGGCCTGGCCGCGGACCGCCAGGCGAAGGTGTCGAAATGGGCCCAGGGCGTGCCCTCGGGCACGAACTTCTGGAGGAACAGGGCGGCGGTCACCGCCCCCGCCATCGGCGCTTCGGAGACGTTGCCGAGGTCGGCCAGGTCGGAGGCGAGCATCTCCTCGTACGGCTTCCACAGCGGCATCCGCCACACGGGATCCGCGGCGGCTTCACCCGCCGTCAGGAGCGCTCCCGCCAGTTCCTGGTCGTTGGCGAAGAGGGCCGGGAGGTCCGGCCCCAGCGCCACCCGCGCGGCCCCCGTCAGGGTGGCGAAATCGAGGATCAGGCCAGGCTCCGCCTCGGCCGCGCGGGCAAGCGCGTCGCCGAGGATCAGGCGCCCCTCGGCGTCGGTGTTGCCGACCTCGACGGTGAGGCCCTTGCGGCTTCTCAGGATATCGCCCGGCCGAAAGGCGGCGCCGGAGACGGCATTCTCGACCGCCGGGATGAGAAGGTGGAGGCGAACGGGGAGGCGGCTTTTCATGACCAGCCGCGCCAGCGCCAGCGCATGCGCGGCACCGCCCATGTCCTTCTTCATCAGCCGCATGCCCGAAGAGGGCTTGATGTCGAGCCCGCCGCTGTCGAAGCAGACGCCCTTGCCGACGACGGCGAGGCGCGGCGCGCGCTGGTCGCCCCATTCCACTTCTATGAGCCGGGGCGCCCGGTCCGGCGAGGCGGCGCGGCCGACTGCGGCGACCATCGGATACCCCTCCTCGAGCGCCGCGCCCGCGGTCACGCTGACGGTGGCGCCGCATTCCTCCGCCACCTCGCGCACCGCGGCTTCGAGCTCGGCCGGGCCCAGATCTCCCGCGGGCGTATTGACGAGGTCGCGCACGAGGTTCGTCGCCTCGGCGAGCAGCACAATCTCCTCGATCCGTGCCGGTTCCGGGGTGAGGAGGACGCGGGGGCCCTTCTTGTGCTTCGGCTGCTTGTAGCGCTCGAAGGCGTACTGGCCGAGGACCCAGCCGAGCGCGGCGGCCCCGGGGGCATGACTTTCGACCCGGTAGCGGCCCTCCGGCAGGCTCTCCGCGGCCTTCGCGAGGCACCAGGGGCTGAGGGCGTCGACATCCGCCACGCCGAGCACTGCCGACCAGCCGGACTTGTCGCCGGGCAGGATCGCGAGCTGGTAGGCCTCGCCGCGGAAGCCGTGCGCCCCCACCGCCTGCCGCACCCGCTCCGGCTGCGCCTTCAGCCACTCGTCGAACCCCCTCTTGTCGACGAGCCTGAGCGGGACGGCGGCTCCGCCGCGGTCGGGCTGGAGGAGGGCGGCGAGGTCGGTCATCGCTGCCGTCCTAGGCGCAACCCTCGGCCAGCAAAAGGGGTCGGCGCGCGCGGGCGTCGTAGAGCGACAGCGCCCAGAAGGCGAGGCCGCCGAGCGCAAGGGCGCAGCCCACCCATCCGGTCGACGTCCAGCCGTAGCCGGCGGCGATCGCCACACCGCCGAGCCAGGGCCCGAGCGCGTTCGCGAGGTTGAAGGCGCTGTGGTTGAGCGCCGCGGCGAGGCTCTGCGCGTCGCCGGCCACGTCCATCAGCCGGGTCTGGAGCACGGTGCCGAGCGACGCGCCGACGCCGATCGCGAAGACGGCGGCGGAGATCGACCAGATGTTCGCCGCTGCGAGCGGATAGAGGGCGAGGGCGGCGGCGCTTCCCACCAGGAGCGCGCCCGCCGTCGGCATCAGCGCGCGGTCGGCGAAGCGAGGGACGATGAGGTTCCCCGCCGTCGCACCGAGGCCGAACATGACGAGGACGAGCGGAACCGCCCCCGCGCCGACGCCGGTCACCTCCATCAGGGTCGAGGCGAGATAGGTGTAGACGGCGAAGATCCCGCCGAAGCCGATCGCCCCGGTCGCGAGGGTGAGCCAGACCTGGCGGCGTCCGAGCGCGCTCAACTCGCGCAACGGGCTGGCGCCGGGCTCGGGGGCGCCGCGCGGCGCCACCAGCCAGATCATCGCCACCGTCGCCACCGCGACCACGGCGACCACGCCGAACCCCCAGCGCCAGCCGAGCGCCTGGCCGAGCCAGTTGGCGAACGGAACCCCGGCGATGGTCGCGCCCGTCAGCCCGAGCATGACGCGCGCCACCGCCTGCGTGCGCTTGTCGTCCGGGACGAGCGAAGCGGCGACGAGGGCGGCGATGCCGAAATAGGCGCCGTGCGGCAGGCCGGAGAGGAAGCGGAAGGCCAGCATCCAGCCGTAGCTCGGCGCCAGGGCGCTGAGCCCGTTGGCGAGCGCGAACAGCGCCATCAGCAGCAGGAGGAGGGTCCGCCGCGTCAGCCGCGCGGAGAGCACCGCCAGCAGCGGCGCGCCCACCACCACGCCGAGCGCGTAAGCGCTGATCACATGGCCGGCGGCGGGCTCGTCCACACCGAGGCCCTGCGCCATGAACGGCAGCAGGCTCATCGTCGCGAATTCGGTGGTGCCGATTGCGAAACCGCCCAGCGCGAGGGCAAAGTGAACGAGGGCGGGCGCGGCCCGGCGGGCGCCTCGGGAAGATCGAGAGGTCAAGGGAGTCTCCGGCTCGAAGCCGTTGATGTTGCACTGCAGCATAAATGCACGTAACGCGAATTTGCTCCGCGCCGCAGCCATTTAGCTCGAGGTTCAGGCGGGGACCGGGACCCCGTACAAATCGTGCTCGTCAGCGTCCTCGACAAGCACGCGGACGATATGGCCCGATTCCGCCCCCGCGGCGTCTCGGAGGTGGACTTCGCCGTCTATCTCCGGCGCGTCCGCCTTGGAGCGGCCGGTGGCGCCGCCTTCGCCGTCCGCAATGTCGATGAGGACGTCTATTGTGCGGCCGACCTTCGCCAGCAGCTTCTCGGCCGATATGCGGGCGGTGAGCTCCATGAGCCGGGCGTAGCGCTCTTCCTTCACTTCTTCCGGCACGGCGCCGGGAAGCCCGTTCGCCGCCGCCCCTTGCACCGGCTCGAAGCGGAAGGCGCCGACGCGGTCCAGCCGCGCTTCCTCCAGCCACTGGAGGAGATAGTCGAAATCCTCCTCCGTCTCGCCGGGAAAGCCCACGACAAAGGACGAGCGGATCGCGATTTCGGGGCAGATCTCGCGCCAGGCGCGGATCCGCTCCAGCACCTTCGCCTCGTTGGCGGGCCGCTTCATCGCCTTCAACACCGACGGCGCGGCATGCTGGAACGGGATGTCGAGATAGGGGAGGACCAGCCCCTCGGCCATCAGCGGGATCACCCGATCGACGTGCGGATAGGGGTAGACGTAGTGGAGCCGCACCCAGGCGCCGAGCCTGCCCAGCTCGCGCGCGAGATCGGTCATATGCGCCCGGACCGGCGCACCCTTCCAGCTCCACTCGGCGTGCTTCAGATCGACGCCGTAGGCCGACGTGTCCTGGCTGATGACGAGCAGCTCCTTCGTGCCGGCGGCGACCAGCTTCTCGGCTTCGCGCAGGATCGCGTCGGGCCTCCGGCTGGCGAGGTCGCCCCGCAGGCTCGGGATGATGCAGAAGCTGCAGCGGTGGTTGCAGCCCTCTGAGATTTTCAAATAGCTGTAGTGCCTGGGCGTGAGCTTCAGCCCGCCTTCCGGCACCAGGTTCAGGTAGGCGGACGGCGGCATCGGCGCCGCGACGTGGACCGCGCCCACCACCTGCTCATATTGGTGCGGTCCGGTAACGGCGAGGACCTCCGGGAATTTCTCGCGGATCACGTCCGCTTCCTTGCCCATGCAGCCGGTGACGATCACCCGCCCGTTTTCGGCGATCGCCTCGCCGATCGCGGCAAGGCTCTCCTCCTTCGCCGAGTCGAGGAAGCCGCAGGTGTTGACCAGCACCACGTCCGCCTGCTCGTAATCGGGCGACAGCTGGTATCCGTCGGAGCGCAGCTTGGTCAGGATGCGCTCGGAATCGACCAGCGCCTTCGGGCAGCCGAGCGAAACCATGCCGACCTTGGGCGGGGAGGGGAGTACGACTTCCATGGGAGGCGCCCACATAGGTGCGGGCGGCCGAGATTTCCACTCTCAGGGAGAAGCGAAAGTCACGATCTTGAGTCGCTCCCCCGGCTTCAGCGGCTGGTCCGCCGCACGCGCGTTCAGCATCAGCAGGCGATCGAGCGGGTGCTCGCTGGCCATCCGGCGGGCGAGCGTCTGCAGAGTCTCCCCTGGAGCCGCCGCGACGACGCGGATCACGCGCGGCCGCAGGCTCGCAGCTTCTTGCGGCGAGAGCAGGCGAAAGGAGGAAAAGAGCCGCGCGACCGAGTCGGCGCTGCCGGCGGGCGCGGCCATCACGAAATGATAGGCGGACCCGCCCGGGCCTTCATAGGCCGCGAAGCTGAGGTCGACGAAGCCCTCGCGGGTCTGGACCCGGGCCGGGGTGATCAGCGCCGGCACGCCGTTGAAGCGGCTCGGCGTCGAGGGGCCCACCTCGGCCGGTACGTTGCGCAGGAACGTGCCGATCAGCGCCTCGGTATAGCCCGCCAGGCCGTTCCGGGGCAGCCGTCCGCCGCCGAACTCGCCGCGAAGTCCGTCGGAGCCGCTGATCAGGATCGCCTGCGGGCTGTTCGTGAGGGTGAAGCCTTCCGGCGCCTCGAAGCCGATCCGCATCACCGGATGGTCGAAGCGGCGACCGCGCACGAACCCCTGCGCCGGGTCGTCGCCGTAGAGGAGCCCGTCCACTTCGTTCAGATAGGGCGCTTCCTTCTCGGCCACGGCGTCGGGGGCGACGCCGGTCGCCTCCGCCTGCTCGCGGGCGCGACGACTGCGATTCTCGCTCAGCGGATGCGTGCGCGCCCACTCGGGAATGCCCTGCGCCTCGTCCCGGCCGCTGGTCCGGGCCAGAAATTGCTCCTGCCGTCCCAGCGCGTCGAGCATGTCGCCAGCGGCATAGGGGTCGTAGCCGGCGGCCTTGAGATACCGGATGCCGAGGTCGTCAGCCTCATATTCCTGCTTGCGCGAATAGCGCAGGCCGAAAAAGGCGGCGGCCTTGCCGGCCATCTCCGTGAGCCGCTCCGATCCGGTGATCAGCCCGACCGCGAGCACGCCGAGCGTGCGCAGCAGCGACCTTTTCTGCTGCCGCTCGCCGTGGTCGGCGACGATATGGCCGAGCTCGTGGCCGAGGACCGAGGCGAGCTCGTCCTCGCTGTTGACGATGCCCATCAGCCCGCGGGTGACGTAGATGTAGCAGCCCGGCACCGCGAAGGCGTTGACCACATCGGTGTTGACCAGGGTGAAGGTGCATTGCCCGTCGAGCCCGGCAACCCCGGCCAGCCGATCGCCAAGGCGGCGGACATAGGCGGCTTCGGGTCCGTCATAGGCGCCGCCGAATTCGGCGAGAAGCTGCGGATGCTGCTCCGCCCCGGTCCGCCGCTCCGCCTCCTCGATCCGCGGCAGCCCCTGTGCTTCGTCGCCGCCCCCGCAGCCGGCGAGGAGCGCGCAGCCCGCGAGGAGGGCGATGAGCGTGAGGCGGGGGAGGGGCGTCGCCATTGAACAGGCCGAGATGGGAAGGCGCCGCCGCCTTTCCTAGGGCGCAGCGCGCAGTTGCGGCGCGGGAGCGGCCGGGGCTAGGGATGGCGGCCATGATCCTGCCCCTCCTCGCCGCTTTGCTGCTGGCGCCCGACGCTTCCGCCGACACGCTCCCCGTCCACATCGGCGGCCGGACCGCTCCGGCGGAGGACGGCTCCCTCCGCTTCGGCTGGCCCGGCGTCTATTTCGAGGGCCGCTTCCGCGGCACCGGCGTCGAGGTGGCGGCCGAGAGCGGCACGGAATTCATGCGCGTCACGGTCGACGGGGAGGAGAAGGCGGTCCTGAAGCGGCCCGGCGCCGCCAGGCTGCAGCTCCGCGGCCTCGCGCCGGGCGAGCATGTCATCCGCCTGGAGAAGCAGACCGAGAGCCAGAGCGGCGGCGGCCGCTTCCTCGGCTTCCGCCCTCTCGACGGCACCGAACCGCTGCCGGCCCGCCCGCGCGAGCGCCGGATCGAGTTCATCGGCGATTCCTACACCGTGGGCTACGGCAACACCTCGCCGGTCCGGACCTGCCCGGGGGAGGGGGTGCACGACACGACCGACACCCAGCGCGCCTTCGGGCCGCTGCTCGCCAACAAGCTCGGGGCCGATTACCGGATCGTGGCTTGGTCCGGCCGCGGCATCGTCCGGAACTATAACGGCGCGGCCCCCGGCGAGACGCTGCCGGTCGTTTACCGGCGCCTCCTGCCGGAGGACCCCCCGCAGCTCGAGACGGCGGCGGACGCCTGGCGGCCGCAGTTGATCGTCGTCAACCTCGGCACCAATGACTTCTCGACGCCGCTCAATGCGGGGGAGCGGTGGAAAGACCAGGCGGAGCTGCGCGCCGACTATCGCCGCCGCTACGCCGCCTTCGCCCGGGAGCTGATGGCGAAGCAGCCGCAGGCGAAGCTGATCCTGATGGGCTCCGACGCCTTTTTCGCGGACGTGAAGCAGGTTGCCGCGGCGCTGAATACCGGCGGCGCCAGGCGCGCGACTCCGCTCCACTTCGGGAACCTCGAGCTCACCGGCTGCGACTACCATCCCTCGCTCGAGGACCACCGCCGCCTCGCCGCGTTGCTCGAAACCACGGTCGCCGCGCAGCCGGACCTGTGGACCGCTCCAGCGGCCCGGTGACGCGCTACCCGAGCTCCGCCTCGGTCTTCGTCGTCGGCAGCACCTCGACGATGCAGTCGCCGGGCAGCAGCGACTTCGCTTCCGGCTCCCAGAATCCGTAGGGCTTGCCGTCGCGGTAGATGCGGAGGCCGAGGCCCCGGGTGAGGGCGGCGAGGGGCTTGCCATGCTCCTCCTCGGTCACCACCCGCTCCGCCAGCCGCACGCGGCCGTGGCTGGAGGCGAGGTCGGCGATGTAATCGGAAATGTGCGCGCCCTGGGTCGATCCGGCGAGGAGGAGCCCGGCGAAGCTCACCGGGTTGATCACCGTCGTCGCCCCCGCCTGCCGCGCGAGCAGCTCGTTATCCTCGTTCTTGACGGCGATGCTGATCGGCAGCTGCGGCGCGAGGTGGCGCGCGGTGAGGGTGATCAGGATCGACGTGTCGTCGCGCCCCGCGGAGACGACCATCGCCTGCGCCGCGCCGATGCGGACTTCGTGCAAGGTCCGGTCGCGGGTGGCGTCCGCCTCGACAACGAGGCAGCCGAGCGACTCCGCCCGCTCGAGCGCCTCCGCATTGCCGTCGATGACGACGATGCGCCCTGCGGGGGTGCCGCGGGCGATCAGCTCGTCCACCGCCTCCGCTCCGGTCGTTCCGAAGCCGGCGACGACGACATGTTCGCACAGGCTCTGCTGGATCTGTTTCATGCGCCATTTTTCCCAACTGCGCCGCAGCACGAACGTATAGGCCGTGCCGATGAAGATGAGGACGAAGAAGATCCGGATCGGGCTCACCACCAGCGCGTCGAACAAGCGGGTGTGGGTCGAGACCGGGACGATGTCGCCATAGCCGGTGGTGGTGATGCTGATCATCGTGAAATAGACGACGTCGACGAAGCTCACCTCGCCGTCATAATTGTCCCTGAGCCCGTCCCGCTCGAACCAGTGGAGGAACAGGACCAGGCCGAGGAGCCCGACGACCAGCGCGGCGCGCCAGCCGATCTGCGCCCAGACGGGGAGGCGGCTCTTGCGCCGCATCGCCACCACGTCGGGTCCGCGCGGGCGCCCCGGCATCAGGCGTAGAGCTCCGCCAGGGTGGCCAGCGAGGGCTCGTAGGTGAGGTCGAGGTGGAGCGGCGTCACCGACACGTAGCCGTCGGCGATCGCTTCGAGGTCGGTCGAGTGGCCGGGCGTCTCCACCATCGGCCCCAGCCCGAACCAGAAATAGTCGTAGCCGCGCGGATCGGTGCGCTTATCGATCTTCAGCCGTCCATAGTCGCGCAGCCCCTGCCGCACGACGCGGACGCCCCTGACCTCGCCGGGCGGCAGGGCGGGGAAATTGACGTTGACCAGCGTCCGCGGCGCCATCGGGGATTCGACGATCGGCCGCAGCACCCGCTCGGCCCACGCCTCGGCCGCCGCAAAGGGCACGGTGTCGCCCATTCCTTCCCGCGCATAGCCCTGGCTCAGCGCCACCGACGGAATGCCGGCGAGCGCGCCTTCCATCGCCGCCGAGCAGGTGCCGGAATAGGTGACGTCCTCGCCCAGATTGGCGCCGCGGTTCACGCCGGAGAGGACGAGGTCGGGCGGATCGTCCTTCATAAGGTACGCGATCGCCATCATCACCGCGTCGGTCGGCGTGCCGGTGACGCAGAAGCGGCGCTCTCCGAGCTTCCGAAGCCGGACCGGGCGGGTGAGGGTCAGCGAGTGGCCGGCGCCGGATTGCTCCTCGGTCGGCGCCACCGTCCACACGTCATCGGAAAATGCGGTCGCGATCCGCTCCAGCACCTTGAGGCCCGCCGCGTTTACGCCGTCGTCGTTGGTGAGGAGGATCCGCATCGCGCGAAGCTATGCGGCGCGCCGGGGCGAGAGACAAGACGGGCGGAGGGCCGAAACCATCGCTTCAGGTCCGGCGTTCACCGGCGAAAGGCAAAAGGAGAATGCGATGCAGGTCCCGCACAATACGTTCGTCGTCGTCGCCGACGGCAAGAAGATGCTCTTCTTCCGCAACGAGGGCGACGCCGAATTCCCCAAGCTGGAGGTCGAGCGCAAGCGCGAGCAGGAGGATCTGTCGGACGCCGAGATGAAGACCTCGAAGGCGGGGCGGACCTTCGACGCTTCCGGCGGCGCGGGCCGCAGCGCCTATGAGGAGGTGGATTTCCACCAGCTGGAGGAGGACCGCTTCGCCGCCGAGACGGCCGAGCTGCTGAAGAAGCGGGCGCTCAGGAACGAGTACGAATCGCTGATCATCGTCGCCCCGCCGCGGACCCTCGGCGAGCTCAGGAAACACTACCACAAGGAGGTCCAGAAGCGCCTCACCGCCGAGATCGCCAAGGACCTGACCGGCCACCCCGTCCCGGAGATTGAGAAAATCCTGCAGGCCGAATAGGCTGGCGGCGAGGCCGGGGCGCGAAGGCTCCGGCCCGTCCCCAATCAGGAGCAGAAATGATCAGGAAAAGCGTAATCGTCCTCGCCGGCTTCGGTCTCGCCGTGGCGGCCGTTCCAGCTGCCGCCCAGCAGGCGGCGGTCGGCGCCGGGACGACGGTGAAGGACACCAGCGGCGCCACCGTCGGTACCGTCGTGAAGGTCGACGGCGACGCCTATGTCATCAAGACCGACAAGCACGAGGTCCGCCTCCCGGCGACCTCGTTCACCGCCGCCGAGGGGAGCCTGCTGTTCGGGATGACCCAGGCACAGCTCAACGCCGCGATCGAGCAGGCGCAGGCGGCGGCCGACGCCAAGATCGTCGCCGGCGCGGCCGTGACCGATCCGTCCGGCGGCGCGGTCGGTACGATCGAGGCGGTGGAGGCCGAATGGGTGACGCTGAAGCTTGCCTCGGGCACCTCGGTCCGGCTGCCGCGCTCCGCGGTGGCGGCCGGTCCGAACGGCGTCGTCTCGGGTGCGACTGCCGCCGAGATCGAATCCGCCGCCAAGAGCGCCGGCGCAGGCGCGGAGCCGGCGCAGAGCCAATAAACTCCCTCCGGTCCCAGAATAAAGAGAAGGCCGCGTCTCCCGAAGGAGGCGCGGCCTTTTCGTTGTCGGTGGGAGCGGCTCAGCTTTCGCTGCGGCGGCTCCGGCGGCGGGCGACGAGGACGGCCGCGCCCGCACCGAAGAGCAGGATCATCGGCGGCCCAGGGACCGGCGTGCCGCCCGTCGAGGTGGGCGGCGGCTTGCCGCCCGTCGAAGTCGAGGAGCTGGTGCTGCTCGAGGTGGAGGACGAAGTCGAGGAACTGGTCGACGAACTGGTCGAGCTGCTGGTCGAAGTGCTCGAACTCGTCGAGACGTTGCCACTCGAGGAAGTGCTCGAGCTTGTCGACACATTGCCGCTCGACGAGGAGGTGGTCGAGACGTTGCCCGAGGAGGTCGAGCTCGACGTGGCGCCGCTGCTCGTGCTGGTCGAGCCGCCGCTGGTGCTGGAGCTGGTCGACGCCGTGAAGATGGCGTTGCCGCTCGAGCCCCCGAAGAAGCCGCCGCTGAAGAAGCCGCCGCCGAAGCCGCCGCCGCTCGACCCGCCGCCGACCACGACCGGAACCGCGCCGCCGCCCGACATCGGCATCGCCATTGGCGCGGGAAGCGGAATGGGAGCCG
>DASVVY010000096.1:0-3993 GCA_036386335.1 Allosphingosinicella sp. | reverse complement strand
GGGCGCGTGGCGGACCGATCCGCTCATCTCCTCGCACCCGATCGGCGGCTATCACCACATGGGGACGACACGGATGGGGGACGATCCGAAGAGCAGCGTCACCGACGCCGCCGGCCGGATCCACGGGATCGGCAATCTCTGGGTCGCCGGCTCGTCGCTGTTCCCGACCGGGAGCTGGGCGAACCCCACGCTCACCATCGTAGCCCTCGCTTTGCGCACCGCCGACAGCATCGATCGGGAGCTTGCGCGATGACGTTGGTGCTTCCGGTCGGCCGCAACCCGACGAAGCTGTGGGGCCTTACCGCCCGCGAGCGGCTGGCCCGGATCGCTCGGAAGCAGGGTCTCGACCTCGCCTCCGACGCCGCCGACGGCACGATCCTCGCGAACCTCGGCTTCGTCTTCGACCCGGGTTGGCTGAAGTTCATCGCCGGTCGCGCGTCGCAGGTGCTGACGCTCGGCGGCATTCCGGTGCTGGCCCATTGCCCCGAACTCGAAGGGCGCCTGCGCGTGATCAGCGCGATGAAAGACGGGCACGCCCTGGATCCCGATTTTGGCCTCAAGGTCATCGCCTTTGAGGACATGGGGAGCCTCGAAAACGAGGAATTGAGGAAGCGCGAGAAGCCGTTCCTCGGTGCCCTCGCCCCGGAGACGGTGCGGCCGCTGGAGCGCGCCAGCTATTTCGGCGCGTACAAGGGCGTGACCGACATCCTCACGAAATATCTGTGGCCGGAATGGGCTCTGGTGCTGACCCGCTGGGCCGCACGGAGCGGGATGACGCCGAACCAGGTGACCCTGGTCGGGGCGATCCTGTGCGTCGCCGCCACCGCCTTCTTCTATCACGGCTGGTATTGGACGGGGCTCGCCGCCGGGCTCGTCTTCATGGTGCTCGACACGGTCGACGGAAAGCTCGCCCGCTGCACCATCACCTCGTCCAAATGGGGCGAAGCGTTCGACCATGGTATCGACCTTGTTCACCCCCCCTTCTGGTGGTGGGCGTGGGGCGTCGGCCTCCATGCCTACCGTCGGCCGCTCGAGCCGGAGACCTTCTGGTGGTCTCTCGCCGCGATCATCGCAGCGTACGTCGTGCAGCGGCTGATCGAGGGGGCGTTCATCGCCCGGTTCGGAATGCACATCCACGTCTGGCGGCGGTTCGACAGCTGGTTCCGACTGATCACCGCGCGGCGCAATCCCAACATGGTGATCCTCCTCGCCTTCCTCATCGCCGGCCGCCCGGATTGGGGACTGGTCGCCGTCGCCGCCTGGACCGTCCTCTCGCTGCTGGTCCACGGCGTTCAGCTCGTGCAGGCGACGATCGCCCGCGCCCGCGGCCGCGCCATCGTTTCCTGGCTCGCCTGAGGAGATGTGATGAACGAGACCATTGTCCGGTTCGGCTTCCCGGAAACACTCGTCGCCGGATATGAGCATTGGATCGTGCTGCTGCGGCCGGCACAGCCGACGCTCGGCAGTCTTATCCTCGCCGCGAAGAGCGATGCCACGGCCTTCTCGGCGCTATCGCACGAGGCCGTGGCGGGCCTGAAGGCTGCCATCGAGGACATCGAGGCGGGGCTCGCCCGCGCCGTCGGCTATTCGAAGCTGAACTATTTGATGCTGATGATGGTGGACCCGCACGTCCACTTCCATGTCATCCCGCGCTACGAGGGCGAACGCAGCGCCTGCGGCGTCACCGCGAGAGACGCGGGGTGGCCAAAGGTGCCGACGCTCGGAGAGGCGGTGACGCTCTCGCCGGACCAGGTCGCGGATCTCGTCGCGTGGCTCAAAAGCTGCTGGCCCAGCGGGCGGTAAGCGCCCGCGCCAGATCGAGATCCTCCGGGAAATCGACCTCCTGCCACTCCTCCCCCCGGATGGAGACGGTGCGAACGTCGGCCCCTTCCTGGGCCAGTTGGTCGATGGCGCGCAGGTACCAGCGGCGGGTGCCGTCGGGCCAGCGCATCATCCGGTCGACCTGCGCCGCGAAAATGGCGGGCCCGTCGCCGCGGAAGGCGAGGCAGCCGATCGATTCGGCATTGTACTGCCCCTCCTCCAGCGCCTTGCCGATGCGCAGCAGCCGGTCCCCGTCGCGGAGGACCTTCATGTCATCTGCGTCGTAGCTCTCCTTCTCATCGACCGTCACCGCGATCGACGCGGTCTCCGCCGAGAGCACCCGCCCGGCCAAGGTCGGCGAGATCAAGGTGTCGCCGTTGAGGAGCAGCACATCCCGGTCGAGCTCGCCGCGTGCCATCCAGACGGAGCCGAGATTGTCCGCGACGTGATAGAAGGGGTTGAACAACGTCCGCACCCCCGGCCGCGCCGCCGCGACGGCCTCGACCAGGTCGTCCCGGAAGCCGGTGACGATGACGAACTCGGTCATGCCCGCCGCGGAAAGGGCGTCGAGCTGCCATTCGAGCAGGCTGCGGCCGTTAAGGTCGATCAGGCATTTCGGCTGGTCGGCGGTGAGCGGAAGCAGGCGCGAGCCCTTGCCGGCACTGAGGATGATGGCTTTGGTGATCGGCATGGCAGCGCCCGAAGCTGATGGTCTCGAGGCGTTGCGCCCGCGCAACGCTTTAGTGCTTCCGCAGCCGCGCGCCACTTTTTAATAGCCCGTGCGGCCTTAACCTGATCCATGGGCGGGATGGGCCCGTGGACGGCGATCGTGCTCGCGGGCCAGCGACCCGGCGAGAATGCCTTTCCGGCGGCGCACGGCGTGCCCGCCAAGGCCCTCATTCCGGTAGGCGGCGAGCCGATGCTCGCCCGGGTGGTCCGGGCGCTCCTCGCTTCGCCGTCCGTGGCGCGCATCGTCATCCTGGCGCAGGAGCCCGAGGCGCTGTTGGTGGACGCACTTGCCCCGCTGGCCGAGGAGCCGCGGATCGCGACGGTGCGGGGCGGCGCGGGAATTTCGAGCAGCATCGCCGCGGTGGCGGGGACCGCCGCTGCCCCTCACCCGGTGCTGGTCACCACCGCGGACCACGCGCTCCTCGAGCCGGCGATCGTCGAAGCCTTCCTCGCCGCCGCGGGCGAGTGCGACGCCGCCTTCGCGATGGTCGAGCGGGCGGTCGTCGAAAGGGCCTACCCGGAGACGAAGCGGACCTGGATCAAGTTCAGCGACGGCCATTATACGGGCGCCAATCTGTTCGCGTTCGTCACCGCCGAGTCGGTGCGCGGCCTCGAGTTCTGGGCGCGGGTCGAGAAGGACCGCAAGAAGGCGCTGAAGCTGCTCAGCTTCTTCGGGCCGCTGCTGTTCGTGCGCGCCTTTACCCGCACGATCAGCCTCGGCGCCGCGGCGGCGAAGGCAGGGCGGCAGCTCGGGCTTCGCATCAAGGCGGTGAAGCTGCCCTATGCGAACGCCGCGATCGACGTCGACAAGCCCGCGGACCTCGAGCTGGTCGAAAGGATCCTGGCCACCAAATAGCCGGTTTCGGGGTCTCCACGACCAACAAAAAAGCCCCGCCGAAGCGGGGCTGTTTTGTTGGTTGCGGGAGTAGGATTTGAACCTACGACCTTCAGGTTATGAGCCTGACGAGCTACCGGGCTGCTCCATCCCGCGTCACCGACTCGTCCCCCTCGCGGGAGGGGAGACAATGTGAATGGGTTCAGCACCACCGCTCGCCATGAAGCCTGGCGACGACCTACTCTTCCGTTGCTTAGGCAACAGTACCATCGGCGCAGTCAGGTTTCACGGCCGAGTTCGGGATGGGATCGGGTGTGTCACTGACGCTATGGCCACCAAGCTGCAAGGCGAGCGGTATGGGCTCCCATCGAAGTGCTACTTCGATGGGTCCCGTGTGCTGTTCTAGAAACCGTGCTGTTATCTTATCTGCTGACCATCAACAGCCAAAGCTGTCGTTGATGGTGGGATTCATCAAGCGCGAATAGAGCAATTAGGACCGGTTAGCTCCATGGGTTACCCCACTTCCACATCCGGCCTATCAACGTCGTGGTCTTCGACGGCTCTATGATAACTTATCTTGAGGGAGGCTTCCCGCTTAGATGCTTTCA
>DASVVY010000095.1:0-3556 GCA_036386335.1 Allosphingosinicella sp. | reverse complement strand
GGCACCGCCGAGCCCGACGCTGTCCAGGAGGAGCGCCAGCGCCTCCAGCGGCATCACCACGAAGGTGGTGAGGGGGATTGCGACGATGTTCGCCAGCGCGCCGTAAAGGCCGGCCTTGTGGAAGTGGAAGAGGGCGATGGGGGTGAGCGCCAGCTCTACCACCAGACCGGTGAGGACGAGGCCGACAAGGCCGCGGCCGATCTTCTGCGGCAGGCCTTCCTCGCGGCGGGCGAGGAGGTCGCGCACGCGCGGATGGTCGTGGAGCACGACGATGGCGGTGATCGCGGCGAAGCTCATCTGGAAGCTGGGGCCGGGCAGCGCCTCGGGCCACAGGACCAGCACCGCGATCGCGCCGACGGCGACGAGGCGCAGGGTCAGCGCCTCCCGCCCCAGCGCGATGCCCAGCAGGATCAGCAAGGCCGCGATGCAGGCGCGCACGGTCGGCACCTCGGCGCCGGTGAGGAGGGTGTAGGCGATGCCCGCAAGGGCGCCGGCGCCGGCCGCGAGGAGGACGAGCCGGAAGCGCAGCGCCAGCGCCGGGCTCAGCGCGAGCAGCTTCAGGGTCAGCAGCATCACCGCGCCCACCACCGCGGTGAGGTGAAGGCCGCTGACCGAAAGGAGGTGGGCGAGGCCGGAGCGGCGCATCGCCTCCGCATCCTCTTCCGAAATGCCGGACTGGTCGCCGGTGGCGAGCGCGGCGGCGATGCCCCCCTCGCCGCCCGGCAGCCGGGCGCGGACGTGGTCGGCGAGGCGCTGCCGCCACGCGGCCAGGCGGGTGCCGAGCCCCTGCTTTCCCGCCGGTGCGATCAGGCGGACGTCGGTCGCGCGGCCGGTGCCGCCGATCTGCTGGAACCAGGCGGCGCGGGCGAAATCGTAGGCGCCGGGCACGGCCGGCGGCGCCGGCGGCATCAGCCAGGCCCGCAGGCGAACGGTCGCGCCGGGCTGGAGCACCTGCCCCGGTCCCTGGTCGACGTTGATCCGCAGCCGCGGCGGCAGGCCCGCCTCGGCAGCCGGCGCGACGATCAGGCGCACGGCTTCGCGGGCGGGGAGCTTCTGCAGGAAGAGGATGCGGGCGGTGAAGTCCGCCATCTGCTCCCGCTTGAGCACCGGTGCGGCGATGCGCTCGGCCTTCCACCAGATGTTGGCGCAGCCGAGGACCGCGGCCAAAGCGAAGATCGAGAGGGCGCGGCTCCAGCGCGTGCCCGGCGCGATCGCGAGCGGCGCCAAGGCGGCGGCGGCGGCGAGGATCAGGAAAGCGGTCCAGGCGCGCTGGTCGGGCAGCGCGAACCAGGCCGCGATGCCGAGGCCGAGGCCGACGGGGAGCCAGAGCGGAAGCTGATCCCGCTCGGCGTCGGCCAAGGCTTCGAGGCGCCCGGAGAAGGCCGTCATCGCGGCCTCGATCCGCGAGCCGGAAACGGCGGAATCCGCGATATGTCCGCTGACGTCCGCGTTCATGGGTCCCGGCTTTCGCCGGGACGACGGGATATGCTAGGGGCGCCCACGTCATCGGCCGTCATGGCCCCGCATCCTTGGAGAATTGGCGCTTGAGCGCAACTGCCCGCAACGCCGGGGTCGTCACCCGCTTCGCCCCTTCCCCGACCGGATTCCTGCATATCGGCGGCGCCCGCACGGCGCTTTTCAACTGGCTCTACGCCCGCCGCCACGGCGGTCGCTTCCTGCTCCGCATCGAGGATACCGACCGCGCGCGCTCGACCGACGCCGCGATCGCCGCGATCCTCGAGGGCATGCGCTGGCTCGAGCTCGACTGGGACGGGCACGAATATTACCAGTCGCAATTCTGGGCCCGCCATGCCGAGGTGGCGAACGAGCTGCTCGCCCGCGGCCATGCCTATCGCTGCTGGATGACACAGGAGGAGCTGGCGGCGCAGCGGGAGCGGGCGCAGGCGGAGCGGCGCCCCTTCCGGATCGAGAGCGCGTGGCGCGACTGCGGAACCGAGGGCGAAGGCCCGTTCGTCGTCCGCCTCAAGCCGCCACGTGAGGGCGAGACGGTCATCAAGGACCAGGTGCAGGGCCGGGTCGCGGTGCAGAATGCCGAGATCGACGACTTCGTCCTGCTCCGCTCGGACGGCAGCCCGACCTACATGCTGGCGGTGGTGGTCGACGACCACGACATGGGGGTGACGCACGTCATCCGGGGCGACGACCATCTCAACAACGCCTTCCGACAGCTCGCCATCATCAAGGCGATGGGCTGGCCGGAGCCGGTCTACGCCCACGTGCCTCTCATCCACGGCCAGGACGGCGCCAAGTTGTCCAAACGCCACGGAGCGACGGGCGTGATGGACTATCACGAGATGGGCTTCCTGCCCGAAGCGGTAGCGAATTATCTGCTGCGGCTCGGTTGGGGGCATGGCGACGAGGAGATCATCGCCCGCGAGGACGCGATAAGGTGGTTCGACCTCGAACATGTCGGCCGCTCCCCCTCCCGCTTCGACATCAAGAAGCTGGAGAATTTGAACGGCCACTACATGCGCGAGGCGAGCGACGGCCGGCTGGCCGGGCTGACGGCGCCGCGGATCGCCACCCTGATCGGGCGAGAGCTGGCGACCGAGGAGATCGCGCTGCTGGCGCGGGCAATGCCGGAGCTTAAGCCGCGCGCGAAGAGCCTCAACGAACTTGCTGAAGGTGCTGCATTTTTGTTCAAGGCGCGGCCGCTCGACCTCGACGAAAAGGCGGCGCAGCTGCTCGCCGGCGAGGCGGGACGTCTGCTGGCCCAGGTCCATGCCGCGCTCGCCGCGCTTGACGAATGGTCCGCGAGCGCGACAGAGGCGGCGGTGCGCAGCGTCTCCGAGAGCGCCGGGGTGAAGCTCGGCCAGGTGGCGCAACCGCTTCGAGCGGCGCTGACCGGCCGGGCGACCTCGCCGGGGATTTTCGATGTGCTGGCGCTGCTCGGGCGGGAGGAAAGCCTCGCCCGGATCGGTGACCGGACGACGGGCGGAGACGAGTGACCATGGCGGACGGACAGGCGACCCTCAACCTCGGCGGCGCGAGCCATGATTTCCCCGTCCGCGAGGGCTCGGTCGGCCCGGACGTGATCGACATCCGCAAGCTCTACGCCCAGACCGGCGCCTTTACCTACGATCCCGGCTTCACCTCGACCGCGGCGTGCGAGAGCGCGATCACCTACATCGACGGCGACCAGGGCATCCTGCTCCACCGCGGCTACCCGATCGACCAGCTCGCCGAGCATTCGAACTTCATGGAGGTCGCCTACCTCCTCCTCTACGGCGAGCTGCCCGACGCGGGGACGCTCGACGGCTTCCGCCGCACGATCATGCGCCACACCATGCTCCACGAGCAGCTGTCGACCTTCTACCGCGGCTTCCGGCGCGACGCCCATCCGATGGCGATCATGTGCGGCGTGGTGGGCGCGCTCTCCGCATTTTATCACGATTCGACGGACATCACCGATCCCAAGCAGCGGATGATCGCCAGCCACCGGCTGATCGCGAAGATGCCGACGATCGCCGCCATGGCCTACAAATATTCGGTCGGCCAGCCGTTCATGTACCCCCAGAACAACCTCAGCTACACC
>DASVVY010000094.1:0-27503 GCA_036386335.1 Allosphingosinicella sp. | reverse complement strand
GCTTACGAGGAAGCCGCGCTCGCCGACGACGAGGCGGAGGAGGTGCTGCCGCCGCAGCGGCCGGAGCCGATGCGGCCGGTTCTCGCGCCCGCCGCCTCCCGACCGGCGCACCGCTTCGGGCGCCGCGCCTTCTTTGGCTGGGGCGTCGCCGCCAGTCTCGTCCTCGGGCTCGGCTATGCCGGGATGCGCGGCGGCACCGGCCAGGAGGTGATCCAGACCGCGGCCGGCGAGACGCGCTCGGTGCAGCTCGCCGATGGCAGCAGGATCGCCGTCAACGGCGACACCCGGCTTGTGATCGACGGGAAGCGGCCGCGCTTCGCCCGCCTGGAGCGGGGCGAGGCCCTGTTCCACGTCGTCCACGATCCGGCTCGGCCGTTCGAGGTGGAGGCGGGCGACGCGGTGATCCGCGACCTCGGCACCGTCTTCAACGTGGTGCGCGAGGAGGGGGCGCTCGAAGTGGCGGTGGCCGAGGGCGCTGTGGTCTACAATCCGGGACGGGAGGCGCGCAGCCTGACGCCCGGAATGGCGCTCCGCAAGCCTGCGGACGCCCCCGTGGAAGTGACGAAGGTCGATGCGGCGATGGTCGGCAGCTGGCGCGACCAGCGGCTGGTCTATTCCGGCGCGACGCTGGCGCGGATCGCCGCCGACCTGTCGCGCAGCACCGGCCTCCGGATTAGCGCGGCCCCCGAGGTGGCGGGGCGGCCGTTCAGCGGCGTCATCATGCTCGGCGGCGAGCGGCAGGAGGTGCTTGAGCGGGCGGCGGCATTGCTCGGCGTCGGCCTGCGACGATCCGGTCAGGGATGGATCTTCACGAGGGCCGGTGCGACGATTTGAGAGCCTTGCCGTTGCATTTCTTCTCCTGTCCGTGGGTAGCCAAGCGCAAGCGGCCCAGCGGCACCGCCTGAACCTGCCCGCCGGACGGCTGGGCGACGCCGCCGTCGCGCTCGGCCGGCAGGCCGGCATCAGCATCGGCGTGCGCGATCCCGACCTCGCGGGCCGACGCGTCGGCGCGGTCCGCGGCGACTTCGCCGTCGAGGACGCGCTGCGGCGAATGCTGCGCGGCACCGGCGCCGGCTTCATCCGCCTGGGCCCGGACACCTATCTGATCGCGCGGGCGCCGCCTCCACCGGGGCCGGTCGCAAGGCGGCGCGCCCTCCCGCAGCCGCGGCCGAAGCCCATCCTCGCCGTTGCGGCCCGGCCCGCGCTGGTCCCTGCCGAGGAGGCGATCGTCGTCACTGGGAGCAAGCGCCAGGTGCTGCTCGCCGCTTATGCCGGATCGGCGACCCTGCTGGGCGGGGACGACCCCGTCCTCGAAGGGCTCACCGGCACGGAGGGCATCGTCGAGCGGGTGCCGAGCGTCACCTCGACCCATCTGGGGCCGGGGCGCAACAAGCTGTTCATCAGGGGCATCGCGGATTCGAGCTTCAACGGGCCGACGCAGGCGACGGTGGGCCAGTATCTCGGCGAGACGCGGCTCAACTACAATGCGCCCGACCCGGACCTGAAGCTCTACGACGTGCAGCGGGTCGAGGTGCTCGCCGGGCCGCAGGGGACGCTCTACGGCGCCGGCTCGCTCGGCGGCATCATCCGGGTGGTCCCCAATCCAGCCGACCCGCGGGGCTTCGAAGGCGCGGCCTCGCTCGGCGCCTCCGCGATCCAGCACGGAGACTTGGGCGCGGACGCGGCCGGGATGGTCAATGTGCCCGTGATCCAGGACCGGCTCGGCCTCCGCCTCGTCGCTTATGGCGAAACCGAGGGCGGCTATATCGACGACCTCCAGCGCGGGCGCGACGACGTCAACCGGACGCGGACGCTCGGCGGACGCATCAGCGTGCGGGCGGTGAGCGGCAACGGCTGGACGATCGACCTCGGCGCCACCGGCCAGCGCATCCGCGGCGCCGATGCGCAGTTCGCCGACCGCGGCGCCCCGCCCCTCACCCGCCGCAGCGCGGTCGACCAGGGCTTTTCCAACGAGTACCTGCTCGGCGACCTGGTGGTGAGCAAGAGCTGGGGCGACATCCGCCTCGTCAGCGCCACCGGCGCGGTGCGCCAGACGCTTCGCGAGCGCTACGATTCGACCCGCGCCGACGCCATCCCGACGGTGTTCGAGCAGCGCAACCGGATCACCATGCTCTCCTCCGACACGCGGCTTTCGCTGGAGCGGCCGGACGGTGTCGGCTTCGTCGTCGGCACCAGCTTCGTCGCCAACCGCTCAACCCAGGACCGGGCGCTCGGCGATCCGGATCGGCCGCGCCCGATCACCGGCGTGCGCAACTCGGTGTGGGAGGCGACGCTCTACGGCGAGGCGGCGGTCAAGCTTTTCGATCCGGTGACGCTGACGGCGGGCGGGCGCATCACCCATTCCGAACTGTCGGGCGCCGCCCTCGACGCGCCGCTGCGGCTGCTCGCGCAGCTCGCGGCAGTGTCGGCGAGCCGCAAGCAGACGAGCTTCCTCCCCTCGGCCGCGCTCAGCGCGCGCGTGAACCCGGAGCTGCTCCTCTTCCTGCGCTACCAGGAGGGGTTCCGCCCCGGCGGCCTCGCGGTCAGCGGCGACTTCATCCAGCGCTTCCAGAGCGACCGGGTCGGCACCGCCGAGGCCGGCGCGCGCTTCCACCGCGGCGGCGTCGGCGGCTTCGACGCGGCGGCGACCCTCGCCTACACCCGCTGGACGGACATCCAGGCCGACATCGTCGATTTCGCCGGCCTGCCGACGACCGCCAATATCGGCGATGGGCGGATCTATACGCTCGACGTGCAGCTCGGCTGGCGGCCACTGCCGGGCCTCAGCATCGACGCGGGGGCGGTGCTCAACCGCAGCAAGGTCACCAACCCGGCGCCCTCGATCATCATCGCCACCTCGTCGCCGCTGCCCAACGTGGCGCGGTTCAACGGGCGGCTCGGGGTCGAATACCGGCACCGGGTGAGCGACGCCTACGACCTGCGCCTCACCGCCTCGGCCCGCTATGTCGGCAAGTCGCGGCTCGGCATCGGCGCAATTCTCGGCGAAGAGCAGGGCAACTGGCTCGACACGCGGCTCGGCGCGCGGCTGGAGACCGAGCGCCATGCTTTCTCGCTCACCGTCACCAACGCGCTCGACGAGGTCGGCAACCGCTTCGCGCTGGGCTCCCCCTTCACCCTGGTCGAGCGGCCGCAGGTGACCCCGCTCCAGCCGCGCACGATCCGCCTCGGCTGGGAAACGCGCTTCTAGCCGCGCTCCTTCGAAATTTTTGCCGGCCGGCGGTGCGGGTTCGGCCCGTCCGCGGCGTCACTCCTGCCAAACGGCCGCACGCATCGCGCGCGGCCGCTTCAGCAAAGAAGGGACGTCATGCGCAACCTGCTCGCCTATACCTGCCTCACCCCGCTCGCCCTCATCGCGGTCGCCGGCGCCGCCCGGGCGGAGACGACGGTCACCACCAAACAGACGAGCGGGATCAAGACCTCGACGATCAAAAGCGGCGCCGCGGACGACATCAAGATCACCTCGACGGGCTCGATCGTGCCCACCGCCGCCGGAGCGGCGGTGACGGTCGACAGCAACAACAGCGTCAAGAACGAAGGCGCGATCCAGACCACCGGCGTCAGCAACTCGACCGGCATCCTCGCGCTCAGCGGCACGGCGGGGAACATCACCAACACCGGCAAGATCGAGCTGATGGAGGATTACACGCCGAAGGACGACGACAATGACGGCGACATCGACGGCCCCTTCGCGCAAGGATCGAACCGGTTCGGAATCCGAATCGCGCCGGGCGGCACCTTCACCGGCAAGATCGACAATAGCGGCACGATCAACATCGAGGGCAACAACTCCGCCGCGATCGCCGCCGACGGCAAGCTGGTCGGCTCGCTCAGCCACAGCGGCACGATCACTGTCCTGGGCAACAATTCCGTCGGCATCCGTACGACGGACGTGACCGGCGACATCCGCATCACCGGCTCGATCGGCGCGGCCGGCGCGGGCGCCGTTGCGGTCGCGCTGCAGGGGGACACGGGGGGCGCCTTCGTCGTCCAGAGCACCGTCGCCTCGACCGGCTACCGCTCCACCACCGCCCCGGCCGACCCCTCGAAGCTCGACGCGGACGACCTGCTGCAGGGCGGCCCCGCCATCCGCATCGCGGGGGACGTGGCCAAGGGCGTGCTGTTCGACGCACCGCCGCCCAACAACAATGCCGACGACAAGGACGAGGACGACGACGGCATCGAGGACGCGAACGAGAAGACGGCGGACGTGACCTCCTTCGGCTCTGCCGCCGCAGTCGAGATCGGCGCCGCCGACCGCGCCGTCGACATCGGGGCCGTGGCCGGGAACGCCAACGGCCACGGCGTCGTCATCAAGGGCAATCTGCAAGGGCGGGGGGTCTATGCGGGCGTCAATGCCACCGGACTGGTCATCGGCGGACTGGGTGGAGCGGTGAACATCGCCGGCGGCATGACCGTGAACGGCGGCGTCGGGGCGCTCTCGAACGGCGGCAGCGCGACCGCGATCCGCATCGGCAGCGGCACGACCGTCCCCGAGATCCGCGTCGGTGGAACGATCGCCGCCCAGGGCGGCGACAAGGCGGCGAACCTCTCCCGCGGCATCCTCATCGAGCAGGGCGCGACGGTGGCGACGATCCGCAACAGCGGCAACATCCAGGCGCAGGCCGCCGGCGAAGGAACCGCGGCGGCGATCGTCGACAAGAGCGGCCACGTGACGCTGGTCGAGAATAACGGCAACATCACCGCAGGCGGCATCGCCAATTCGACGGGGCGTGCGATCGCGATCGATCTCAGCGCCAACGGAAACGGCGCCACCGTGCGTCAGACGATGGCGGTGCAGAACGGCCCCGCGCCGACCATTTCCGGCAACATCCTGTTCGGCGGCGGCGACGACCTGCTCGACGTCGCCGACGGCTTCGTCACCGGCGACACGAAATTCGGCGCGGGCGCGAACAAGCTCCAGCTCGCAGGAGACTCGGTCTACACCGGAACCGCCCAGTTCGGCGCGGGCGCCGACACGGTGACGCTCGCCGGCACGTCGGTCCTGTCCGGCGGCCTCGATTTCGGCGGCGGCGCCGACACGATGACGCTGACCGGCACCTCGCGCTTCACCGGCAATCTGACCGGAAGCGGGGGTCTTGCCGTCAACGTCACCGGCGGCACTTTCGCGGCGACCAACACCGGGACCGTCAACCTCGCCTCCCTGAACGTCGGCGGCCAGGGCACGCTCGGCGTCACCATCGACGGGGCGGCGGGCAAGGCGACTCTCTATCAGGTCGCGGGCGCAGCCTCGTTCGGCGAGGGCACCAAGGTGCAGATCCAGCTCTCCAACATCAGCAATTCGGTGGGCACCTTCACCGTCGTCAAGGCGGGGACGCTGACCGGCACGGCCGGCCTCAGCGCCACCTCCGTATTGCTGCCGGTGTTCCTGAAGAGCAGCCTCTCGGCGAACGAGGCCGCCGGCGAAGTCTCCGTGTCGATCGGCCGCAAGAGCAGCACGGAGCTCGGCCTCAACCAGTCGGAAGCGGGCGCCTGGGACGCGGTGTTCAAGGTGCTCGACTCCGACACTCAGGTGGCGAACGCGTTCCTCGCGATGACCGAGACGGGCAGCCTCAAGACCAGCCTTCAGCAACTGCTGCCCGACCATGCCGGCGGCGTGTTCGAGGCGGTGACCCAAGGCTCGCGCGCGTCGGCCCGCTTCCTGCGCGATCCCAATGCGCCGTTCGCCGACCGCGGCGACTGGGGCTTCTGGCTGCAGCAGGCGGCCTGGGGCACGGCCAAGGACATTGGCGAGACCTCGTCCTACGACATCAGCGGCTGGGGCGCGTCGGGCGGCGCCGAGGTGAAGCTCGGCGGCCTCGGCAACGTCGGCGTCTCGCTCGGCTATCTCAACGGACGCGACGCCAATGGCGACAACGACAACGAAGTCCGCGCCGACGCGTTCGAGGTCGGGGCCTACTGGCGCGCCCAGTGGGGCGCCCTCAGGGCCTATGCCCGGGGCTCCTACGGCTTCGTCAGCCTGGAGGGCAACCGCACCTTCACCGCAATGGTCGCCGGGACGCCAGTCACCCGCACCGCTACCGGGGACTGGAACGGCAATCTGTTCTCGGCGATGGCCGGGGTATCCTACGAGCACAGCTTCGGCCGCTTCAGCCTGCGTCCGGCGGTGTCGATCGACTATTACCGCCTGAGCGAGGACGGCTATGCCGAAACCGGCGGCGGCGCGGCGATGGACCTCACGGTCGATGATCGCACCAGCGACGAGAGTGCGGTCGAGGCGACGCTCACCGCCGGCTACGACATCATGGCCAAGGATCCGGAGAGCGGCTGGCTGCGGGCGGAGATCGAGGGCGGCCGCCGCCAGCTGATCGGCGGCGAGCTCGGCAAGACGACGGCGCGGTTCGGGACGGGCAATCCGTTCACGCTGAATCCGGAGGAGCGGACCGACGGCTGGGTCGGCAAGCTGCGCCTGATGGGCGGCAACGAGGACTTCTCGCTCGGCGGCGAATTCAGCGCCGAAGAGCAGCAGAACCGCGCCGCCGTAGCCTTCCGCGCGACGCTTCAATTCGCATTCTGAGGAGCTGGAGAGTGCAGGCAGCCACCTGCACTCTCCCCCGGTTCAATGAATGCTCGCCGGGGCAGCATCCTCGGTGAGACGCACGCGAGCGCGGCCTGCGGCGAGGGCGAAGAGGACGATGATCCCGTAGGCCACCGCCGGCACGACATAGGCTGTGTTCCTGCCCGCAGCGTCGGCGACGAGCCCGTAGAGCTGCGGCAGAAGGGCACCCCCGACGATCGCGACGCAGAGCAGCCCGGAGGTCGCCGCGTGGCTGGCTTCGGAGCGTTCGAGCGTGAGGGTGAAGATGGTCGGGAACATGATCGAGTTGAACAGGCCGATTGAGATCGCGGCATAGCCAGCGGCGGGACCGTGGGCGGTGAAGACGAACAGGCAAAGCGCCGCGGCGAGGAGAGCGGCGGCCGCGAGCAGCTTGGAGGCGTCGAGCCGCGTCAGGAGCGCGCTGCCGAGGAAGCGACCGACCATCGCTCCGCCCCAGTAGAGCGAGACCATCTCCCCGGCCCGCTGCAGCGGAACGTCGAGAATGTTCTCCTGCGACAGGAAGAGCGCGAGCAAACTGCCGATCGATACCTCGGCGCCGACATAGAGGAAGATCGCCAGCGCGCCGAACAGCGCCCAGCGCGAGCGCAGCGCTCCGAACGCCGATGAGGAGACGGTCACCGGTGGCTCGGCCGCCTGGATCCGTGCGCGCGAGACCCAGATGAAGAGGATGAGCAGGCCCATCAACGCGGCGATGATCAGGAACGCCGTGTGGATGTGGCCGAGCGCCTCGGTGCGCGCAGCGGCGTCCACGGTGCCGCCCTCATGCGCGGCACCCTGCAGCATGACCCGCGCGCCGAGATAGGGCCCCACCACCGTTCCGAACGAGTTGAATGCCTGCGAGAGGACGAGGCGGAAGTGGCTGCGCTTGGGATCGCCGAGGGATGCGGAGAGCGGGTTGGCGGCGACCTGCAGCGCCGTGATGCCGCTGCCGAGGACGAACAGGCCGAACAGCACCAGTGCATAGGTTTCCGCGAAGGTCGCGAGCAGGATGATCAGGCAGGCCGCAAGCATCGCCGCCAGCGAGATGAGGATGGTGCGCAGGTGACCCGCCTTGGTCAGCAGCGCGGCCGCTGGAAGCGAGATGACGCCGTAGCTGATGAAGAAGGCGAACTGCGTCAGCAGCGCCTCGCGGTCGCTCAAAGTGTATATGCCCTTCACCGCGGCGATCAGCGGATCGATGATCGAGGTGATGAAGCCCCAGGCGAAGAACAGGCAGGTGACGATGATGAAGGCGGTCCTGACGCCGCCCGCTTGAGCCCTCTCCATCTCAACTCCTCTCGCTGGCCACCGGAAGCGACCGGTTAAGTAAATTTGTTTTGCTTATTCCTCGCGTGGTACGGACAAGCCAACGCTGCGGCAAGACGCGAGTTGCCGCGGCCTCTCCCGTCGCCCCTACGACGCCGGCTTCCACAGGCTGGTCGCGCGGGGGAGGAGGAAGTGGCTGAAGGGGAGAATGGCGCCGCCGACGGCGGGGGCGTCCTGCGACAGAGCGGCGCGGCGGATCGGCGCGATCTGAGGCATTTCGGCGGCGTGGCTGTGGAGGAAGTCACGGGCGTAGCGGGCGAGCGCGTCCAGATAGCGGGCGGGGAGGCGCCCGCCGATCAGCACGGCGGCGGGATCGATCAGGCAGTTGACCGCCACCAGCGCCTCGGCAAGCTTCAGCGCCGCTTCCCCGGCCCAGCGCTGGACCGCCACATCCACCTCCCGCCGGACCTCGGCCGCGGACATGTCGCCGAGGGTGAAGCCGCAGCCTTCCAGGTAGCGCGACAGCCCGGAGAGGGAGACGAACTTCTGGAGCTGCTCGCGCGCGCCGAACGCGTCCTCGCCGCGCAGGAAGCCGATCTCGCCGCTGCGGCCGTGCGCGCCGCGGACGTAATTGCCCTCGACCACCAGGCCGCCGCCGAGCGCCCAGGAGACGAGAATGTAGAAGAAGCTGCCGTAGCTGTGGCCGAGGCCGAGCTGCATCTCGCCCATCGCGGCGGCGGCGGCATCGTTCTCGACGAAGACGGGGAGGCCAAGCGGCTCGGCGAACAGCTCCTCGAGGCGGACGTCGTTCCACTCGGCATAGTCCGCCGGGCGGCCGGAAAGGTCGATGACGCCGAGATCGTCGGGAATGGCGATGCCGAGGCCGACCAGCCGCGCGCGGTCGATTCCCGCTTCGGCGATCATCGCCTCGACCGACTCGCGCCAGAAGATCGAGACCTCGCCGGGGAGCGCGAAAGCGGTCTCGCGGGTGCGGCGGGCGAGCGTCTCTCCGACGAAGTTGACGAGCACCAGCGTCAGATGGTCGCGGTCGATGTTGACGCCAATCGCGTAGCAGGCGTCCTTCGCGACCGCGAACCGCGTCGGCGGCTGGCCGCGGCCGCCGCGCAGCTGGCCCGCCTCCTCGATCAGCCCTTCCTGGAGGAGGCGCCTGGTGATGTTGGCGATGGCCGGCGGGGTGAGGCCGGTGATGGCGGCGAGGTCGACCCGGGTGAGCGAGCCGTTCACGCGGATCGCATGGAGGGTGACGCGCTGGTTGTGGTCGGCCGCCCGCTCGAGGTTGGTGCCGGAGAGCCTGACCTTCACCTTCTGCTCCCTCGGGCGAGCGTGGCTTCCATCGCCTCCAGGGATACCCCCTTCGTCTCGGGAAAGAAGCGCAAGACGACGAAGAACTGGACGGCGGTGGCGGCGGCGAAGAACCAGAAGGGACCGGCGAGGCTCGCAGCCGCGACGACCGGGAAGACCTGGGTGATGACGGCGTTGACGCCCCAGTGGGTGGCGCTGCCGAGCGACTGGCCGCGGGCGCGGACGGCGGTCGGGAAGACTTCGGAGAGGTAGACCCAGATGGCGGCGCCCTGCGAGATCGCGAAGAAGGTGATGAAGACGACCAGCATCGGCAGCAGCAGCACCTGACCGGTGCCGGAGGAATAGATGAGGGCGACTCCGATCAGCGCCCCGCAGGTGCCCGCCGCGCCGGTGAGGAGGAGGGGCTTGCGGCCCATCCGGTCGATCAGGGTGAGGCCGAGCAGGGTGGCGAGGAAATTGGCGGCGCCGATCGCCACCGCCTGCAGGTCCGCGGAGACGGAGCTGAAGCCGGCGCCCTGGAAGATGTCGTTCAGATAGTATAGGATGGCGTTGATACCGGAGAATTGGTTGAAGGCGGCGATGGCGAAGGCGAGCATCATCGGCTGGCGGTAGCGGGACCAGCTCAGCCGGTCGGCGCCGCCCTCCTGCGGGATCGCCTCGAGCTCGGCGGCCACGGTTTCGGGCGCGCCCATGCCGAGGCGGCCGATCGCCGCGAGGGCCTCGGGGCGGCGGCCGCGGACGAGGAGCCAGCGCGGGCTCTGCGGGATGCGCAGCAGGGTGAGGAGGAGGATGACGGCGGGGACCGCCGCGACGCCGAGCTTCACCCGCCATTCCAGATCGTCGGCGACGAGCTGGGCGACGACGAAGTTGCTCAAATAGGCGGCGAGGATGCCGAACACGATGTTGAGCTGGAACAGGCCGACCAGGAAGCCGCGGCGGCGGGCGGGGCTGATCTCGGAGATGTAGACCGGCGCCAGGACCGAGGAACCGCCGATGGCGAGGCCGCCGATGAAGCGGAACAGGGCGAAGGACCAGAGGTCCCAGCTAAGCGCCGTGCCCACGGCGGAGACGACGTAGAATATGGCGATCCAGATGAGCACGTTGCGGCTGCCGAAGCGGTCCCCCGGCAGGCCTGCGCCGAGCGCGCCGGCGAGCGTGCCCCAGAGCGCTGCCGACATGGCCGCGCCGAAACCCCAGTCGCTGAGCTGGAAATTGTCGCGAATGGCGCCGGTGACGCCGGCGATCACGGCCGTGTCGAAGCCGAAGAGGAGCCCGGCGAGAGCTCCAGCCGCCACGGCGCCCCTGCTGAAGCCCCTCGCCTCGCCCATGCCGCCTCTCCCCGAATCAATTCTTATATTTGTTGAATGAATTCGAACGTTGCCGGTAAAGGGGCGCCGAATTCAAGCACCCGGCGCCGAAAACAGAAGCGACAGCGGCGCCCGTTAGGAGAGGCCGATGCGCAGATTCGCGACCGCCCTGCTGCTGGCAAGCGCCCCCGTCACAGCCCTTGTTGCCGCGGTCCCCGAGAATGGCGGCCCGTACAACGCCGCCTTCCTCGCCGGCGGGATCGGCATCGAGCGGGAGCTGAAGGGCGCCGATCGGCTGGTCGCCGCGGGCGCGCCCTTCGCCCTCTCCGCCTGGGTGCGTCCGGACGCGCGGCAGGAGGACAGCGTGGCGCTGATCGGCGTCGGCGACCCGGCGAGCGGCGCCTGTCGCTGCCTGACGCTCGAGAACGGCAGGCTCGGCCTCGCCGACGGCGGCAGCGTCGCCGTCTCCAACGCCTTCGTCGAGCCCGACCGCTGGAGCCATGTCGCGGCGAGCTCGGACGGGCGGCGGGTGACGCTCTACGTGAACGGGCGGGCGGTCGCGACGGACAACCATGCCTCCTCGGCGGTGCCCGCGCGGATCGTGGTCGCGCCGCCGGGCGGCAAGCGCAACCATTTCGGCGGCACGCTGGTCGACGCGACCGTCCACGACGCGCCGCTGGCCGCGCGCGACGTCGCCGCGATGGTGCGGGCGCGGCCGGATTTCGCGCTGGTGCAGATCTGGCGGGTCGGCGTCGGCTGGGAGTGGCAGAACCGGGCCAATACCGGCCTGTGGCGCCAGCAGGACCCGTGGACGCTGCCGCGGAGCAAGGCCGCCTACTCGCCGCCGGTGGCGAAGCCGGGAGTCGCACGGCCGGCGACGGAGCGGGTCGCGGACGGCCGGTGGCAGGTGAACGGCTGGCGCCTCGCCGCCGCGCCCGACGTCAAGGCGGCCGGCGCCGCCCTCTCCCGCCCCGGCTTCGACGCGCGCACGTGGCATGTGGCGACGGTGCCGGGGACGGTGCTGACGACCCTGGTCGACCGCGGCGTCTATCCGGACCCTTATTACGGCCTCAACAACATGCGCATCCCGGAGAGCCTGGCGCGGCAGGATTATTGGTACCGGACCAGCTTCACCGTGCCGCCGGAAGCCGCGGGGAAGCGGCTGAAGCTGATCTTCAACGGCATCAACTACGCCTCGGAAGTATTTGTGAACGGCCGGAAACTCGGCGGCACCACCGGCGCCTTCATCCGCGGCCAATTCGACCTCGTGCCCGTCGCGGGCGAGAACGTGATCGCCGTCCGCGTCTCCCCTCCCCCGCACCCCGGCATCCCGCACGAGCAGTCGATCAAGGGCGGCGTCGGCGAGAATGGCGGCCAAATGGCGATCGACGGGCCGACCTTCGTCGCCGCCGAGGGTTGGGACTGGATCCCCGGCATACGCGACCGCAATACCGGCATCTGGCTGCCGGTCGAGCTCGAGGCGACCGGGCCGGTCCGCATCCTCGACCCGCAAGTGATCACCGACCTGCCGCTGCCGCGCACCGACACCGCCGACGTGTACATAACGGTGCCGGTGCGCAGCGAAGGCGGGACGCGGCCGGTGACGGTGCGGGCGAGCTTCGGCGACGTCACCGTCGAGAAGACCGTCAATGCCGCGCCGGGCATCACCGAGGTGCGGTTCGCGCCGTCGGAATTCCCGCAGCTGCGCGTCAAGAACCCGCGCCTCTGGTGGCCGAACGGCTACGGCCAGCCGGACCTCTATGTGATGCGGATCGCGGCGCTGGACGGCGGGACGCCGTCCGACACGCAGGAGGTCCGCTTCGGCATACGCGAGGTGAGCTACGATTTGTCGCTGTTCGACAGCAAGGGCCGCCTCAGGCGGGTCAACGTCCAGACCACCGACGGCAAGCTCGAGGGGCAGAAGCTGATCGGCGTCGGCCACGAGCAGATCAAGCAGAGCCCGCGCGGCTGGGCGGAATCACTGACCGCCGCGGCGGAGAAATCGCGCGGCGTCACCGAGATCGACGAGACGCTTCCGGAGCCGCACCTCACCATCCGGGTGAACGGCGTCCGCATCGCCGCGCGGGGCGGCAATTGGGGCATGGACGACGCGATGAAGCGCGTCCCGCGCGAACGGCTCGAACCCTATTTCCGCCTCCAGAAGGAGGCGCACATGAACGTCATCCGCAACTGGATGGGCACCAACACGGAACCCCAATTCTATGACCTCGCCGACGAATACGGCATGATGGTGCTGAACGATTTCTGGCAGTCGACCCAGAATTTCCAGGTCGAGCCGCAGGACCCGCAGCTGTTCCTCGCCAACGCCCGCGACACGGTGGCGCGCTACCGCAACCACCCCTCGATCATCCTCTGGTTCGGCCGCAACGAGGGCGTGCCGCACCCGATCCTCAACGAAGGGCTGGACGACGCCGTCCACGAGCTCGACGGGACGCGCTGGTATACGGGAAGCTCCAACGTCGTGAACCTGCAGGGCTCCGGGCCCTATAATTACCGGCCGCCGGCCGGCTATTTCACCGACCTCGCCACCGGCTTCTCGGTCGAGACCGGGACGCCCTCGCTCTCCACGCTGGAATCGGTCAGCAGCTACGTGCCGCGGGAGGACCGGTGGCCGCTGTCGGACGTGCTCGCCTATCACGACTGGCACTTCGCCGGGAACGGCGACACCAGGACGTTCATGGAGACGCTGGCGACGATGTTCGGCCCGGCGACCAGCTTCGAGGATTTCGAGCGCAAGGCGCAGATGATGAACCTCGAGACCCACAAGGCGATGTACGAGGGCTTCCTCGGCCACCTCTGGACCAAGAATAGCGGCCGGCTGCTGTGGATGACGCACCCCGCCTGGCCGTCCAACGCCTGGCAGATCTACAGCTGGGACTACGACACCCACGCCGCCTATTACGGGGCGAAGAAGGCGACCGAGCCGCTCCACGTGCAATTGAACCTGCCGGGCAACGAGCTGGTGGTGCTGAACACCACGCGCGAGGACCGGGACGGCCTCAGCGCGACCACCCGCGTCGTCAGCCTCGACAATCGGGAGCTGTTCACCCGCACGGATCGGGTCAACGCCAAGGCGAACCGGGCGACGCAGCTTGCGGCGGTGCCGCTCGAGCGGCTGCTCGCCGAGAACGGGGCGGCACTGGTGCAGCTGCGGCTGACCGATCGAGCGGGCGAGCTCGTCTCGGAGAATTTCTACTGGCGGGGCCGGGACGCGGCTTCCTACCAGGCGCTGAACGGCCTCCCCCAGGTTCCGCTGACGCTCAGCGCCAGGCCGATCCGCACCCACGGGGAGCGGCACGTCATGGTGAGCCTCACCAATTCCTCCCAGGCGCCCGCGCTGAACGCGAAGCTGACCCTGGTCGACGAGCGCGGCGAGCGCATCCTCCCCGCTTTCTACACCGACAATTACGTCGCCCTGCTGCCGGGCGAGAGCAAGCAGATCGAGATCACCTATCCCGAGTCCGTCTCCGGCGCGCCCAGCGTCAGGCTGCGCGGGTGGAACGTCGTCCAGCAGGAGGTGCGCGCGCGATGATGAAGCCCCTCCTCCTCGGGGCCGCCGCCGCGTTGCTCGCCGCCGCCGCCCCTGCCCCGGTGGCGCAGGTCGAGGGCGGGTCGGTGCGCGGCGCCGCGTTCCAGGGCGGCGGCTACGTGTTCCGCGGCATTCCTTTCGCGGCGCCGCCTGTCGACGAACGGCGGTGGAAGAAGCCGGCGCCGGTGGTTCCGTGGCGGGGGGTGCGGGACGCCACGGCCCCCGCCGCGGCCTGCGTCCAGAACGACCAGGGCTGGAACCGCGCCGACTTCATCTCCGGCAAGGAGGATTGCCTGACGCTCGACGTCCGCACGCCGTCGATGCGCGGCAAGCGGCCGGTGCTGGTCTGGATCCACGGCGGCAGCAACCGCGCCGGCTCTCCCGGCGACACGGTGCTCTCGCCGGTGGGCAAGGACGTGGTGCTCGTCGGCATCCGCTACCGGCTCGGCATCTTCGGCTACCTCCCGCACCGCGGCCTCGCCGCCGAGGCGGGCGCGTCGGGCAATTACGCGCTCATGGACCAGATCGCGGCGCTCCAATGGGTGAAGCGCAACATCGCCCGCTTCGGTGGCGATCCGGACAATGTCACCATCGCCGGGGAATCGGCCGGGTCGCAGGACGTCAGCCTGCTGCTCGCCGCGCCGGCCGCTCGGGGCCTGTTCCACAAGGCGATCATGGAGAGCGGCACGCCGGCCTTCGGCCTGCCGTGGCGGAGCCGCGAGGAGGCGGAGCGGCTCGGCGACCAGGCCGACGCATTGCTCGGCACCGGCGGCGACGTGGCGAAGCTGCGCGGGGCTTCGGTCCCGGCCTTGCTCGCCGCCGACAAGCAGCTCCACGACGACGCGCTCGAGGCCGACGATTATCTATGGGTGCGCGCGACGATCGACGGCGCGGTGCTGCCGGGCGATCCGGCGGCGCTGATTGCCGCAGGGCCGAAGCGGCCGGTGATCGTCGGCAGCAACCGCTTCGAGCTCGACATGCCGGGCGGGCGGCCGCACCGCGATGCCTTCGTCGCCAAGGCGTTCGGCCCGCGCGAGGCCGAGGCCCGCGCTGTCTATCGGCTCGACGCGCCCGATCCGGCGCCCGACCCGCGGCTCGGCACCCGCGACCAGCAGATCGCGACCGACGTCACCTTCCGCTGCCCGGCGGTGAGCATGGCACGGCTCGTAGCCGGCACCGGTGCGCCGGTCTGGCAGTATGAGTTCGACGCGGCGCCGGGCGGGGCGAAGACCTGGCATGCGGCCGAGCTCGGCTATGTGTTCGGCGACCAGAGGCTCGCCACGGGGCTGTCGCTCATGCCGTACTGGGTCCACTTCGCCGAGACAGGCGATCCCAACGGGCCGGGCCTGCCCGCGTGGCCCCGGTTCACGCCGGAAACGGGGACGCACGTCCGTTTCGACGACAGAGGCGTTACCCCGCTGGGCCCGCTGAGGCCCGAGGCCTGCTCGATGCTGGAGAGACTGTGATGAAGCTGACCCGCCGCAATGTGATCGCGGGCGCGGCCTCCGCGCCGCTGCTCGCCGGCAGCGTGCCGGGCGCCGCCGCGGAGGAGAGCTGGCAGGAGAAGTGGGACCGCGAGCTTGCCCGCAATTTCGCGATGCTGGACCGATACCGTGCGGACAACGAGCGGCTGATCGCCTCCAAGGCGCCGGTCGACATCGTCTTCCTCGGCGATTCGATCACCGAAGGCTGGCGCGACAAGAGGCCGGGCTTCTTCACTCCGGGACGCATCGGCCGGGGGATCAGCGGCCAGACGACGTCGCAGATGGTGCTGAGGATGATGGCCGACGTCGTCGACCTGAAGCCCAGGGCGGTGCACATCATGGCGGGCACCAACGACATCGCCGGCAACACCGGGCCGATGACGCAGGAGATGAGCCGCGACAATTTTCGGATGATGAGCGCGGTCGCGCGGCAGAACGGGATCAAGGTGCTGTTCGCGTCGATTCCGCCGGCGGCGGGCTTCCCCTGGCGGCCGGGGCTGGAGACGCGGCGGCCGATCGCCGAGATGAATGCCTGGCTGCGCGGCTTCGCGCGCCAGACGGGCGCCACCTACGTCGATTACTTTGCCGCCATGGCGGACGCATCGGGAGGGATGAAGCCGGGCCTCGCCTATGACGGAGTCCATCCGACCGAGGCCGGCTACGACGTCATGGCCCGCGTGGCGGAGCCGATCCTCGCCCGCGTGATCAGGAAGAGGCGGCGCGCGTGAAGCTCGAGACGAAGCAGGTCGAGAAGCCCTGGGGCCGGGCTCACCTTCCCGCCATCTTCCCCAACCCGGACGGGCGGCAGCTCGGCGAGATCTGGTTCGACGCCGCCGACGCGACGAAGCTGCCGCTGCTCGTCAAATATATCTTCACCAGCGAGCGGCTGTCGATCCAGGTCCACCCGAACGACGAACAGGCCCGCGCGAGGGGCTATCCCAACGGCAAGACCGAATGCTGGTACATTCTCGACGCCGAGCCGGGGGCGACGCTCGGCATCGGGCTGACGCGCGAGGTGGACCGGGAAACGCTGCGGGCGGCGGCGCTCGACGGATCGATCGAGGAGCTGATGGACTGGAAGCCGGTGCGCGCCGGCGACTTCTTCTACGTGCCGGCGGGGACGGTGCACGCGATCGGCGGCGGCATCTCGCTGATCGAGGTCCAGCAGATCTCCGACGTCACCTACCGCCTGTACGACTACGGCCGCCCGCGCGAGCTGCACCTCGACGACGGCATCGAAGTGTCGGAACCGCGGCCCTACCCGGCGGACCTTGGGACGCACATCGAGGGAGGCAGCCGGGTGCTGGTGGCGGGGCCGCACTTCACGCTGGTGCGGGTCGAGGGCGCCGCGCCCGAGGCGGAGCGCCTCACCGACCGCGACCGCATGGTAATTCCGCTGCGTGGGCGGGTGAGCGGCGGCGGCGACGAGGCAGGCCCGGGTGAATGCGTGTTCGTGACCGCGGGGAACGCGATCCAGAGCGCCGACGGGGCCTATCTGGTGGCCGCGAACGGGGCCTAAGGCTCCGCTCCAGCCGCTATCCGATCTCCACCACGATCTTACCGCGGGCGGGGCCGTGTTCGACGAGGTCGTGGGCCTCGGCGATGCGGTCGAGCGGCAGGACGGCGCCGATATTGTGCCTGAGCCAGCCTTCCGAGGCGGCGCGGTCGACGTAGGCGATCGCCTCGTCGTGCGCTTCGCGGGTCATCGCGTATACGAGCACGAAGCGTACAGTCGCATCCAGGAAGACGAGCGGCCAGAAGGGCAGGGCCGGCTCCGGCACCGCGTCCGACGTAAGCGGCGATCGTGCCGTTGGGCTTCAGCATTCGTAGCGAGGCGGTCAGGTTGGCGCCGAACGCGACCTCGACGATGCGGTCAACGCTGCGCTCGCCCTCGGCGCCGAGGAGGGCGGCGGCTTCGGCGACGACGTTGCCGGCGTGCCGGTCGATCACGAATTCGGCCCCGGCGGAACGGGCGAGCTCAGCCTGTGCATCGCCGCTGACGGTGGCGACGACGCGGGCGCCGCCCTGCCGTGCGAACTGGATGGCGTAGAAGCCGACTGCGCCGGCGCCGCCGGTGACCAGCACCGTCTTCCCCGCCACGGGCCCGTCTGCGAAGACGCAGCGGTGGGCGGTCAGCGCCGGGACGCCGAGCGCGGCCGCTTCGACGAAGCCGAGGCCCTCCGGCATCGGCACCGCGTTTCGGGCGGGAAGCGCCACATATTGCGCGGCGGTGCCGAACGGCCGCCCGAGCTGCGCCTCGTACAGCCAGACGCGCTCGCCGACGCGGCTCTCGGGCACGCCCTCCCCGACAGCCTCGACAATGCCGGCGCCGTCCTGGTGGGGGATGATGAGCGGATATGGCATCGCCGTGTTGCCGCGCGCGCCGCTCCGGCCCTTGGTGTCGGAGGGGTTGATGCCGGAGGCCCTCACCGCGACGAGGACCTCGCCGGGCCCGGGGTGCGGCGCCGGCTGCTCGCCGACCTGCAACACGTCCACGGCGGGACCTTTCCGCTCGTACCAGGCGCATCTCATGTCGCTCTGCTCCCTCTCGTCCGCTCCGCCGCCCTTATGCCGGGCGGTCGGGCTCACCGGTGACGTTCGCCCATTGCAGCCGGTTGCGCCGCAGCCGGAAATCCGGTGCCAGGAAATCGAGCAGCACCTGCATGTCGTCGCGGTCGACCCGAAGATGGAGGAAGCGCGGATTGCCCTCGAAGTGGCGCAGCACGGCATCGTTATGCGCCTCGCGCGCGCCGCGCCAGAGGGGAGGCAGCGCTTCGGGGGCGCAGTGGTGGAAAGCGGCATATTGGCTGGCGAACTGGCCGGACTTGTGGCGCATGCGCGAGGCGACCCACGTTTCGGGGTCGCGATCGTTGAGCACGAAATAGGCGTCGGGAAACAGTTCGTGGAACAGCCGGAAGTGCCGGTTGCCCTCGATGATCCTGTCGTCGGTGGCGTAGATCAGGTCGGAAAAGGCGGTCCATCGGCGGAGGAAGGCGGCGAGCCGCTCGGGATCGGCGAGCCGCGCCTCGATCTCGAGCGCGAGGTTGGCGCGGCCGGCATGCCAGTGGACTGAGCGGACGCCCTGGTGGTTCAGCAATTTGTGGATGCTCGACGTCGCGCACTTGTTGAAGCCGATGAAGAAGATCTTGCGGCCGGGACGGAGCCGGTGAACGGCGCGGTTCCAGGCGAAATCGGCGACGTTGGTGCGGCGGGCGAGATCGAACAGGCGTTTGGCGTGCCCCGCCGCTTCGGCGCCGCGCCGGTGGAGGAGCCGGCCCAGTCCGCCGCCCGCGCCGTGCCCGCCGCGGTCGGCCCTCCCCTCTCGCGCCTGTACGTCCATCGCCCCGCACTCCCAACGCGCCCCGCCGAGTCGGGCGGCAAGCCATGGATTTGTTAGCGCGACAGCCCGCTCCGATGCGACGGGAAATCGTAAGGGGTCAGGGGACGATGGTCGTGAACAGGTAGACGCCGAGGATGACGAGGTGGACGGCGCCCTGGAGGATGGTCGTGCGCCCGGTCGCCAGCGAGAGGGTCGCCACCATCAAGGTCAGGAAGAGCAGCACGATGCCCTTGGCGTCCAGGCCGAGCGCGATCGGCAGGCCGCCGATCAGCGACAGCGCGGCGACGCCGGGGATGGTGAGGCCGATCGTCGCCAAAGCGGAGCCGAGGCCGAGGTTCAGGCTGGTCTGCAGGCGGTTCGCCGCCGCCGCCCGGGTCGCCGCGACGCTCTCCGGTAGCAGCACGAGCGCGGCGATGATGACGCCGACGACCGCCCGCGGCGCGCCGGCGCCGATCACCCACGCCTCGATGGGCGAGGCGAGCGACTTGGCGAGCAGCACCACGCCGCCGAGGCAGGCGAGGAGCAGGGCCCCCGAGGCGGCCGCGCGGCGAGCGGGCGGCGGCGGCGCGTGGACCTCCTCGTCCTCGGCGGCGCCTCGAGGCGGCAGGAAATAGTCGCGGTGGCGAACGGTCTGCACCGAAACGAAGGTCGCGTAGAGGAGGAAGGAGACCACCGCCACGAAGGCGAGCTGCGAGGGCGAGTAGAGCGGGCCGCGCGCGCTCAGCGTGAAGTTCGGCAGGACGAGGGTGAGCACGGTCAGCGCGCACAAGGTGGCGAGGGCGGCGCTCACTCCGGTCTGCTGGAAGGTCTGCTCGCGGTGCCGGAGCGCGCCGACGAGGATGCAGATGCCGAGCAGGCCGTTGAGGATGATCATCACCGCGGCAAAGACGGTGTCGCGGGCGAGCGTGGCCGCGTCGGGGCCAGCGGCGGCCATCAGCGTGACGATCAGGCCGAGTTCGATCACGGTGACGGCGATGGCGAGCAGGAAGGTGCCGAACGGCTCGCCGACACGGTGCGCGACCACTTCGGCGTGGTGGACCGCGGCGAGGACGGTCGCGACGAGGGCCACCGCGACGAGGAGCGGCGGCAGCTTGGCGGCCGTGCCGGCGAGGATCAGAAGCCAGGCGGCGGCCGGCGCGATCCAGTTCCAGTGCCGCATCGCCCGTTCCATCGCGCCCTTCTAAGCATCGGGGGCAAGGGCGCAATGGCGCGAGGCGCTAGCGGCGAGCCTGGAAGCAGCCGGTGAGTCGAAGCGTCCGGCAGACGGGCCCGGCGCTGCGGCCCTTCACGGCGACGCGGTACAGCGTCCGGCCGCCGCGTTTCACTGGGCTGACGCGCGGCTGCAGCGCCGCGGATCGCGCGCGCAGCCGGCTGGCGAAGCGGTCGGCGGCGGCCCGGGTCGAGAAGGCGCCGACCTGGACCCGCTGGCCACCCGACCTGCTCTCGGCCCCCGCGGACGCGGCGCGCGCGGGCGCGGCGCGCTGCGGCTTGGGTGCGACCTTCGCCGACGGCTTCGGAGTCGCGGGTGCGGCGGACGCGTGGGACCGCTTGGCGGGCGCAGCGGGCGCCGCCTTGCGGGCGGGCGTTGCCGCGGCGCGTTTGGGCTTGGTCTTCGGCTGCGCCGCGACGGGGGGTTCGGCGGACGCGGCGGCCGGCGGCGGAGGCGCATCCGCCGGCGCATCGCCGTCGCCCGGCGCATAGCCCCCCCAGAACACCCACAGCGCCGCGATTACCACCAAGGCGAGCGCGATCGCGCCGAGCGCCGTCAGCGCGCCGCCCGGCCCTTTGCGGTCCGGCTCGTCCTCGATCTTCTGCAGCCAGGGCAGCGTCTCGGGGAGGTCGTCGTGGCGTTCGGCTTCCGTGCTCACCTGTCTCTCCTGCCCCGCATCTCGCGAGGCCGCAGTGTCACACGATTAACCGTCTCCCTCAACAGGGGAAATTCCACTTCCGAAGCGCCGCATCCACGGAAAACGCGGGCAAATCGCGCCGCCGCCGTTTCGCCGGCGTTTTTCTTGGAACGGGCGCGAAGGCCGTTCGTACGTAGAAGCTGCCGACCGGGGAGCCCTGATGCCCGACTTAAGCTATCTGCAGAGCCGCGCCGACAGCTGCCGCAGCCTCGCCGCGATGACGCAGTCGGCGAAGGAGGCGGAGGAACTGCGCAACCTCGCCCTCGTCTACGAAGCCCAGGTCCGTGCCTGGCAGCCGCGTTCCGCCCACCGATCCCGCCCCCACTGAGCCGAAGGACCCGACCGCCGATGACCTGCTACAGGTTCCTGCTCGCGCAGCCGCAGCGGCGGCCCGGCTTCCTCGACGCCGCGACCATCGACCAGGAACCGGGATCGATCCTGATCGCGCGCGAATATGCGGTCGCGCGCGCGCTCGAGCTGTGGCGCGAGCCGTGGCAGGCTTTGCGCCTGTCGCCCGCTAACGACGCCGAGCCCCAGCGCCGCGATGCGGGTCGCGAGGCGGGCCACGCCCCCCACGCGGCCTGAGCCGCGCGCGGGGCGCGCGCCGGCAAGGAGCTTTACCTAGATCATGCGATCTGGTTCCGACGCCGTTACGAGGAGGAGCACGACAATGGCCTGGCGGGGGCGATGCCCCCGCCCGTCTAGAGCTCCCAGCCTTTCCGGTACTCGCGGTCGAGATACTGGTTGGCGGCGGGCGCGTTGGTGATGCGGCCGGCGGCGCCGTCGTAGAGGATCGGCTGCTCCGCCTTGAGGGCGACGATGCCGAGCACCATCGTCTCGTTCAAAGGCACCGCATAGTCGAACGGAGAGGAAATCTTCTCCTCGCCCCGGATCGCGCGGATCCAGTTCATCTCGTGGCCGCCCATGCCGCCCATGATGCGCGGCAGCGACGGCGGCACCGCCGCGGCCCGCTCCTGCGTCCCCTCGCCGATCAGGGTGGGGTTGAGGCCGTAGGTCTCGTGCATCAGCATGCCCTGATCGCCGACGTAGAGGACGCCGCCGCCCGGATCCATCTTGCGGTCCGCGGGCAGGCCCTGCGGCGTCTCCGGCATCAGGCCGCCGTCGTACCAGGTCATGCGCACCGGGCCGCCCTTGGCCTTGTCGAACTCGTAATGGGTGACGCTGGCAAGCGGGTAGGAGCCGTATTCTTCCGGGCCCTTGCCGTCCCACGGATTGGTGTCGCCGCCCCACAAGGTGTGACGCGTCTCGACGCGAGTCGGCAGGCCCGGCTCGAGCGCCCAGAACGGAAAATCGATCAGGTGCGCGCCCATGTCGCCGAGCGCGCCGACGCCGAACGGCACCCAGCCGCGCCAGTTGAAGTGGGCGTACCAGGGGTGATAGCCCCAGTCGACCGCCGCCGGTCCAAGCCATACGTCCCAATCGAGGCTGTCGGGCTTCTGCTCAGGGTCGGGCCGGGCGACGCCCTGCGGCCACACCGGTCGGTTGGTCCAGACATGGACCTCGCGCACTTTGCCGATAACTCCGGCGCGAAGCCACTCGACCGCGCGGCGGCCGTCGTCGCCGCTATGGCCCTGATTGCCCATCTGGGTGACCAGCTTCGGATTCTTCTTCGCCATATCGAGCAGCAGCCGGCCCTCGCGGACGGTGTAGGTCAGCGGCTTTTGCACGTAGACGTGGATGCCGCGCTCCATCGCCATTCGGGCGGCGGTGGCATGATGATGGTCCGGGGTGGCGATGACGACCGCGTCGATGTCTTTGCGCGTGTCGAACATCTTGCGGTAATCGGAGAAATGCTGGGCCTTGTCGTAGGCCGCCTTCAAGGCCTGCTTCTCCGGCGCGATCTGCCCCTGTTCGTTGAGCAGCGACGAGGCGACCCGCTCGAAATCGACGTCCGCCAGCGCAACGATGTTCTCGCCGACCAGCTTCGACATGTTGTTCGAGCCCATGCCGCCGGCGCCGATCGCGGCGACGTTGACGCGGTCGTTCGGCCCCAGCTTGCGCGGCTTGCGCTTGCCGGCGGCAAGGGCCTCGGCCGGAAAGGTGGAGAGAGCGGCCGCGGCGGCGGCGCTGCCTGCGACGAAGGTGCGGCGGGTGATCGGATGGTTGCGGTCGTGCTGCATGAGGTCCTCGGGCCGCCGGGAGAATCGCGGCGCGCGGCATGCTTAAGACGGGGACCCGCCGCGCGTCGAGAGGCGAAAACGCGCGCGCCGGCGGGAATCGGTCAGCGCGAGCGGGGCCCGTTGGCGGAGCGGCCGTGCGGGACGTCGCCGGCTTCCGGCGGCGGCGGCGGCAGGGGATCGTCGGCCACCGGCGGCGCGGACGGCTCCGGCCGGCGGAGTCGGACGTCGGACGGCCGGCGCATCATGAAGTCGGCAGTGTCGAGGCGATCGAGAGCGGCATCGACCGGAACTTCGATCGAGGCTTCCCACGGCGCCTCCTCGGGCTCCTCGGCCATGAAATCCGGCGTCTTGAGGTGGCGCAGCACCTCCTGGATCGGCAGCTCGGTCGCCGGCCGGCGGCGGCGCTGGATGCCGGCCTCGTCGCCGCTGTGGAGGAGCACGTCGTAGGCCGCCTCGCTTTTGGTCTTCCAGACGATGCGTGCGCCTCGCGGCACGGCCCAGCGGCCGTTGGCGCCGCGGACGATGTCCCGTCCGCAGCGCGCGCAGGCGCTGAACCCGATGCCCGCATTGAAGAATGTGCGGGCGCCGGGCCGGTGGAAGCCAAAGGCGCAGAGCAAGCTCATCTCTTCTCCCGGCGGGAGACTGGTGGCAAGGGAGCCATCGACACTAGCCTTCACGGCCGGTCCGGCAAGCCTCCGCCGCCTCTACTCGATCCAGACCGCCTTGGCGCCTTCGGACGAAGATTCGACGAGCTTCAGGCGGCCGGTTTCGGCCGGCTCCGAGCCCTTCCACTTCATCGTGCCCTGGATGGTCCCGCCGGCGGCGATGCGTATCCGCTCGTAAATGACGTCCCCGGACACGTGCGCGGTCGCTTCGATGGCGAGATCGTTGGTCTGGATGCCGCCCTCGACGGTGCCGGAGACGCGGACGCGCTCGGCCTGGATGCTGCCGGTGACCGAGCTGGTCTCGGTGAGGATGACTGTGGCGCAGCGGACGTCGCCGTTGACCGTGCCTTCGATCTGGAGGTCCGCGAGGTGCGGATCGCCCGACGCCTCGATATTGCCGGTGATGGTGATGTTGGCGCCGATCACCGAAACAGATTTCGTTTCCGTTGCCGTGTCCGTCACATCGGTCGCTTCAGAGCTTTCCATGGGGCTGCCTTTCCGTCTTCTCGCGGTTGAGTCTCGTGACGCCTTCCGGGCGGAAATACAGGCCCGGCGACTCGCGAGCGACAGCTCGCCTCGGCAGATTGTGGACGTTCTGAGCTTTCTTCAGGGGACGCAAGGGCTTGCGGCGGGCTGATGGGCTTTTTCCCGAAATGGCACAGCCAAGTGGCTGCGGTTAATCGCCGCCGCCGCCCTCGTCGCCCTCGCCGGCGGCGGCCTCCGGCTGCTGCGCGGGCGGCTCCTCGGCCGGCGTTTCCGGCTCCTGCCCCGGGCGGCGGCCGCGCGGGTTGCGAGTCTTCCAGACCACCTTCTGTCCCTTGGGGACATGCCACTTGCCGGCGGCGGTGCGGACGAGGTCAGTGCCGCAATGACGGCACGCGCCGAAGAAGAAGCCGCGGTTCCACACCGCGTCCTCGCTCGGCACATGAATGCCGAGGTTGCACAAGGCGCGTCTGATGCTGCTGACCACCTCTCGTCGCTCCTCCGCCAAGAGCTATGGCCGCCCTCGCCCGCCAGCAACCGCTTTCGTCCGGGCCCCTGCCCCAATGAGGGACAGCGGGCACGCGGACAACGCCAAGCCATTGAAGCGGCAGCGATATCTTCTGCGGCCTCTTTACAGAAGCCCGCTGCTGCCTCTAACCGCCCACACAGTCTGGAGGGAGGGATTTCGATGCAGTTCCGTTTCCGCGCGGCGCGGGCCGCGCTTCGCTGCGCGCTGGCCGCCGCCTTGCTCTGGGGCCAGCCCGGCCTTGCGCAGGAGACGGCGCCGACCGTCGATCCGAACGCCTTGCCGCCGTCGCGCGACCCGACGCGCACCGCCAACGGCCTCGCCAGGACGCCGCCGATGGGCTGGAACAGCTGGAACAAGTTCGCCTGCAACATCGACGAGGCGACCGTCCGCCGTGTTGCCGATTCAATGGTGAGCTCGGGCATGAAGGACGCCGGCTATGAGTATGTCGTCATTGACGATTGCTGGCACGGCAGCCGCGACGAGAACGGCTTCATCACCGAAGACAGAGCCAAATTCCCGTCGGGGATCAAGGCGCTCGCCGACTACGTCCACTCCCGCGGCCTCAAATTCGGCATCTATTCGGACGCCGGCCGCAAGACCTGCGGCGGCCGCCCGGGCAGCCAGGGTCACGAATACCAGGACGCGATCACCTACGCCCGCTGGGGCGTCGACTATCTCAAATACGATTGGTGCAGCACCGGCACCCGCAATGCCGAGGAAGCCTATGCGCTGATGGCCGAGGCGCTGCGCGCGACCGGCCGCGACATCGTCTTCTCGATGTGCGAATGGGGCACGGCGCGGCCGTGGCTGTGGGCCGAGAAGATCGGCAATCTGTGGCGCACCACCGGCGACATCACCGACAAATGGGAGGGCAAGCACGGCTACAGCTGGGGCATGGTCTCGATCGCCGACATGAACGAGCCGCTCTGGCCTTATGCGGGGCCGGGCCATTGGAACGACCCCGACATGCTCGAGGTCGGCAATGGCGGCATGACGGACGCCGAGTACCGGTCGCACTTCTCTCTCTGGGCGATGATGGCGGCGCCGCTGATCGCCGGCAACGACGTCAGCGCTATGGACGAGGCGACCAGGGCGATCCTCCTCAACAAGGAGGTGATCGCGGTCGACCAGGACCGGCTCGGAGTCCAGGGGCGGCGGGTGCGCAAGGACGGCGACAGCGAGGTTTGGGTGAAGCCGCTCGCCGGCGGCGGCCGCGCCGTGCTGCTCTTCAACCGCGGCGCGCAGCCGGCCGAGATCGCGTTCGACCACGACGCACTCGGTTACCCGCCGCGGCTCAAGGCGAAGATGCGCGACCTCTGGGCACACAGGGACCTGGCGCGGTGGAGCGGACGCTACGCCGCGACGGTCCCGGCGCACGGGGCGGTGATGGTGCGGATCGACCCCTAGGAGATCCGCACCCCGCCGGAAGAGGCGCCCGCCCGGAACGCCGCTATTCGAGAGAGCAGAGCTTTCCGCACTTCGCCTGCTCGAAGGCGGCGCGGACCTTGTCCGCCTGGGGCTGAACGTCGGCGGGAACCGCGCCGCGCACCTGCTGCGCCAGCGCGATCACCTCCCGCCGTTGGGGCTGGCTCATCGCGACCGCGAAGTTCGGCGCGTCGCTGGCGAGGAGGTCGAGCACGCGGCGGCGGCGCGCCTCATCCATGTCCGGGGCCCCCGCCATCTGGATCATGCCCGTTACCTGGGCGAAGGCGCCGCCTCGGACCTGGTCGATCGCGGCGCGTTTGCTGGTATCGGAGGTGTCGACGGTCTCCTCGAGGAACGGCATGTGCGCGGCACTGCAATGGGCGGCGAAGAGCAGAGGCGTGAACATCTGATCGAGATAGCGCTCGACGTTGCTGCTCATCTGCGCGGCCGCCGCGTCCGTCCCGGGCGATTTCTGCTCGACGCCGGCATTGACATAGGCGCCGACGATCGCGGCGGCCTTGCCGCAGATCGACTGGAAGCTGTCGAAGCCCTTTACCGGGAGGGCCGGCGTGCCGAGCGCAGTCAGCCCCTTCTGCGCCTGCTCGTCATAGGCCTTGACCGCCGGATCGTCGGCGCCAGGAAGCTGGCTCGTGCGGCCGCCCTCCTTGAGCTTGGCGGTGAGCGCGTCCGCCGCCTTGCCGAAATCGGCCGCGAGATCGTCTCCCGCTGCCTTGCCGCCACCGTCGCCGCAGCCGGTAAGAAGGAGCGCGAAGGCGCAGACGGACGCGCTGAAAACCCGATGCAGCATGGAGACCTCCCCTGTTGAAGCTGCACGGAAGTAACGAAGCCCCGGTGACCCGTCCAGCAGGCCCGAGCCCCATTTGCCGAGCCGCCGTTCTCCGCTAGGCTGGCGCGTGAAGGGGGAGAGATGACGCAAAGCCGCGCCGAGCCGGCCCTGCACGACGCCGCTCACGCCGCCGCGGGGCGGCGGACGTTCCGCAAATGGCTGCACCATCAGCTCGATCCGACGGCGTGGCGGCGCACCGGCCTATCGCCCGTGAATTTCGTCGTGGCGACGTTCATCGTCGTCTCGTGCCTCGTCGCCATCCTCGAGACCGAGCCCTTGGTCGCCGACGGGCACGGGCTGCTCTTCGACCGGCTGGAGATGGCCTTCGGGATCGCCTTCAGCGTCGAGTTCCTCGCGCGGCTGTGGAGCATCGTTGAGCAGCCGGGCGTCCGCTCGCCCTGGGGGCGGCGGCTGCGCTTCTTCTTCTCGTTCCCGTCCATCTTCGACCTCCTCGCCATCGCCGCCACCCTGCTCCCGGTCTGGGGGGCGGGCGGCGCGCTATTCCGGCTCGTCCGGCTGCTGCGGATCATGCGCCTGGCGCGGCTCGGCCGCCTGACGACGGCGCTGCGCACCCTCCACACCGCCGTCTCGTCGCGCCGCTACGAGCTGGCGGCTTCGGCCGGCCTCGCCTTCCTCGTCATCCTGTTCGGCGCGACCGC
>DASVVY010000093.1:0-22859 GCA_036386335.1 Allosphingosinicella sp. | reverse complement strand
GGCCTGCTGACCGGCATGCTCGGGGTCGGCGGCGGCTTCCTGATCACGCCGATCCTCATCTTCTACGGCATTCCTCCGGCGGTCGCCGTCGCCTCGGCCACCACCCAGATCACCGGCACCAGCGTCTCGGGCGTAATGGCGCACCGCCGGCGCAAGGGGGTGGACTATCGGATGGGGGCCGTGATCATCGTCGGCGGCCTCGTCGGCGCGGTGGTCGGCGGTATCCTGTTCCGCGTCCTTCAGCAGACCGGCCAGATCGATACCGCCATCGCCCTGCTCTACGTGATCCTGCTCGGCGGCATCGGCGTCCTGATGGCGAAGGAGGCGGCGACCACCCTCGACATCCTCAAGCCCAAGGCGACGAAGCGGGCGCCGCGGCGGCACAACCCGCTGATCGCCGCGCTGCCGATGCGCTGGCGCTTCTACCGCTCGGGCCTCTACATATCGCCCTTTGCGCCTTTGCTGCTCGGCTTCGTCGCCGGCATGCTGACCGTGCTGCTGGGGGTCGGCGGCGGCTTCATCGTGGTCCCTGCGATGATCTACATCCTCGGCATGTCGACGCAGGTCGTGGTGGGGACATCGCTGCTCCAGATCCTGTTCGTCACCGCCGCGACCACCCTCGTCCACGCGACCACCACCAAGTCGGTCGATATCGTGCTCGCGGTCCTGCTCCTCCTCGGCAGTGTGATCGGGGCGCAGCTCGGCGCGCGGCTGGCGCAAAAGGCGAAGCCGGAGCTGCTGCGCATGTTCCTCGCCATCATCATCCTCGCCGTCGCCTTCCGCATGGCGCTCGGCCTGGCCTGGCGGCCCGAGGAGATCTACACGGTCCAGGTGCTGTGAGGCACGCCGCGGCGGCCGCGCTGCTGCTGCTCGCGCCCTTCCTGATGGGCGCCGCCAAGCCCCGGCTGGTGCCGGATGTGTCGCAGAGCAGCATCGAGATACGCTATTCCTTCACCGGCGCCGAGCTGCTGCTGTTCGGCGCGATCGTCTATCCGGGCGGCCGCACGCCGGCGACCACGCCGCAGGTGGCGGTGGTGGTGAAGGGGCCGTTCCAGCCGCTGGTGCTGCGGGAAAAGCAGAAGGTCGCCGGCATCTGGATGAACGTCGAAAGCGCGCGCTTCCGATCGGCGCCGTCCTTCTACGCGGTGGCGTCGTCGCAGCCGCTGTCGAAGCTGGTCGAGGAGCGCACCGCCGCGATCTACGAGCTCGGCGTCCAGAACCTCCAGCTGTCGCCCGGCAGCGGCAATGCGGTCGACGTCCAGCGCCGGTTTGAGGCGGGGCTGATCGACCTGATGATGCGCAACCAGCTCTGGCAGGAGGATCCGGGCGGGGTGAAGATCAGCGAGGGCGTGCTCTATCGGGCCCACATCATGATCCCGGCGCGGGTGCCGGTGGGGAATTATACGGCGGAAACCTTCCTGATCCAGGACGGCCGGATCGTAGCCGGCGCGGTGCGCGAAATCCGGATCGAGAAGCTCGGCTTCGAGCGCTTCGTCGCCGAGGCGGCGCAGCGATGGTCGCTGACTTACGGGCTGGTTGCCGTCATGGTTTCGCTGCTGCTCGGCTGGGCGGCGAGCGCGATCTTCCGCCGCGGCTGAGGTGCGCGCGGCGACGATTCTCCCGTTTTTAACGCAGGTTAAGGCCCGGGGGTCGTCACGTGCGATCGCGCCCCCGGTGACGCCGCGAACGCAATGCAAAGCAGTTGTTTACCCATTTCGGGCTAAGGCTGCGGCCGCAACCAAGGGGGGACGCGCCTGCCGCCATGGATATGATGAACTTCAACAGCGTGCCGAAGAGCGATGAGGCGGAGGAGTTCGTCCCGACGATCCGGCCGCATATCATCCGCGCCGTTCAATATGCCTCGATCGGACGCGTGCTGGAAATCAGCGGCGGCGGGGCGCGCATCGCGCTCGAGGCGCAGCGGCTCGAGGAGCTGACGCGCAGCGAGGATCCGAGCATCGCGCTCTCCGGCCAGGTCGGCGGCCACGTCAAGCTGACGATGGGCAATCGCTGGCTGCTCGGCAACGTACGCAAGCTTCGGCTCCACGAGACGGAAGACGGCACGATCGTCGCCGAAATGGACTTCCTCGGCGAAGGCGAGGAGCAGGACCAGACGGGGAAGCTCGTCAACTTCCGCCGCGGCATCACCAGCTATCCGGCGCCCGGCGCCAAGGTCTTCCCCGTCTCCGGCGACGACATGAAGCAGATGTTCGCCGCCGACGAGCGCGCGAATATCGAGATCGGCACCGTCTATCCGACCACCGACGTGCGCGGCGCGCTCTACGTCGACGCCCTGCTCGGCAAGCACTTCGCCCTGCTCGGCTCGACCGGCACCGGCAAATCGACTTCGGCGGCCCTGATCATGCACCGCATCTGCGACCTCTCGCCGGAGGGTCACATCGTCATGATCGACCCGCACGGCGAATATTCGGCGGCCTTCAAGGGCGTCGGCGAGCTGTTCAACGTCGAGAACCTCGCCATGCCGTACTGGCTGATGAACTTCGAGGAGCATTGCGAGGTGCTGATCACCACCTCGGGCTCGGAGCGGCAGCGGGACAGCGATATCCTTGCCAAATGCCTTCTCCAGGCGCGCGCCAAGAACCGCGCCGCCGAGGGCATGACCAAGCTCACCGTCGATTCGCCCATCCCCTACGCCCTCTCCGACCTGTCGAGCGCGATCACCAACGAGATGGGGCTGCTCAACAAGGCGAGCGACACCGCGCCCTACATGCGGCTCAAGACCAAGATCGACGAGCTCAAGGCCGATCCCCGCTACCACTTCATGTTCTCGGGAATGCTGATCGCCGACAGCATGACCAGCTTCATTTCCAAGATCTTCCGCCTGCCGGCAAAGGGCAAGCCGATCTCCATCGTCGACGTGTCCGGCGTTCCCTCCGACATCGTGTCGGTGGTGGTGGCGGTGCTGTCGCGGCTGGTGTTCGATTATGCGATCTGGTCGAGGAACGAAGTGCCCCGGCCGGTGCTGCTGATCTGCGAGGAGGCGCATCGCTACGTCCCCTCCGACAAGACCGGCCAAGGCCAGGCGGTGCGCAAGATCCTGGAGCGGATCGCCAAGGAAGGCCGTAAATACGGCGTCAGCCTCGGCCTCATCACCCAGCGGCCGTCCGACCTCGCCGAGGGCGTGCTGTCCCAGTGCGGCACGATCATCGCGATGCGGCTCAACAACGAACGCGACCAGCTGTTCGTGAAGTCAGCGATGCCCGAAGGCGCGCGCGGCTTCCTCGACGTCATTCCGGCGCTTCGGAACCGCGAATGCATCGTCTGCGGCGAAGGCGTGTCGATCCCGATCCGGGTCTCCTTCGACGACCTCGAGCGCGACCGCCGACCCGCCTCCTCCGACCCCGCCTTCTCCGAACTCTGGCGCCAGACCGGCGACGAGGAAGCGATGGTCGCCCGCGTCGTCCGCCGCTGGCGAAGCCAGGGCCGCTAACCGGCTCGTAATCCCGGCGAAAGCCGGGACCCAGGAACATGGCGGCAGGAAGTGCGCGCGCAGACTGCCTGCTCGCCTAAGTTGTTCTTTGGTCCTGGGCCCCGGCTTCCGCAGGGATGACGAGAAGCGGCCGCGATAAACACCGTCTTAACGACATTCTGGCATTCCTTGTCGGGGCGAGTCAGCATGCGGCGGCCGTCATGGAGAGCGCCGCCGTTCGGGGAGAGAAGAATTGGCGTCGCAAATTCCATTGCTCCCCTCGCAGGACGAGCGCGGCTCGGGCCGCGAGGACGTCAGCTACGACGCCAGCATCTGGGAGCCGGGCTCGCCGCCCGCGACCGCCACCGTCACCAACCTCTCGCAGCTCGGCTGCGGCCTCGTCGGCTGCAGCGTTCGCGGCGGGGCGAGCATCTGGCTGCGCATCGGCGCGCTGCCGCCGGTCCAGGCACGGGTCGTCTGGGCGAAGGGCGGCGAGGCCGGTTGCCAGTTCACGGCCCCGCTCGACCGGCGCGGCCTCACCAACGAAGCCATCCCCGCGGTCGAGCGGCGGCGGGTGATCTTCGGCTCGGGAGCGCCGCGGCCGACCAGGTCTTTCGGCCGCCGCTGACGTTTCGCGGCAATCGGCCTGCGCGTCAGGCCTTCGGTTTCTTCGTGGCCGTGTCCGCCACCTGCGTCGTGCCGCCGCCGGCGCGGACGGCGAGCAGGTTGCGCAGCCGCTGCCGGAAACCGGCAAGATCCTCACCGCTCAGCTGCGCGCGCGTCGCGAACTTGACCGACGCGGGGTTCACCGGAACGCCGTTCTTGTACAGCTCGTAATGGAGGTGAGGCCCGGTCGACAGGCCGGTCGAGCCGGCATAGCCGATCACCTGCCCCTGGCGGATGGTCGCACCGGGCCGCACGACGATGCGGCTCATATGCGAATAGCTGGTCATGATGCCGCCCGAATGGGCGAGGCGCACCTGGTTGCCGTAGCCGCCCGCCCATCCGGCGGCGGCGACGCGGCCGTCGGTCACCGCGAGGATCGGCGTGCCGTAGCCGGCGCGGAAGTCCATCCCCTTGTGCATGCGCGAATAGCCGAGGATCGGATGCCGGCGCATGCCGAAGTTCGACGAGACGGTGCCGGGGACGGGGCGCTGGAGGACGCCGCTCTGCCGGCCGGCGCCTGATGCTTCGAACCATTGCGTGCGGCCGCCCTGGTCCCACTGCATCAGCTGCAGGTCCTTGCCGCCGGAACGGTCCAGGCCGGCATAGAGAAGCTGGCCGGTCTCCGTCTCGCCGGTCGCGGCGCGGCGGTGCTCGAGGATGATGTCGAAGCGGTCGGCGGCGCCGAGGCCGCCGATGCCGGTCTGGGTGGCGACGGCGCGGATGTAGGATTCGACCGCCTTCGCCGGAACGCCGGCGGCGCGGGCCGAGCGGTAGAGGCTGGAGCCGACATAGCCCTGGATGCGCAACGGCGTATTGTCGATCGCAATCGGGGTGCGGGTGACCGTCAGCGCGTCCCCCACCCGCGTCACCGACAGCTTCAGGTCGAAGCGGGCGCGGAAGGAGAGGCCTTCCAGCGGTCGGGCGACGCTTCGGTCCGGGCGGCGCCCGAGCGTGAGATCGAGGCTGGTCCCGGGCTGGATGTCGCCGAGCGGAACGGCGGCGGCGATCAGGTCGGCAACGTGGTCGGCTTCGTGCTCCGCGACTCCGGCGCGCTCGAGCGCCCGGGCGAAGCCGTCGCCGCGGCCGAGACTGGCGACCAGGTTGAGCACGGGGCGCTCGGGCGTGTCGAGCAGCGGCTCGACCTTCTCGCCCGGCGCCATCCGGCGGCCGGTGTCGGCGCCGTAGGCGAGCGGCGAGATAGAGAGGGCGCGGAACTCGTCGAGTTGAACTTCGGATATCGGAGCGGCGGCGGCGCCGGGAATTGGCTCGAAGCCCGGTCCGAAGCACCAGGCGGCGTAGCAGAGGCCGGCGCAGACGGCGAAGCCGCGGAACCACTCCTTGGAGCCGATACGGACGCCGAGATCGGTTACGAGGTCGAGATCGAGGGTGCGGGAAGCGGCCTTGCTGCCGAAGCTGCGGGTCGGGAGCGGGCGGCGCAGCGCAGATTCCAGCGTCAGCAGCGCCGTGCCGCCGCTGCCCGCGCCTGCGAACTGGTTGAACTGGTACACTAAGGTTCTGCCCCCGGTACGCCCGTAAACCCCCGTCGCCAGGATTTGCGGGAGCCGGCTCCGGCTCCCCCCGCCCTCGCGTCAGGAGCAGAGGAGTGTGGGGAATCAGGGTTAAAGTAAAGTAAAGGAACTCAGATTCGGCCGCCGCTTGCGGTGAAGCGGCGGCAGCGGCGGGTGAGCCGTTGCGATGGCGTGGAACCTTGCTCAAGATCATTGCGCATTGGCGGAGGAGGCCCGATCTAGAGGCCATGAGCCAGTTCGCCCGGGCGCCGCTGACCGCCATCCTTGGGCCGACCAATACCGGCAAGACGCACCTCGCGGTGGAGCGGATGGCCGCCCATTCCTCCGGGATGATCGGTTTCCCGCTGCGCCTCCTCGCGCGCGAGGTCTACGACCGGGTGGTGAAGATGAAGGGTCCTGGCCAGGTGGCGCTGATCACCGGCGAGGAGAAGATCCTCCCCCGCGACGCCCGCTGGTTCCTCTGCACGGCCGAATCGATGCCGATGGAGCGCGATTTCGCATTCGTGGCGCTGGACGAGGCGCAGCTCGGAGCGGACCCGGAGCGAGGCCACGTCTTCACGGACCGCATGCTGCACGCCCGGGGCCGGGAGGAGACGATGATCCTCGGCTCCGAGACGCTGGCGCCTATGGTAAGGGCGTTGCTGCCCAAGGCGGAGATTATCGGCCGCCCGCGTTTCTCTACCCTGACTTATGCGGGCCCGACCAAGCTCTCCCGGCTGCCGCCGCGCTCGGCGATCGTCGCCTTCTCGGCCGAGCAGGTTTACGCGGTCGCCGAGATGCTCCGGCGGATGCGCGGCGGAGCGGCGGTCGTGATGGGGGCGCTCTCGCCCCGCACCCGCAACGCCCAGGTGGCGATGTACCAGGCCGGCGAGGTCGACTACCTCGTCGCCACCGACGCCGTCGGCATGGGCCTCAACATGGACGTGACCCACGTCGCGTTCGCGGGCCTGTCGAAGTTCGATGGACGGCGGCGGCGGCGGCTGACGCCGGCGGAGATGGCGCAGATCGCCGGCCGCGCGGGGCGGCACCAGAAGGACGGGACGTTCGGCGTGCTGACGCTGGAGGGCGAGCTCTCGGCGGAGTTCCGCCCGGAGGAGATCGAGGGCATCGAGGAGCATCGCTTCGCGCCGCTGGACCACCTCTACTGGCGCGAGGGCGATCCGGATTTCCGCAGCGTCGACGCGCTGATCCGCTCGCTGGAACGGCGGCCGACACAGCCGGGCCTGAGGGCGGCTCCGGAGGCGATCGACCTCGCCGTGCTGAAGCGGCTCGCCGAAGATCCCGAGGTGCGGGACCGGGCGAACGGCTACGAACGGGTGCGCCGGCTGTGGGCGGCGTGCGGGCTGCCAGACTTCCGCAAGACCGGGCCGGAGCACCACGCCCGCCTTGTCGCACGCATATTCATGCATCTGACGGAGGGCGAAGCGCGGATTCCCCACGCCTGGTATGCGGCACAAGTCGATCAGCTGAATAATATACAGGGCGACATCGACACCCTCGCGGACCGGATCGCCGGCGTGCGGACATGGGCCTATATCGCCCACCGCGCCGACTGGCTCGCGAACCCGGAGGCGATGGCGGAGCGGACGCGGGAGGTGGAGGAGAAGCTCTCCGACGCGCTCCACGAGCGGCTGACGCAGCGCTTCGTAGACCGGCGCACGTCGGTGCTGCTGCGCGACATCGGCCGCAAGGGCGCCGGCGAGTTCCCGGTGCTGGTCGACGAGCAGGGCGAAGTGACGGTCGGCTCCTTCGCGATCGGGCGCATGGAAGGCTTTTCGTTCGAGGTGGATCCCGCCGCCCGCCACGCCGACCGCAAGATGCTGCTGGCCACCGCCGAGCGGCGCCTGGGGGGCGAATATGAGAAGAGGGCAGCGGCCTTGGTCGCCGACACCGACGACCATTTCTCGCTGCGGACCGAGCCGGGCCAGCCGGTGGCGGTGCTGTGGCGGGGGCACGAAGTGGCGCGGCTCGGACCCGGCAAGAACCTCCTCTCGCCGCGGGTCATCATGGACCGGCGGCTCGACCGCCTCTCCGAGCGCGGGCGCGATGCCGTGGTCGACCGGCTGAACCTCTGGGTCCGCCGCCAGGTCGAGCGCTCGCTCGGCCCGCTCCGGGCCGCGGGGGCGGCGGGGCAGGATCCGGCGACGCCGCCGCAGGTCCGTTCGATCCTTGCGATGCTCGTCGACGAAGGGGGCATCCTTTCCCGTGAGGCGGTGGCGAAGCCGCTCTCCAGCCTCGACCGCGAGCAGAGGCGGACGATCACCGGCCTCAAGGTCCGCATCGGCGCGCTCGATCTCTTCCTCCCCGACATGCTGAAGCCGGAAGCGCGGCGGTGGCGGACGGCGCTGCGGGCGGCGGCCGCGGGCGAGCCGATGCCGGCGCTGCCCCCGGAATCGACGGTCGTGCTGCCCGCGCCTCCCAACGACGAGCGGCAGCTGCTCACCCGCCTCGGCTTCCGGTCGGTTGGCCCGCAGATGCTGCGCGTGGATCTCGTCGAGCGGCTGGCGCGCCACGCCCACGAATCGCGCGCCGGCAAGGACCAGCCGGTCGTGGACGCGGCGCTGGCGACCTCACTTGGGCTCCAGCCACAGGCGGTCGCGCGGCTGATGCGGGATCTCGGCTTCCGGCCCTCCGAGGGCGAGCAGGCGTGGGTGTGGCGCGGCGGCGGACGGCGGCGCCCACCCGAGAAGGAGCAGGGCGGATCGGGCGCCTTCGCGGCGCTGGCGGAGCTGCGGCGTGGCTGACATCCTCCGCCTCGACAAGTTCCTCTGGTTCGCCCGCATCGTGAAGACGCGCGCGCTTGCGCAGCAGCTGGCCGAGGAGGGGCGGCTGCGGATCGACGGCCGCGTCGTCGACCGGGCCCACGCGCCGGTTCGCGTCGGCGACGTCCTGAGCTTCGCCCTGCGCGGCAACGTCAGGGTCTTGAAGGTGGAGGCGCTCCCCGCGCGCCGGGGCCCTCCCGCGGAGGCTCGGGCGCTCTATTGCGAGCTCTCCGAACGGCCGTTGACGAGCGAAGGCGGCGGCGACTAGGGATTTCCGCCACAGGGAGAAGCACATGACCTACGTCGTCACCGAAGCCTGCATCCGTTGCAAATATATGGATTGCGTAGAGGTGTGCCCGGTCGACTGCTTCTACGAGGGCGACAACATGCTCGTCATCAACCCCAACGAGTGCATCGATTGCGGCGTCTGCGAGCCGGAATGCCCGGCCGAGGCGATCCTGCCCGACACCGAGGCGGGGCTGGAGAAGTGGCTGGAGATCAACGCCACCTATTCGGCCGAGTGGCCCAACATCACCCGCAAGAAGGACAGCCCGGCGGACGCCGACGAGCACAAGGGCGAGGAAGGCAAGTTCGACAAGTATTTCTCGGCCGAGGCCGGGGAGGGCGACTGATCGCTTCAGACGCCGCTCCCGACGCGAGTCCCGCCTCGAGGGACAAAAGGGTAGATTTTCGGCCCTTTTTGCGCTATAACCAACTTATCGAAGCGGGTGCGATCACGCGGCCCGCGATGGTGGTCTAGAAGATTCGCCGCATATCGTTGCCACCGAAAGCGTCCCGGGGCGGGGGCGATTTTCGCGCAGCTGGCGGCTTTTCCATAAGGAAGGTTGGTAAATGGCAGCGAAGGCGTTGAGCTTCGACGTTGGCGATTACGTTGTGTACCCGAAGCACGGCGTGGGCCGTGTCGTCGAACTGCAGAGCACGGACATCGCGGGCATGAAGCTCGAACTCTACGTCCTGCGCTTCGAGAAGGAAAAGATGACGCTGCGCGTTCCGACCAACAAGGCGGAGAGCGTCGGCATGCGCAAATTGTCGTCCGACAAAACGATGCAGGAGGCGCTCGCCACCTTGAAGGGCAAGCCGAAGGTGAAGCGGACGATGTGGTCGCGCCGCGCCCAGGAATATGAGGCGAAGATCAACTCGGGCGACCTCGTGTCGATCGCCGAGGTGACCCGCGACCTGTTCCGCGCTGAGGACCAGCCCGAGCAGAGCTATTCCGAGCGGCAGATCTTCGAGGCCGCGTCGAGCCGGCTGGCGCGCGAGCTCGCCGCGATGGAGCAGGTCGACGAGCCCAAGGCGCTCGACAAGATCCTCGACATCCTCAACACGGCCGCCGCCGTATACAACAAGGAAAAGGCGGCCGTCTGAGGCGTGCTCATTTCTCGGCTCCCGCCGCGCGGGAAGGGAAGCAAGGCGGTCCGGAGACGGGCCGCCTTTTTCCTTGCTCCCGAACCGCGCATTCTGTATTAGATGCGTAATACACCAGGGAGATGGGCGATGCGTGCAGCGATGGTGCTCGGTTCGATCCTGCTCCTCGGCGCCTGCCATATGGGCTCCGATGAGCATGAGGCGCAGGGCGGCGGCGGGTCCGGCCGGCGCGACTATCAGGTCGGCAGTTTCGACCGGGTGCAGCTCGGCGGCGCGCACAACGTGGTGGTGACGGTCGGCGGCGCGTCCGCGGTCCGCGCCGAGGGCGATCCAAAGAGCCTCGAGCGGCTCGACATCCGGGTCGAGAACGGCCGGCTCGAGATCGGCAGCCGCGAGCGCTGGTCGATCGGGCAACACGGCGGGAAGCCCGTCACCGTCCATGTCACCGTGCCCAGCCTGCGCGGCGCCTCGATCGACGGGTCGGGCGACCTGCGCGTGGACCGCGTCGAGGGCAATGATTTCTCCGGCAATATCGGCGGCTCCGGCAACCTCGAGATCGGCGCGATGAAGGTCGGCCGCGCGAGCTTCGCCATCGCCGGCTCCGGCGGCATCCGCGCCACAGGCACGGCCGAGGAGGCGGAGATCTCGGTGGCCGGATCGGGGGATGTCGCCGCCGACGCGCTCCAGGTGAAGCGCGGCAAGATCTCGGTCATGGGCTCCGGCGACGTTCGGCTGCAGGCGAGCGAGGCAGCGGACGTGTCGGTGATGGGCTCGGGCGACGTCACCGTGAGCGGCAGCGCGCGCTGCACCGTCAACAAGATGGGCTCCGGCGACGTCCGTTGCGGCGCTGGGGGCTGAACGGCGCCATTGACCCTTAACCAATAGCGGGCATGATTGCCGGCATGGACCGCATCCTCGCCGCCGCGCTCGCCCTCGCCGCCGCCACCGCTGCCACCGCCGCCCCCGCGGAGGCGGCGGAGCGCACCTACTCCGTCACCGATTTCGACCGAGTGCAGGTGGAGGGGCCGTTCCAGGTGACCCTCGCCACCGGCCGCCCCTCCACCGCGCGCGCGATCGGCACGGCCGATGCCATCGCGCGAGTCGCGGTCGAAGTGCAGGGGCGGACGCTGCGGATCAGGCGCAACCGCTCGGGCTGGGGCGGCTATCCCGGAGACGCGGTCGCGCCGGTCAGGATCGAGGTGGCGGCGCGCAGCCTCCGTGCGGCGGCGGTGACGGGCTCGGGCAGCCTTGCGATTGACCGCGCCTCGGGGCTCCGTGTCGACGTCTCGGTTTCCGGCAGCGGCAGCCTCGCCATCGGCAGCGTGGAGGCGGACACATTGATCGTGGGCCTGCTCGGCTCCGGGACGATCACCGCCGGCGGCAAGGCCAAGACGTTGCGCGCCACCGTCCAGGGCAGCGGCGATTTCGACGGCCGGGGGCTCCGCGGGGACGACCTCCAGCTCACGGCCGACACCGCGGGCACGGTGGCGGTGGGCGCGGTCCGGACGGCGAAAGTCAATGCCGCCGGCGCGGGCGAGGTGGAGATTCTCGGTAATCCGGCCTGCACCCTTTCGGGGCCCGCGGCCGCCAGCGTCCGCTGCGGCGGCTAGGGCGTAATCACCTTTCACTGAACCGCTCATCCTGAGTAGGGAATGGGCTTGGCGAGGATGAACAGGTCGGATTGCCCCCGGCGATCCTGAAACATGCCGGGGGAATGTTTCACCTGTTCATTATCCGAAGGACCGTCCTTCGATACGCCGCTTCGACTTCGGCGAAGCCGAAGTTTATCCTGAGCGCCGCCGCAGGCGGCGTCGAAGGGCTCAGCGGATGAGGCCGACCTAAGGACCTGTCCGGGGGACAGGTCCAGGCCCTCATTCAGGATGGGCGGGTATGCATCGACCTTGGGCGATCATGCTCTAGCCGCCGTCGACGCTTCTAGATCAGCGCCAGCGCCGTCAGCCGGCCGGCCAACTCCGGCGGGAGCTGCTCGAGGCCGTCGTCCCCGGCGCCGAAATCGGGCGGGGCGTCGGCGGCGGTGAGGTAGCGCCAGCCCTGGTGGGCGCGCTTCGGAAGCGCCCGGACCGGCACCAGCTCGGGCGCGAGGCGGATCACCGTCTTGCGATCCTCCTCCCGCGCCGCGAAGCCGAGGATGGTCTGGCGGGCGGCGATTCGGTGTTTGACGATCCAGTAGACCGAGCCGCCGACCAGCTCTTCCGCCCGCTTCGGCATGAAGCGCGTGACCAGCGGCACCACGCCCTCGCTGACCCGGCCGGCTTGGCGCCGCTCCAGCGCGCCCAGGCTCGCGCAGCCGACCGCGACCTTGCTGATGTGGAGGGAGGACATAAGCGGGGTCTGCCGGATTAAGCGCGCGCGATCAACACCTTACCCAACCAGCCCGGAGGCGCTGGCGAGGCTGAGGAAGACCAGGAACCCCATCGAATCGGTGACCATGGTCACGAATACCGACGAAGCCACCGCCGGGTCCGCCTTGGCCCGGTCGAGCGCGAGCGGGACCATCACTCCGGCAAGGCCCGCGATGACGATGTTGATCAGCATCGCGGTGCCGATGACGGCGCCGAGCGTGAGGTCGCGAAAGAAGGCCGCGATTCCGACGCCGATCAGCAGCGCCACGGTAGCCCCATTGAGCAATGCGACGCGGATCTCGCGCAGGATCGCCCGGGTGGTGTTCGAATGCGCGAGCTGGTTCAGCGCCAGCGCCCGCACGGTCACCGCCAGCGTCTGCGTGCCGGCATTGCCGCCGACGCCGGCGACGATCGGCATCAAAGCGGCGAGGGTCACCATCTTGACGATGGTACCTTCGAACTGGGCGATGATCGTCGCCGCGACCAGGGCCGTGCCGAGGTTGGCGATCAGCCAGCGGACCCGCGCCTTGTAGCTGTCGAAGACCGGCTCGTTGATGTCGCCCTCGCCGACGCCGGAGAGGAGCAGCGCGTCCTCGCTCGCTTCCTCCTGGATGATGTGGACGATGTCATCGACGGTGATCATGCCGACGAGGCGCCCGGCCGAATCGACCACCGCCGCCGAGATGAGCGCGTATTTCTGGAAGCGCAGCGCGACTTCCTCCTGGTCCATGTCGACCGGGATCAAGGTCTGCTCGCGCTTCATGACGTCGGCGACGGCGAATTTGCGCGGCGTGCGGAGGATCCAGGAGAGGACGCAGGTGCCGACCGGGTGGTGCTGCGGATCGACGACGAAGACTTCCCAGAAGTCGGTCGGCAGGTCCTCCCCGGCGCGGAGATAATCGATCACCTGCCCGATGCTCCAATGCTCGGGCACGGCGACGAGGTCGCGCTGCATCAGGCGGCCGGCGGATTCCTCGGGATAGGTGAGCGCTTCCTCGATCGCGGCGCGGTCGTCCGGGTCGAGGGCGCGGAGGACGGCGCGCTGCTCGTCCTCCTCCATGTCCTCGATCATCGCGACCGCGTCGTCGGTCTCCATGTCGCCGGCGATGTCGGCGACCTGGTGCGGATCGAGCAGGTCGATCAGCTCGTCGCGGACGTGGTCGTTCATCTCGGCGAGCACGTCGGCATCGAGCACGTCGGCGAGCGCCGCGGCGAGGGCGCCGCGGTCGTCGCTGTCGACCAGCTCGAACAGGTCGGCGATGTCGGCGGGGTGGAGCGGCTCGACGAGCCCGCGTGCGCCGTCGGCGTCCCCGGCCTCGACCCGCTCCATCACCGAGCGAACGAATTCGGGGCGCAGCCGATCGTCCTCGTCGAGGCGCGGCTCGGGGACCGTGGCGGTCCCGGTTTCGGCGGGCGCTTCGAGGTTGCTTTCGCTCATCGCCCTCCTTCCTTCCGAACCCTGCGACCGGCTTCCTAGGCCGGGCCGCCGCAGCTGTCGATACGGGCTGGCCGGGTGCCGGTGCCGGGGCTAAGGCCGCGCGAGAAAAGGAGTTCCACCATGGCCAACGAGCTCAACACCCTCGTCTTCAACCTCGACAGCGGCGGTGACGTCGTCATCCGCCTGCGGCCCGATCTGGCGCCCGGCCATGTGGCGCGGATCAAGGAGCTGGTCGAAGAGGGATTCTACGATGGAATCGTGTTCCACCGGGTGATTCCGGGCTTCATGGCGCAGGGCGGGGACCCGACCGGCTCCGGCTCCGGCGGATCGAACAAGCCGAACCTCAGGGCCGAGTTCAACGAAGCGCCGCACGTCCGCGGCGCGGTCTCCATGGCCCGGACGCCCGACCCGAACAGCGCCAACAGCCAGTTCTTCATCTGCACCGACAACGCGACCTTCCTCGACCGGCAGTACACCGTCTGGGGCGAGGTGACCGAGGGGATGGAGCATGTCGATGCGCTCCCCCAGGGCGAGCCGCCGCGCAATCCGGGCAAGATCGTAAAGGCGAGCCTCCGGGCCTAAGCCGCCGCAGTGCGGCCGGTCACCCTCATCACCGGCGCTTCAGCTGGCCTCGGGGCGGAGTTCGCGCGGCAATGCGCCGCCCGCGGCGAGGAGCTGGTGCTGGTCGCGCGGCGCAGGGACCGGCTAGAGGCGCTGGCCATCGACATTGGGCGGGCCGAGGTGGTCGCCGCCGACCTCGCCGACGCGGGGGCGGCGGAGCGCCTTCTCTCGGAGCTGGAGGCGCGGGGCCTCACCGTTGCGACCCTCATCAACAACGCCGGCTTCGGCCTCGCCGGCCGCTTCGTCTCGCTGCCGGGGGAGCGTCAGGCCGAGATGATCGACCTGAACGTGCGGGCGCTGGTCGATCTCAGCCGCCGTGTGCTGCCGGGGATGATCGAGCGCCGCGACGGGGCGATCCTCAACGTCGCCTCGACGGCCGCCTTCCAGGCGGGACCGGGCATGGCCGTCTATTTCGCCACCAAGGCCTTCGTCCTCTCCTTCACCGAGGCGCTGCACCAGGAGGTGAAGGGACAGGGGGTCCGCGTCTCCGCCCTCTGCCCCGGACCGACGGCAACGGAGTTCGGTCAGGTGGCAGGGGTGACGAGCGCGCGCTTCAACCGCTTCTCCGCCGATGCCACGGCTGTCGTCGCGGCGGGGCTGCGCGGCCTCGATCGTAACAAGGCGGTGGTGGTGCCGGGCGCGCTCAACAAGGTGACGGCACAGAGCGGACGAGTCATCCCGCGGGCGGTGATGCGGCGCATCGTCGCGGGGCTGAAGATCTGATCAGCGGGTGACCAGCTCTTCGAACAGCCAGTCGTGGAAGATCTTCACGGGCCGCCGTTTCAAGCTCGATCGGCGGCAGGCGAACCAATAGCTGTAGGGGCTCTCCACCTTCTCCTCGAACAGCTGGACGAGGCGCGAATCGCCCGAGCCGGCGAGGTGGCTTTCCAGCATGAAGGCGACGCCGAGCCCCTGCGCGGCGGCGTCGAGGATGAGCTGGCCGGAATCGAAATGGTCGATCGCCGCCGGTTCGAGCTCCGGCATGCCGATCGCCTCGCGCCAGTAACGGAAGGTTTCCGGCATGTCCCGGTGGAGGAAGATCGTGGCGCCAGCGAGCTGGGCCGGATCGGTGATCGCCTGCGGACCCTGCTGCAGCTCGCGCGAGCCAATGGCGATGACGCAATTGTTGTCGATCCGCCGCGCGTAGAGGTTCGGATCGACGTCCGTGGTGATGGCGATGGCAACGTCGAGCCCCTCGTCGAGCCTCGCAATACGATTCGCGCCGGTATCGATGTCGATGTGAAGGTCGGGGTGCGCGGCGCGGAGCGAGGGGAGGTGGGGCACGAGGCGCTGCGCGGCGAAGAGCGACGGGACTGCGAGCCGCAGGCGCATCGCCTCGCGGTCGCCGACCGCCTCGTCCATTGCGGTGGCGAGCGCATCGATCGAGGGTCCGATGGCGGAGAGCAGCCGCTCACCGTCCGGGTTGAGCTGCACGCCCTGGTGGCGGCGCTCGAACAGCGGGTGGCCGACGAAACGCTCCAGCGCCTGGATGCGGCGGGTGAGGGCGGGGGAGGAAAGGGCCAGCGCTTCGGCGGCGGCCTTCAGCGAGCCGAGCCGGGCGACCTGGACGAAAGCTTCAATGGCCGTCAGCGGCGGCAGCCTGCGCATACGTCGCGCCTCCTCATTTTGTGCACTGCACCAGCGTCGCCCCCGCCGCAATGTGAAGTAATCACGGAGCGGCGCGATTGCAACTCTTGCACCTGCGGAGCATCCCTTCGCACTTGCACAAAAACCGCGGCGGGCGCAAAAAGACCCTGCCTTTCAGGCATCCTCTCCTAACAAACTTCGGGCCGGTCCTTCGGGATCGGCCCTTTTTTTGGACCCTGCATGGTGGCAGCGCCGTTCTCCCTGCCTATCTGCTTCACGGCAGCAAGGGAGATCCTGTCCGATGGCCGACGAGGAGAAGCAGCCGACGCGGCTGCAGGTCGCGACGATGCGGCCGGAGGACAGCGGTCGCGGCCTGGCGCGGCTGCCGCGGCGGCTGATGGCGCAGCTCGGGCTCGCCGAGGGCGACGTCATCGAAGTAACCGGCAAGCGGGCGACGCCGGCGCGGGCGGTCGGCCCCTATTCGGAGGACGAAGGGCTCGACATCATCCGCCTCGACGGCCTCCAGCGCGCCAATGCGGAGATCGGCTCCGGCGACTTCGTCACCATCCGCAAGACCGAATCCAAGGCGGCGCAGCGTGTCATCTTCGCACCGGCGCAGAAGAACCTCCGCCTCCATGGCTCCGCGCAGGCATTGAAGCGCAGCTTCGGGATGAAGCCGCTCACCGCCGGCGACGTGGTGGCGACCACCGGCCAGCAGCAGGTCCAGCGCGGGGATATCCCGCCCGAGCTGCGCCAGATGCTTTCCTCCCCCGCTTATGCGCTGCAGGAGATCCGCCTTACCGTCGTCTCGACGGTGCCCAAGGGCATCGTCCACATCGACGCCACCACCGAGGTGGAGCTGCGCCCCGAATATACCGAGGCGACCGACGCGCGGCGGGCCGACGTCACCTATGACGATCTCGGCGGGATCGCCGCGACGATCGACCAGATCCGCGAGATGGTCGAGCTGCCGCTGCGCTACCCCGAGATTTTCGAGCGGCTCGGCGTCGATCCGCCCAAGGGCGTGCTGCTCTACGGCCCGCCCGGCACCGGCAAGACCCGGCTCGCCCGGGCGGTCGCGAACGAGAGCGACGCGACCTTCTTCCACATCGCCGGCCCCGAGATCATGGGCTCGGCTTATGGCGAGAGCGAGCGGCGGCTGCGCGACATCTTCGAGGAAGCCGCCAAGAACGCCCCCTCGATCATCTTCATCGACGAGATTGACTCGATCGCGCCGAAGCGCGGTCAGGTGACCGGCGAGACCGAGAAGCGGCTGGTTGCGCAGCTCCTCACCCTGCTCGACGGACTGGAGCCGCGGCAGAATCTGGTCGTCATCGCCGCCACCAACCGGCCCGAGGCGCTGGACGAGGCGCTGCGGCGGCCGGGCCGGTTCGACCGCGAGATCGTGATCGGCGTGCCCGACGAGGGCGGCCGGCGCGAGATCCTGGCCATCCACACCCGCGGCATGCCGCTCGACGGCGGGGTGAACCTCCCGGAACTCGCCCGGCGGACCTACGGCTTCGTCGGCGCCGACCTCGCCGCGCTTGCCCGCGAGGCGGCGATCGAGGCGGTCCGCCGGATCATGCCGAAGATCAACCTATCGGAAGGAACGATCCCGCCGGAGGTGCTCGACAACCTGTCGGTCACCGGCAACGACTTCGACGAGGCGCTGAAGCGCGTCCAGCCGTCGGCGATGCGCGAGGTGATGGTGCAGGCGCCGACCATAGGCTGGGATGATATCGGCGGCCTGGACGAGGCACGCGAGCGGTTGCGCGAAGGCATCGAGCTGCCGCTGAAGAGCCCGGACGCGTTCAAGCGAATGGGCATCCGGCCCGCCAAGGGCTTCCTCCTCTACGGTCCTCCGGGCACCGGCAAGACCCTGCTTGCCAAGGCGACGGCGCGGGAGGCGGAGGCCAATTTCATCGCCACCAAATCCTCCGACCTCCTCTCCAAATGGTATGGCGAGAGCGAGCAGCAGATCGCCCGCCTCTTCGCGCGCGCCCGCCAGGTGGCGCCGACCGTCATCTTCATCGACGAGCTGGACAGCCTCGTCCCCGCCCGTGGCGGGGGCCTCGGCGAGCCGCAGGTGACGGAGCGGGTGGTGAACACGATCCTCGCCGAGATGGACGGGCTGGAGGAGCTCGGCTCGGTGGTGGTCATCGGCGCCACCAACCGGCCGAACCTGATCGATCCCGCGCTGCTCCGGCCGGGGCGGTTCGACGAACTGATCTACGTTGCCGTCCCGGACCGCGACGGGCGGCGGCACATCCTCGGCATCCACACCGAGAAGATGCCGCTGGCCGAGGATGTCGATCTCGATGCTTTGGCGGCGCGGACCGACCGCTTCACCGGCGCCGATCTCGAGGATCTGGTCCGCCGCGCCGGCCTGTTCGCGCTCAGGACCTCGCTCGAGGCGACGCAGGTGACGCGCGAGGATTTCGAGCGGGCGCTGGTCGAGACCCGCGCCTCGGTGACGCCGGAGGTCGAGCGCGAATATGAGCAGATCCGGGATCGGCTGAAGCAGGACGCAATGAGCTCTGGCGCCGGCGGCATCGGCTTCATCGCGCCCGGCATGCTCACCCCGCGGGGGCCGAAGGGCTGAGGCGGAGGGCGACCCACAGGGCAAGCGCCAGCATGGCCGCCCCGACCACGAGGAACGGCAGCGGCCAGGAATAGCCGTACAGCCAGACGCCGACCGCCGGGGCGGCGATGTAGGCGACGCCGTTCACCGACGTGACCATTCCCGCCACCGCGTTCTGCTCCTCCGGGCGAACGGCGAGGGAGGCGCCGCTGGTGAAGCCGGGGCGGAAGAAGCCGAAGCCGAGCGAGGCCAGCGAGAAAGCGAGGATGATCCCGTACATCGAATGGGCGAGGCCGGTGAGGGCTGTCCCCACGGCCGACGCGACGAGGCCCCAGAGGACCAGCTGGCGCGGGCTGAGGCCGAGAAAGGGGATCAGCCCCCATTGCGCGAGCAGGGTGGCGCCGGCGCCGGACATGAGGACGATTGCGATCGACTGCTGGGCGTCGGCGAGGCCGACTCCGGAGCGGTCGATGACGAGGAAGCCGACGACGCCGAGCAGGGCGGCATTGCCGTGGCCGCCGACGATGCCGATGACGTGCCACGGCAGCACCCGCGGATCCCGCCAGCGCAGCGGCGTCTCCCCCGCCGGCTCGCGCTCGCGGCTGCGCACGAAAAGGCCGCCCATCGAGGGATAGTCGGCGACGGCACCGCGCGCCGCCGAGGAGGGGGTATCATCCGGCAGGCGGGTGAGAAGAGCGAGGAGGACAATGGCGCCGACTCCGGCGAAGACGAAGAGGGGGCCGGCGAGGCCGAGCGGCTCGACGATGAAGAGAGGCGCGATGGCGGGGCCGATGATCGTGCCGAGGCCGAAGGAGGAGGCGATGGCGGAGAGATAGGCGGTCCGCTCCGCCCCTTCCGTGCGAGCGGCGACATAGGCCTGCACCGCCGAGGGCGATGCCGAGCCCCAGCCGCCGTAAATGGCGCGCCCGAACATCAGGATCACGAACACCGCTGTGGCGCCGAGGAGGCCGTGCAACCCGGCGGCGAGGACGGTGCCGCAGACCAGCATCGAGAGGATGAAGCCGTAGAGGCCGAGGCGCATCAGCGCGCGGCGGCCGCGATGGTCGGCGCGGCGCGCCCAGTGCGGCGCCACCACCACCCAGACGATCGCCGACAGGCTGAAGGCGACCGCCACCCAGAGGTCGGGAATGTGCAGCTCGCGCCCGATCGACGGCATCAGCGACTGCATGGCGGTGTTGCCCGAGGCGGCGACCAGCATCACGGCGAACAGCAGGCCGAAGCGTTCGCGTGACAGGCTCGAGCCGGCGGCCATGGCGGAAGTCCCGGAAAAAGAAGCGGTCCTGTGCCGGAAACGCGATATTCGCCCCGGGGACACGCCTCGCCCTTGCCATTGCAGCGTTGTTTTGCCAACGCACCCTGCTGATCAGGAGCTTACGGAAAAAGCGCATGACCATATCCGGCGAACAGGCACAACGCGCCCGCGGCTTCGCGCGCGGCGGCAGCGCGGGCGGGCCGCTCTGGCTCTTCCTCAAGGGCTTCATCAAGCACCCGGTGATGGTCGGCTCGGTCATCCCCTCGTCGAAGATGCTGATCGACAAGATGCTGGCGCCGGTCGACTGGGCCAATTGCAAGCTGTTCGTCGAATACGGCCCCGGGGTGGGCACCTTCACGGAGAAGGTGCTGGAGCGGATGGCGCCGGACGCGGTGCTGCTGACGATCGACACCAACGCCGATTTCACCGAATATCTCAACAGCAAGATCCGCGATTCGCGGCTGCGGGCGGTGACGGGTTCGGCGGCCGACGTACGCTCGATCATGGCCGACGTCGGCTTCGAGGAGGCCGATTACGTCCTCTCCGGCCTCCCCTTCTCGACGCTGCCGCCGGGCGTGGGCCCCGCCATCGCGGAGGCGACGGCGGAGGCGATCCGGCCGGGCGGGGCCTTCCTGGTCTACCAGTTCTCGCCCAAGGTGCGCGAGTTCATCGCCCCCTATTTCGACCGCATCGACCGCGGTTTCGAGTGGCTGAACATCCCGCCGGCCAGCCTGTTCTGGGCCTGGAAGGACTAGGACGAAGGCCGGCCGAGGCCGTTCAGCAGGCGTGAGATGCGGTAGTCGGCGACCGCGACGATGAAATAGCTCAGGGCCCATTTCAGCCGGTTCAGCAGCGTCCGCTCGCGTCCGTGGCTCTCCACGGTGATGCGGCGGCTCGCGGCAATCTCGCCGTCGACGAAGGCGCGCATCGCGGCGGCGAATCCGGCATCCTCGACCCGCAGCATCATCTCGAGGTTGAGGAACAGGCTGCGCATGTCGAAATTGGCCGAGCCGATGTGGACCGCATCGTCGATCACCACCAGCTTGGTGTGGAGCTTGGTCGGCTGGTACTCGTAGACCTCGACGCCCCGCTTCAGCAGGTACCAGTAGAGGCTCCGCGCCGCGCCGATCGTGGCGTTGTTGTCCGACTTGGCAGCGGTGACGAGGCGAGCGCGGCCGCCCTGCCGGGGGACGCCGACGATGCGGCGGAGGATGGCGGGGCTGGGCGCGAAATAGGCGGCGATGATGTCGAGGCGGCGGGCGCTCTGCATGTCCCGGCGGATGGCGCGCGCCCAGGGGCTGAGCCGCCGCGTCGGCCCGCCGAACAGCCAGTCCAGCGGCCCGTCGGTGACGCTGTGCTTCTGCAGCATCCGCCGCAGCTCGCGGATGCGGGGGTTGTCCGACCCGGCCCAGCGGAACAGGTCGTCGAAATATTTCGTGAGGCAGGCGACCCCATCCCCTTCGACGCGAAGCCCGATGTCGCGCCACGCGCCCGTCTCGGCCGTCCCGAAATATTCGTCGGAGACGTTGAAGCCGCCGGTGATCAGCACCCGCCCGTCGGCGAGGGCGAGCTTCTGGTGGTTGCGCAGCAAATAGCGGCGGCCGAAATGCGCGCTGAAGCGACAGAACCCGACCGAGGAGTCGACGAGGGGGCGGAAGAAGTCGCGGTTGGCGGTGGAGCCGAAGCCGTCGACCAGGAGCGACACCTTCACTCCCCGTGCGGCGGCGGCGATCAGCGCGTCGCGCACGCGGATGCCGGAGGCGTCGTCCTTCACCATGTAGTAGAGGAAGCGGAGCGTCTCGCGCGCGCCTTCGATCAGGGCGATCAGCGCCTCGAGCCGCTCGGGGCCGTCCGGGAGCAAGGTCAGCCGGTTGCCGCCGACCTTCGCCGTCGGCGCCGGCCTCTGCGGTTCGGGATCGGCCATGGCAGGCACCCTTGCGGGCCCCCGCGGGCGAGGGCAAGCCCCCTCGAAACATTGACATCCGGGCGCCCAGAGCTTAGCTCCCGCCCTTCTTCCCCGATATTTGCAAGAGAGCGGAGCTGCTCCATGGCGCGCGTTACCGTCGAAGATTGTGTCGACAAGATCCCCAACCGGTTCGATCTGGTGCTGCTTTCGGCGCACCGCGCCCGGCAGATTTCGGGGGGCGCCGACCTCACCATCGACCGCGACCGCGACAAGAACCCGGTCGTCGCGCTGCGCGAGATCGCCGAGCAGACGGTGAAGCCGCGCCACCTCGAGGAAGGGCTCGTCTCCAGCCTGCAGCGCGTCCAGGTCGACGACGACGAGGCGGTCGACGAGATGGGCTCGCTCAGCGCATCGGCCGAGGCGCTGCGCCTCACCGCCGCCGCGCCGCCGCGCAACACCAACGGCGGCGGCGACTACGAATAAGCTCTCGGCCGTTTTGGTGTAGCCGGAGCCTCTAGCCCGCGTTTCCGGCCAACGCCCGCGTCAGGCTGCGGCTTCCTTGGCCGCGTCTATTTCCGAGCGGTCCACCCACTCCAGCTCGCGGAGCGACAGCGGCCGCCCGTCCGCCGCGCGCACGTCCATGGTCGCGATCGGCTGGCGTGTGAGCCGGTCCACCAGCACCGGGTTGCTCGGCACGCCCGAGACCCAGCGCTCGCCCCATTGCCGCATGGCGATCAGCACCGGCAGCAGCGCCAAACCCTTTTCGGTCAGCTTGTAGGCGACCTTGCGCCGGTCCGCCGGATCGGGGTCGCGCCGGAGAATGTCGTGCTCCACCAGCCGCGCGAGGCGGTTGGAAAGGATGTTGCGGGCGATGCCGAGCGTCGACTGGAACTGCTCGAAATGATGTAGGCCGTTGAAGACGCCGCGCAGGATTAGGAACGACCAGCGCTCGCCCACTGCCTCGAGCGCGGCGGAAATGCCGCATTCGGCGAAGATTTCCCTGAACTGCTCGGGCTTCGGCACCGCGCCATCCTAGCTGTTTTCCCAGCTCCGACATAGCGGCGAAAAAAACAGTTGCAAGATGCAACGGACATGCTTATTCAGTTGCGCATTGCTACCGACCAGGGAGAATCGCCATGACCCGCCAGATGTTTCCGGCCCTCGTCGCTTTCCTGCTGACGGTTGTCGCCTTCGCCGCCGCGGGGGGCCCGGCCTTCGCCGCCTCGCCGCACTACCGCGCGGAGCCGGTGACGGCGTCGGCCGCCGAGCGCCTCGTCGTGCGCGACCTGATGTGGCACTGCTCGGGCGGCGCCTGCG
>DASVVY010000092.1:0-14531 GCA_036386335.1 Allosphingosinicella sp. | reverse complement strand
TCGGCCTGGATCGAGTAAGCGGTCGCGAGGGCGGAGACCGCCACTTCGCGCGCCGCCATGGCCGGGATCAGCGCCAGCGCGATCTCGTGGTTGAAGCCGATCGGCTTGACGACGACCTCCAGCCCCGACGCGATCTTGCCGGCGATCGAGCTGTCGAGCGCGGTCTCGCCCGGCTTGGGCTGCGGAAAGGAGAGCAAAGCCCACAAGACGATGGTCGAGACGAGGATGATCGTGCCGGCGCGCTTCAGGAAGATGAGCGCGCGCTGCCAGAGGCCGAGCAGCACGTCGCGCAGGTGCGGCAGCTGGTATTTGGGCATCTCCAGCAGGAAGCCGCGGTGTACGCCCTTGGTCACGGTGTGGCGGAGGAACAGGGCCGCGACGAGCGCCCCCGCCACTCCCGTCACGTAAAGGCCGAACAGGACCAGCCCCTGCAGCCCGAAACCGCCGGCGATCGGTCGGTCGGGAATGAAGGCGCCGATGATGATCGCGTAGACCGGGAGGCGCGCCGAGCAGGTCATCAGCGGCGCGATCAGGATCGTCGTCAGCCGGTGCTTGGGGTCCTCGATCGTGCGGGTCGCCATGATGCCTGGGACCGCGCAGGCGAAGGAGGAGAGGAGGGGAATGAAAGCGTGGCCGGAAAGGCCCACCCGCGCCATCAGCCGGTCCATCAGGAAGGCGGCGCGGACCATATAGCCGCTCGCCTCCAGCAGCATGATGAACAGGAACAGGATCAGGATCTGCGGCAGGAAGACCACGACGGCGCCGACGCCCGCCAGCACGCCGTCCACAACCAACGAGCGCAGCAGCCCCTCCGGCAGCGCGGCGGCCGCCGCGCCCTGCGCCGCTGTCACCAGCCCCTCGATCCACGACACCGGCGCCTCGGACCAGGCAAAGACCGCCTGGAACATCAGGAACATGATCGAGAGGAAGATGATCGGCCCCGCCACCGGGTGGAGGGCGATGCCGTCGAGCACCGCACTGGTCCGCCGGCCGGGCTTCTCGCTTACCGTCGCAAGCGTGGCGAGTTGCCGCGCCCGCCGCTGGATCGCCGTGAAATCTTCCTGCGCCGCGCCGTCGCCGGCGCTCAGGCGGCGGGCGGCGCCGATCTTCTCGCTCAGCGCCTCCTTCAGCTCCTCGATGCCGCGGCGGCGGACGGCGACGGTGGCGATCACCGGCACGCCGAGCTCGCGCTCCAGCACCTGCGGATCGATCTCCAACCCGTCGCGAAGGGCGAGGTCGACCATGTTGAGCGCGACCACCACGGGCAGCCCGAGGGCGATCAGCTGCAGCGCGAAGCGGAGGTGGTTGTCGAGATTGGTCGCGTCGAGGACGAGCAGCAGCGCGTCCGGCAGCCGCTCGCCCTCCTGCCGGCCGACCACGACATCGCGGGTCACTTCCTCGTCCGGGCTGGACGGCTCCAGGCTGTAGGCGCCGGGGAGGTCGACCAATTCGACGGGGCGGCCGTCGGGCAGCGACAGGCGCCCCGATTTGCGCTCGACGGTCACGCCCGGGTAATTGCCGACCTTCTGCCGGGCGCCGGTCAGCATGTTGAACAGGGCGCTCTTGCCGGCATTGGGATTGCCGACCACCGCCACCAGAGGGATGCTGCTCATGGCGCCGCGGTTTCGACCGAGATCGCCTGTGCCTGCGCGCGGCGCATCGCCACCATCATCCGCCCGACGCGCACCGCCAGCGGGTCCTTGCCGAAGGGCGCCCCGTGAAGCGCCTCGATCCGCACCCCTTCGTCGAAGCCAAGGTTGCGCAGCCGCCGGGCATCCGTGTCGCTGAGACGCGCCCAGTCGATGCCGGTCACGGTCGCCGGCGTGCGGAACGGAAGCTGGTCGAGACTGAGGGCCATGGCTTGTTGCGACTGATTATCATTAACTGCGTGCGATTGCCAGAGCTTCGGCAGCCCGGCCGCGAGGGCTATGCCCGCGGCACCTGCCGCGCTAACCGCCTGCAATGCTTCCGGCCCTCCGCCACGTCGACTGCTGGATCTTCGATCTCGACAACAGCCTCTATCCGGCCTCGGCCAATCTGTTCGAGCTGATCGACATCCGCATGGGCGAATATATCGCCCGCCTCCTGGGCTGCGACCTCAGCGACGCGCGCAAGGTGCAGAAGAGCTACTTCCGCGACCACGGCACGACCCTTGCGGGCCTGATGCACGTGCACGGCGTCGATCCGCGCGACTTCCTCGACTTCGTGCACGACATCGAGCTGGCCCGCATCTCCGCGGACCCGCGCGTGGTGGCGGCGATGGACCGGCTGCCGGGGCGCAAGTTCGTCTTCACCAACGGCGACGAGCGCTATGCGCAGCGCGTGCTCGAGCGGCTCGGCCTCGCCAACGCTTTCGACGGGCTGCACGACATCCACGCGATGGACTATGTGCCCAAGCCCGATCCCCGCTCCTACGCGGCGATGTGCGAGCGCTACGCGATCGAGCCGGCGTCCGCCTTGTTCGTCGAGGACATGGCGCGCAACCTCCGGCCCGCCAAGGCGCTCGGCATGACCACCGTCTGGGTGGACAACGGCTCGGAGCAGGCGAGCCACGACGCCGATCCGGCCTTTATCGATTACCGAGTCGCCGATATCGGCGAGTGGCTCACCGACATCACCCGAGAGGAAGCCGAATGACCGAGGCGCTGCAAGCCACCATCGAGGCCGCGTGGGAGCGGCGCGAGGAGATCGGCGCGGGCGACGGCGAGGTGCGCGAGGCCGTCGAGGCCGCGATCCGCCTGCTCGATTCGGGCGAGGCGCGGGTGGCCGAGAAGGGCCACGGCGGTTGGCAGGTCAATCAATGGCTGAAGAAGGCGGTGCTCCTCTCCTTCCGCCTGACGCCGATGGAGGCGATATCCGGCGGCCCCGGCGGCGCCTCCTGGTGGGACAAGGTGCCATCCAAATTCGCCGGCTGGGGGCCGGACCGCTTCGCCGCCGGCGGCTTCCGGGCCGTGCCCGGCGCGATCGTCCGCCGCGGCGCCTTCGTCGCCAAGGGCGCCGTGCTGATGCCGAGCTTCGTCAACATCGGCGCCTATGTCGGGGAAGGGACGATGGTCGACACCTGGGCGACGGTGGGCAGCTGCGCGCAGATCGGCCGCAACGTCCACATTTCGGGGGGGACCGGGATCGGCGGCGTGCTCGAGCCGCTCCAGGCGGGGCCGGTCATCATCGAGGACGATTGCTTCATCGGCGCCCGGTCGGAAGTGGCCGAGGGCGTGGTGGTCGAGGAGGGCGCCGTCCTGTCGATGGGCGTCTTCATCGGCGCCTCCACGAAGATCGTCGACCGGGCGAGCGGCGAGGTGTTCATGGGCCGGGTCCCCGCTTACTCGGTCGTGGTGCCCGGAACGCTGCCGGCAAAGGACGGCGGCCCGAGCCTGGCCTGTGCCGTCATCGTCAAGCGGGTCGACGCCAAGACCCGCTCCAAGACCAGCATCAACGAGCTGCTGCGCGACTAGCTTCGCCGATGAGGCGGGCGGTGCGCGGGCTCTGCCAGTCCTCCATGCCGCGCATCCGCCAGACTTCGCGGCCTTGCGCGTCGTAGAGGATCGTGGTCGGCAGGATGCCCACACCGAGCTTGCCCATCAGCGCCATCTGCGGATCGAGATACGCCTCCAGGTCGTCGAGCTTCCTTTCCTCGAGGAAGCGGTCGACCTTCTCCCGCCCCTCCAGATCCTGGCTGACCGCCAGGACCTGCAGCCGGTCGCCCTCGCGCGCGGCGAGGGCGTCGAGCGTCGGCATCTCCTCGACGCAGGGCGCGCACCAGGTCGCCCACAGGTTCACCAGCAGCGGCTTGCCCTTGAAGTCCGCAAGGCTGACCGGCTCGCCATCGGGGTCCTGGAACTCCGTCTCGGGCGCCGGCGTCCCGGCATGGCTGCGGTCGAGCTTCCCCGTGGGCGTGCCCGCGCTCGCCGTCGGCGCGTTCTGATTGCCGCCCTCGTCCTGCCGGCCGCATGCCGTGACGAGCAGAAGGATCAGGAGAGGCAGGGCCCGCATGCCGCGGACCTAGGCACCGCCCCGGCCCCGAGCAAGGCGGAGCTTTTCTTGCGTGACCTCCGCCGCGGCGCTCGGCTATGGCTGCGCCACGCCTGGGGGGCACGCTCACAAGCTTCCGGAGAGAGAATGAAGACGTTACGCAAGGCGGTGTTCCCCGTCGCCGGCCTCGGCACCCGCTTCCTCCCCGCCACCAAGGCGATACCCAAGGAAATGCTCACCGTCGTCGATCGGCCGCTCATCCAATATGCGGTGGAGGAGGCCCTCGAGGCAGGCGTCGAGCAGCTCATCTTCGTCACCGGCCGCGGCAAGACTGCCCTCGAGGACCATTTCGACATCGCCTACGAGCTCGAGGCCGTGATGAAGGGCCGCGGCAAGCCGCTCGACGTCCTCGACAGCACCCGCCTCGCGCCGGGCGTGCTCACCTCAGTGCGCCAGCAGGAGCCGCTCGGCCTCGGCCACGCCGTCTGGTGCGCCCGCGAGATCGTCGGCGACGAACCCTTCGCCGTTCTCCTCCCCGACGACCTGATGGCCGCGCGCGCCGTCGGCCGCGGCTGCCTCGCCCAGATGGTCGAGGCCTATCAGAAGGTCGGCGGCAACATCGTCTGCGTGGAGGAGGTGCCGCGCGAGCGCACGGGCAGCTACGGCATCGTCGATCCCGGCGCCAGCGACGGCAGGCTCACCGAGGTGCGCGGCCTCGTCGAGAAACCGAGCCCGGAGGAGGCCCCGTCCACGCTCGGCGTCGTCGGCCGCTACATCCTGCAGCCCGAAGTGATGCACATCCTCGACGCCAAGGAGACCGGCGCCGGCGGCGAGATCCAGCTGACCGACGCGATGGCCAAGCTGATCGGTACCCAACCGTTCCACGGCGTCACCGTCGAGGCCGACCGCCACGATTGTGGCGACAAGATCGGCTTCGCCAAGGCCAATCTCGCCCTCGCTTTGCAGCGGGAGGACGTGGCGCCGGCGCTCAGGGCCTTTATGGCCGAGCTCGGATGAGCTGCGCGGCGATCCTCGCCGGCGACGGCGCGATCCGCCGACTGAGCGCCGAGGACGCCGCCGCTTATTGCGGCCCCGGCTTCGTCTGGATCCACCTCGACGGCGACGCCGAGGAGGACCGGGCGATCCTGGCAGAGCAGGGGATTCCGGACATCGCGTCCAACGCTCTCGTAGCGACGGAGACCCGCCCGCGCTGCGACCGGTTCGAGGACGGCGCCCTGATCAACCTGCGCGGCCCCGCCGCCGACGAGACCGCGGGCTCCGACCGCCTCGTCTCGGTCCGGCTCTGGGCACGGCGCGGCAAGGTCAATTCCGTCACCCGCCGTCCCCTCGCAGCCACCGCCGAGGTCGTGGCGCAGATGGACGCGGGGCAGATCCACGACCCGGGCGACGTGGTCGCGGCCTTCGCCCGGGCGATCTCGAAGCAGCTCGACCCGCAGGTGGCGGAGCTCGGCGACAGACTCGACGATTGCGAGAGCGCGCTCGAGCCGCACCAGGTCTTCCGCCTCCGCTCGGAGATCGCCCGGATCCGCTCGGACGCGATCGCCTTCCGCCGGTTCGTGGCGCCCGACCGCGACGCCCTCACCACGCTCGCCGCGCTCGACTTCGGCTGGATCGCCGAGGAGGACCGGCTCCACATCCGGGAGGCCGCCGACCGCTTCGCCCGCATGGCCGAGGAGCTGGAGGCGGTCCGCGAGCGGGCGGCGCTGCTTCACGAGCAGCTGACCGATATGCGCTCCGAGGAGCTGGACCAGCGGTCGCTGCTCATCTCGGTCGTCGCCTTCATCTTCCTGCCGCTGACCTTCATCACCGGCCTGCTCGGCATGAACGTGGAGGGCATTCCCTATGCCCACGAGCGCTGGTCCTTCTGGGGGGTGGTGGGGTTCTGCGTGCTGGTCGGAGCGATCGTCTTCGCCTGGTTCGCCAGGCGCCACTGGCTGCGGCGCTAGCTAAGCTCCTCCCCTTCAGGGGAGGGGCTTTACCGCAAGAACCGCCCTCTCAGCGCCAGCATTGCCAGCGCCGCCTTGGCCGCCTCGCCGCCTTTGTCCTTTTCGTCCGGCCGGGCGCGCGCGAGGGCCTGGGCTTCGTCCTCGACAGTGAGGATGCCGTTGCCGATGGCGAGGCCGTCCAGGGTCAGCGCCATGATGCCGCGGGCGCTCTCCCCGGCGACGATCTCGAAATGGTAGGTTTCGCCGCGGATCACGACGCCCAAGGCCACGAAGGCGTCGTAGCGGCCGGTCTCGGCTGCCAGCGCGATCGCCGCGGGCACTTCGAGCGCGCCCGGCACCGTGACCGTCTCATGGCCGTGCCCCGCCGCCTCGATCGCGCGCCGCGCCCCTTCGAGGAGGAGGTCGTTCAAATGGTCGTAGAAGCGCGCCTCGACGATCAATACCTGCGCCATGGTCAATCCTCGAGCGGGATCGGCCGCTCGCCGACGATCTTGAGGCCGTAGCCGCCGAGCGCGACCGGCGTGTGGTGGGTGTTGGTTAGGAGGATCATGTCGTGGATGCCGAGCGCGGAGAGGATCTGCGCGCCCCCGCCATAGTCGCGCAATTGCTCCATGTCCCTCGGCTCCCCCTTGCCCGAGCGGGCATCGAGCACGGCTGAGATCGGGATCGAGCGGGTCAGCGCGACGATCACCCCCGATCCTTCGGCTGCGATGGCCTGCATCGCGCCGCGCAGGAGGCTGCGGCGGGCGCCGGCTTCCGCGAAGATGTCGCTGAACAGGCTGAGCTGATGCATCCGCACCAGGGTGGGCTTCGCGGGATCGATCCGGCCCTTGACCAGCGCCAGCGTCTCGGTGCCGAGCGCCTTGTTGAGGAAGCTCTTCGCCGTCCAGGTCCCGCCCCAGACGCTCTCGAACTGCGCCTCCGACGTCTGCTCGACGAGATGGTCCTTCTTGAGGCGGTAGGCGATGAGGTCGCGGATCGTGCCGATCTTGAGGCCGTGGAGCTGGGCGAAGGCGACGAGGTCGTCCATACGCGCCATCGTCCCGTCTTCCTTCATGATCTCGCAGATCACGCCCGACGGGTTGAGGCCGGCGAGGCGGGCCACGTCGACCGCGGCCTCGGTATGGCCCGCGCGGATGAGGACGCCGCCGTCGCGGGCGACGAGCGGGAAGACGTGGCCGGGCGTGACGATATGCTCCGGACCCTTGGCGGCGTCGATCGCGACCGAGATGGTGCGCGCGCGGTCGGCAGCGGAGATGCCGGTCGTCACCCCCTCCTTGGCCTCGATCGAGATGGTGAAGGCGGTCTCGTGGCGGGTGCCGTTGTGGCGGCTCATCAGCGAGAGGCCGAGCTGCTCCACCCGCTGCCGGCTCAGCGCCAGGCAGATCAGGCCGCGGCCGTTCTTGGCCATGAAGTTGATCGCGTCCGGAGTCGCCATCTGCGCGGGGATGACCAGATCGCCCTCATTCTCCCGGTCCTCGTCGTCGACCAGGATGAACATGCGCCCGTTGCGGGCCTCGTCGATGAGTTCCTCCGGCGACGAGAGGAAGCCCCGTTCGATCGGGAGGGCCGCCATCAGCGCCTCAGCTCGAGCATGCGCCCGATATAGCGGGCGAGGACGTCGATCTCGATGTTGAGCGGCCGGCCGGGGGCGAGGTCGGAGAAGGTCGTCTGGGCCGCCGTGTGCGGGATGATGTTGACCGCGAAGCGGACGCCCTCGCTGATGCTCTCGACGTCGTTGACGGTGAGCGACACGCCGTCGAGCGCGACCGAGCCCTTGGGCGCGATATAGGCTTCGAGCTCCTGCGGCCCGATCACCGCGACCCGCACCGAACTGCCGACCTCGACCACCCCCTCGACCTCGCCGACGCCGTCGACATGCCCGGTGACGATGTGGCCGCCGAGCTCGTCGCCCAGCCGCAGCGCGCGCTCGAGGTTCAGGCGGCGGCCTTCCTCCCACATTCCCGGCGCGGTGCGGCGCAGGCTCTCCTCGGAGACGTCGACCGCGAACCAATCCTCACCTTTGTCCACCGCCGTCAGGCACACGCCGGAGCAGGCGATGGAGGCGCCGAGATCGACGCCCGCCATCTCGTAGCCGCAGGCGATGCGGAGGCGCAGGTCCCCCCGTCGCCCGGCGGAGATGATGCGGCCGACATCGGTGATGATTCCGGTGAACAATAGCGGTCCTTCGATACGGGTCTTCGCCTTCGCTCAGCCCCTACTCAGGATGAGCGATCGAATTCTAGGCCCTTCCGCTCATCCTGAGTAGCTGGTGAGCGAAGTCGAACCGGCGCATCGAAGGACGTATCGCAGGATGCTTCGGGGCGGGACTAGGTCCGGTCGCGCTCGTAGACTTCCAGCCGGTCGATTCCAAGCATGCGCTGATCGACCAGCCGCCAGCGGCGGTGCGCTTCGGCGAGGTTGGTGAGACCGATGTAGCCGACCGAGGACTTCCCCTCCCCGATCAGGATAGGCGCGCGGTAGATGAGCAGGCGGTCGACCAGGTCGGCCGTGAGGAAGGCCGAAGCCGTGGCCGAGCCGCCCTCGACGAGGAGGTCGTTGACGTCGCCGAGGCGGAAGACTTCCTCGGGACTGCCGAGGCGGGTCCAGCCCTCCACCGCCTCGCCGCGGGTGAGCAGCGCCCGGCGGGGCGAGCGATCCTCCAGGCCGGGAAGGCGGACATCGAGGCGCGGCTTGTCCGCTTCGTAGGTGCCGCGGCCGACCAGGATCATGTCGGAGCGCGCCCGCTCGAGATGGACGTGTCGCCGCGCGTCCTCGCCGGTGATCCAGCGGCTCTCGCCCGAGGGCAGCGCGATCTTACCGTCGAGCGACATGGCGAGCTTCAGCGTGACGAAGGGCCGGCCGAGGCGGATGCGGGTGAAGAAGCCTTCCAGGGTGGCGCGTGCCGCCTCGGCGCCCGGGCCCACGATCACTTCGATCCCTGCGCCGCGCAGCCGCTCGAACCCGCGGCCGCCGGTGCGCGGGTCGGGATCGCCGAGCGCCGCCACGACACGGGCGACCCCCGCTTCCGCCAACAGGTCCGCGCAGGCCGGTCCGCGCGTGCTCGCGTGGGCGCAGGGTTCGAGGGTCGCATAGGCGGTGGCGCCACGCGCGGCTTCCCCGGCTTCCGCGAGGGCGACGGCTTCGGCGTGCGGCCGCCCGCCCGCCCGGGTGAAGCCTTGCCCGATTATCTCACCATCCCGGACGATGACGCAGCCGACGCTCGGATTGGGTGCGGTGGAGCCGCGCGCGCGCTCCCCAAGCGGGACCGCAAGCTCCATCCACCGCGCGTCTTCGTTCAAATGCCGATCTTCTCGAGCTGGTCGCTCGCCTTCTTGAACTGGCGCTGGCGCTCCGCCTTGGCGGCCTCGCGCCTGGCCTGATCCTCCTTCTGCTCCGCCATGATCTGCTCGTCGGTGCGGTTGGCGGGCCAACTCTCGACGTAGATCATCTGCGGCCCCGGCTTGAGGCTCGCCGAGTCGAGAATGAAGAGGGTGATGAGGATCGTCGGCATTAGCACCGCGACGCCGGCGGCAATCCACTGGTGGCGGCTGCGCTGCGCGAGAAAGGCGCGCAGATCGGCCCAGAGGACGCGGGGGGATGCGGGACGGGGGAGAGCCATGGCGGCCAAGATAAGCGCTCCGCGCGCCCCGCGCCAGACCGGCTCAATCGTCCGGCAGCACCCAGCGGATCGCGCTGGTGACGGTGTCGCCGGTGACGTTGCCGCTGCTGTCCCGCGCCGGCGTGAAGCGGGCCCGGCTCTTCATCAGGCGGCAGGTTGCGGCGTCGAGTGCGGAGGAGCCGCTCGAGCCCACCACCTCACACTGGCTCACCCGCCCCCCCTCGTTGACGGCGAGGCGGAAGCGGGTCGTCCCTTCCTCCTCGCCGCGAATGGCGGCGGCCGGATAATCGCTGTCGGAGACGTAGGAGGCGAGATTCGCCTTCGCCCGCGCCGGCTCGAGCCGCTTCGGCGGCGGGGGCGGGGGCGGCGGAGGCGGGGGAGCGATGTCGACCGGACCCGGCCTGGCCTCCGGGATCGGCGGCGGCGACGGGAAGGGCGTCGTCTCCATCACCGGGCCGCGGTCGAGCGGGATGTTGACGAGCGGCGGCACCTCGGTGGGCTGGGACCGCTGCTGCGGCGCTTGCGGCTGTGGCTTCACCTCGACCGGCTCCGGCGGCGGCGGATCCGGCTGCTTGACGTCGACGACGACGAGCGGCGGATCCTTGATGAGCTCCATGACGTCCGTCTTCACCAGCACGAGCGCGGCGAGCGCGGCCCCGTGCATCAGGACGACAGTGGCGAGGGCCTTGGGATGGCGGGTCGGCTGGTAGGATTGGGCTTCAGACATCTCCGGTTCTCCTGCTGCTGGCCGTCTTGTGCGGCTGTATGGGATGTTACCTCATCACATAACGATACAATATATCGTAAAGCAGGAGAAGCCACTTTGTTCCTGATGGTTGAAGTCGCTCAGGAAAGCGCGGCGCGCATCCGGGAGAAGGCTTCCTCACGGCCGATCAACGGCAGCAACGCCGCCATTTCAGGGCCGCTGTCACGGCCGGTGAGCGCGCGACGCAAGGGCAGGAAAAGCGCCTTGCCCGACCGCCCCGTCCGCTCCTTGAGCAGGGCAACGAGCTGCTGCCAAGGCGATTCCGCCCAGTCGATCTCCGCCACCGCAGCAGCCGCAGCCTCGATCAAAGGCCGGTCCTCCTCAGCCGCGGTGGCTTCGACGTGGCCGTGGAGTATCTCCCACCAGGCCGAGGCCTCCGCCACCGTCCGCAAATTGGGGCGAATCGCCTCCCAATCCCCGCCGCCCATGCCTTCCGGCAGCCGCCGGGCCACCGACTCGTACGGAAGCTGGTGGACGATTCGGGCGTTGAGCGCCGCCAGCTCCTCAAGGTCGAACCGCGCCGGCGCCCGGCCGAAGGTCGCGAAGTCGAAGGCCTCAACCAGCGGTTCGGGTGAGGTCGTCGGCTCGACCGGCAGGCTCGTCCCGATCCGGGCGAGCTTGGCGAGAAGGGCGATCGGCTCGATCCCCTGCTCGCGCATCGAATCGACGCCGAGCGACCCCAGCCGCTTCGACAGCTTCCCCTCGGAGCCGACCAGCAGCGCCTCGTGCGCAAAGGCGGGCGGCGCGGCGCCGAGGGCCTGGAACATCTGGATCTGAAGCGCCGTGTTGGCCACATGATCCTCGCCGCGCACCACGTGGGTGACGCCGAGCTCGATATCGTCGACGCTGCTCGGCAGCATGTAGAGCCAGCTGCCGTCCTCGCGCCGCACCACCGGGTCCGAGAGCAAGGCGGGGTCGAAATGCTGCCGGCCGCGGATCAAATCGTCCCATTCGATCGGCGCGGCGTGATCGAGCCGGAACCGCCAGTGCGGGCGCCGCCCCTCCTCTTCGAGGCGGCCGCGCTCCGCCTCGCTCAGCGCCAGTGCGGCGCGGTCGTAGACCGGCGGCTTGCCGCGGCTGAGCTGAACCTTGCGCTTGAGGTCGAGCTCCTGCGCCGTCTCGTAGGCTGGGTAGACGCGGCCGGCGGTCCGCAGGCGCTCCAAGGCCGCCTCGTACGACGCGAATCGCGCCGACTGGCGATGCTCCGCGTCGGGCGCGAGGCGGAGCCAGGCGAGGTCGGCGCGGATCGCCTCGGCATATTCTTCCCGCGACCGCTCGGCATCGGTGTCGTCGAGCCGCAGCAGGAACCGGCCCCCGTTCTTGCGCGCCCACAGCCAGTTGTGGAGGGCGGTGCGGATGTTGCCGACGTGGAGGCGGCCCGTCGGCGACGGCGCGAAACGGGTGACGACGCTCATCCGGGCGGACTAGGCCGCACGCAGAGCCCGGACAAGGAGATTACCCGCGCCCCGCCCCGGACCGGCCGGCCAGAGCCCGCAGCTCGGCGGACTGCTCCGCCGTCAGCACGTGCCACGGGAGATAGAGGTAGCTGTTGTCGTTGAAGAACAGCAGCAGGCTCGACCGGCCGATCCGGAAGCGCTGGAATTCCGGCCAGGCATAATGCGCCTGCGCATTGGGCGATTCGAAGTGCAGCCCCTCGTCCGACCAGCGGAAGCGATACCATTGAGGCCGCACCTTCTGCTGCCGGTACAGCCGCCGCGCGCGCAGCGGTACCAGCAGGTAGGTGATGCCGTAGGCCGCCGCCGCCGCGACGCATCCGGCCGCCAGCGATAGTGCGGCGATGCGGGCGAGGCTCCCCTCTCCGTCTCCGTCCCCGGCCGCTCCCAGCATCCCGGCCAGCGCCACCGCGCCCACCACGGCCGCGATCCTCAATCGCCCTCTCGGCCGCCGAAGCGAATCGACGAACCAGTCGCGCGACGCCGCCACCACATCGGCCTCGCAGCCGGTGAAACACACCTCTCCCGTCATGTAGCCCTACCACGGTTGTGCCCTTCCCCATCTGCTAAGCCGAAACTAAGGAGGCGGCAACGGACGGGTGAAGGGACAGCACGCATGAAGTTGATGGCCGGCAATTCGAACCTGCCGCTGGTGCGCGACGTCGCCTCCTATCTCGAGCTGCCGATCACCGAGGCGAGCGTCCGCCGCTTCGCGGACGAGGAAGTGTTCGTCGAGATCAACGAGAACGTCCGCGGCGAGGACGTGTTCGTGCTCCAGTCCACCTCCTACCCGGCCAACGACAATCTGATGGAGCTGCTGATCTGCATCGACGCGCTGCGCCGAGCCTCGGCCAAGCGGATCACCGCCGTCCTCCCCTATTTCGGCTACGCCCGCCAGGACCGGAAGCCGGGGCCGCGCACGCCCATCTCGGCGAAGCTCGTCGCCAACCTCATCACCGTCGCCGGCGCCAACCGGGTTCTCTCGGTCGACCTCCACGCCGGCCAGATCCAGGGCTTCTTCGACATCCCGACGGACAATCTCTACGCAGCGCCGGTCATGTCCGCCGACATCCAGGCGCGCTTCTCCGGGCGGCCGATCACCGTCGTTTCGCCCGATGTCGGCGGCGTGGTGCGCGCGCGTGCACTGGCCAAGAGGCTGGACAACGCCCCCCTCGCCATCGTCGACAAACGCCGCGAGCGGCCCGGCGAATCGGAAGTGATGAACATCATCGGCGACGTCGCCAACCGCTTCTGCGTGCTGATCGACGACATCGTCGACTCGGCGGGCACGCTGTGCAACGCCGCGGCCGCGCTCAAGCAGGGCGGCGCCGAGGACGTGGTCGCCTATTGCACCCACGGCGTCCTTTCCGGCGGCGCGGTCAGCCGCGTCGACAAGTCGGTCCTCTCCGAGCTCGTCATCACCGATTCGATCAACGCCCGCGACGCGGCGAGCGGAAGCGAGAAGGTCCGCCTCCTCACCATCGCGCCGCTGATCGGCGAGGCGATCAAGCGGATCGCGGACGAGAGCTCCGTCTCCAGCCTGTTCGACTGAGGAAGCGCCGATGCCGACCGTCCTCGTCACCGGCGCGAATCGCGGCATCGGGCTCGAATTCGCCCGCCAATATGCCCGCGACGGCTGGTCGGTGGTCGCCACCGCCCGGGACCCGGACGGAGCCGGCGACCTGCGGGCGCTGGAGGGCGATCTGCGTATCGAGCCGCTCGACATGCGCGACTTCCCCGCGCTGGCCGCCTTCCCGGAGCGGCTCGGCGGGAACCCGCTCGATCTCTTCATCGCCAATGCCGGGATGAAGGCGCCGGAGCGGATCGACAGCCCAGACGCTGCCGAGGGCTGGCAGGAAGCGCATGCGGTCAACGCGGTGGCGCCGACGCTGCTCGCCGAGGCCCTGCTGCCCAACATTCGTGCCGCGCGCGGGGCGATGGTGGCGATCACCAGCCGGATGGGCAGCATCGCCGACAGCTCCGGCGGGTATATCGGATATCGCGCGTCGAAGGCGGCGCTGAACGCGGCATGGCGGGCGCTCGCGCTCGAGCTGGCCGGGGAGCCGGTCACACTCGCCATGTTCCACCCGGGCTGGGTGAAGACCCGGATGGGCGGCCCCAACGCCCCCTTCCCGCTCGCCGACAGCGTCGTAGCGATGCGCAAGGTCATCGCCGACCTGACGCCTGAGGATTCAGGCGCCTTCCTCGACTATCGGGGTGAACCGCTCCCCTGGTGAGCGCGCGGCGGATCGGGCTTCGGCGACCCGGGGGCGAAGCGCTGGCCGAAGACGCTGCCGCGGTACCAGAGCGGCCGCTGCGGCGCGTTCGCGGTCTCCAAGGTGACGCGGCGGAACACGTCGGCGAACTTGGCCGCGACGGCATAGTCGATCGCCTGGGAGAGATCGTCCCCCGGCTGGTGGACGATCGTCTCGTTGAGCTTGTCCCACAGCCCGCGGCCGACGTTCCGCCCCTCCATGTCGTGAAAGCCCATGTAGAGGAACAGCGAGGGCACGCCGCCCTTCACGAACGAATATTGATCGGAGCGGGTGAAGATTCCCTCCTCGGGGAACGGGTCCGGGGCCACTGACAGCCCCAGCTCGCCCGCCGCGGCGGCAAGGCGCTCACCCATTTGCGACTGCTCCGCGCCGAATGCGATGACGTCGCTGAAGTCGTAGAAGGGCATTGCCCCGTCGAGGTTGATGTCGGCGACGATCGTCGCTCCGGGCACCGTAGGGCGGCTGGCGAAATAA
>DASVVY010000091.1:0-11424 GCA_036386335.1 Allosphingosinicella sp. | reverse complement strand
CCGGCCGCCGCCCAGGCGCCGGAGCTCATGTGGTTGGTCGCCGAGACGCCCTTGCCGCCCTCGATCAGGGGCCAAACCTCGCGTCCCCCATACAGGATCGGCTTCAGACCTTTGAACATCGTTCCTCCAGAAAGCGGGCGCGCCTATAACGCACGCGCCGCAAAAAGGCGCGCATATATCATGACGCGTCGGGAATAAACGCCTGCGGGCGGCGGATGGCCTCACCGTAGAGCGCGGCGTAGCGGGCGATCATCTCCCTCTCGTCAAACTGCGCGGCCGCTTTCTCGCGGTTGGCGAGGCCGATCGCACGGCGCAGGTCGGTACGCTCCGCGAGCGTGTCGAGGGCGGCGGCAAAGGCGGCCTCGTCCTCCCGCTCCACGATCAGCGGGCGATTGTCGGCCGAGACCATGCCGGGAACGTCGCCCACCGCCGTCGAGACGCAGGGTAGGCCCGCCGCCATCGCCTCCAGGAGCGAGATCGGCGCCTGCTCGCTGTCGGAGGAAAGAGCGAAGATGTCGAAGGACCCGATCCACCGCCGGGGATCCGCGAGGAATCCGGGCATGTGCAGACGGTCGGCGATTCCGCAGCGCCGCGCCTCGGCCGCGATACGTTCGCTCTCCGGGCCGGCGCCGACGATGACCAGGCGGGCCTTCTTCATATGCATCGCGGCAAAGGCGCGCACGAGGCGGGGCAGGTTCTTGACCGCCCTCAAGCCGGCAACGGTGCCGACGACGATCTCCTCCGGATCGGCGGCGAGGCCGGGGATCGCCCCCTCCCCCGGCATGGCGGCGTAGAGGTGTACCGGCACACCGTTGGCAATGCGCACGATCTTGCGCGCCTTCTGGCGCCATTCGGACCTGGCGATCGTCTCCAGCCGCTCGGACGGAACAACCAGCCGGTGGGCGCCGGCGAGGCCCATGCGGCGGTAGAGGTTGCGCCGGGGGTGGCGCCTCTCGGCCTCGTCTTCGTTGAAGCCGTCCTCGTGGTGGACGAGCGGCGGGCCGCCGAACAGCCGCCGCGCCATCACCGCGTCCATCGCCCCCCAATTGTAGGAGAGGACGAGATCGAAGCGGCGCATGTAGCGGGACAGCCGGAATAGGCGGCCCGGGCGGGGCACGTCGGCGAGCACGGGACCGTCTTCGGGAAAGGCGACCTTCACGGCAGGCGAGATCGCTTCCCGGGCCGAGAGCTGGCCGGGGCTGGCACTGAGCACGGTGTGTTCGGCGGCGGCGGCGAAGGCGTTCATCAGCCGCACGGCGCGCGCTTCCTTGCCGCCGAGGGCGAAGGTTGAGTGGGCGTGGAGGATGCGCACGGGCCGGTCCATCGCGCGCCCCTTAGCAAAAGGCGCCGAAAAGTCCTCAGCGGTTCTTCGCGGCGGTGGCGGGCTTGCGGCACCGCTCCGCCGGCACGGGTGCCGGGTCGCGATCGGCGGCGATCAGGTAGAGGATCGGGCGTGCGGCGTCGATCACGGCACGGTGCTCCTGCATCACGTCCTGGCTGATGATGCCGGCGATTTGTTCGCCTGAGGCCTGGCCAAGGATATGGCGGAGCTGGGCGAGGTCGGCGACCATGATGCGGCTCTGGCGGATGGCGATGCCGCCGATCGCCATGCTCTCGATCCGCGCCTGCCGCGCCTGCATCGGCCCGCCCAGGCCGGCCGCGGCACCGGGGAGGGTGATCCCCTGCCCCACGCCGAAGGCCGCGGCATCGCCCGCGTTGAGGACGCTCGCATTCGCGCCGGTGTCGATGACGAAGGCGCCGGAGTGGCCGTTGACCTGCGCGGTGACGAGGTGGTGTCCCGTAGCCACGGCGCGCAGCGGCACGCCCTCGAAACCCAGAAGACAGAGGGCGTGGTCCACCGTCTTCGCCTGCTCGGGGCGATATTCGACCTCCTTGGTCGCCTGCCGCGCCAGCCGGTCGCAGCCGGCGAGAGCGAGAAGCGCGAGGAGTGGAAGGAGACGGCTTGCCATCGGCGACGAATGAGGCTTCGGGGGCTTGGTTCCTTCAACCGGGAAAGGATGGAGATGGAGCGCACATCCTCGCCAGTGCCGACCGAGCCGCAGAGGCGCGGAGGCGCCGGACGCGCGCTCGTCGCCTTCCTCGCCTTGCTGCTCGCAGCGTTCGGCGGAGCAGCCGCCTATTCGTGGCTCCTCCGCGGCACCGCCGCCGAGCCGGAGGCCCGAATCGCCGGGCCCACCCCCGTGGACGCGGTCCCGCTCAGCCGCCTCACGCTTGCCCCGCTGGTCGACCGGGTGTCGCCCGGCGTCGTCAACATCGCCGTGCTGCAGTCTTCGCCGCTCGACCAGAACCCGCTGCTCCGCGATCCTTATTACCGCTATTTCATGGGCGTGCCGGACGAGGCGCTGGAGCCGCGAGTCTCCGCCGGCTCGGGCTTCGTGGTCGACGCCGCGCGGGGCCTCGTCGTCACCAACAACCACGTCATCCACAACGCGAGCGCGATCCAGGTGACGCTCGGCGACCGCAGGCTGCCGGCGCGTCTCGTCGGCACCGATCCTGACATCGATATCGCCCTCCTCCAGATACCGCCGGGAGGGCTCAAGCAGCTCGCGCTCGGCGATTCGGACAAGCTCAAGGTCGGCGACTATGTCGTCGCGATCGGCAATCCGTTCGAAATCGGCCAGACCGTGACCGCCGGAATCGTCTCCGCCCTGGGCCATCGCGGCGACGGCGGCGCAGGGACGAGCTATGTACAGACCGACGCGCCGATCAATCCAGGGAATTCGGGCGGGCCGCTGATCGGAATGCGCGGCGAGGTGATCGGCATCAACACCGCGATCGTCGGGCCCGGCGAAGGAAATGTCGGCATCGGCCTCGCCGTCCCCTCGAACGTCGCCCGCCGCGTCATCGAGCGGCTGGCGCGGAGCGATCCGCGCCTGCGTTAGGCGGTGACTCGCGCCAGCAGTCGGTCGATCGCTGCGGCGGCCTGAGGTTCCTCCAGCGTCGGCGCATGGCCCACGCGGGGCACCGTCACCGTTTCGACGTCCGGTACTGCCTCTCGCATCGCCTCTACCGTCGCCGCGCTCAGCAGGTCCGACAGCTCTCCACGGACGACGAGTGCGGGCACGCCCGCCAGAGCGCGGAAGGCCCGCCACAGGTCGCCGCCGCTCTCGCCGCCGGGCGCCCGGAACGGCTCGGCGATCCTCATGTCATAGTCGAAGACGATGCGGCCGCCCGGAGTCAGCCGGCAAAGGCGCTTGGCGTAGACCAGCCACTCCTCGAGGCCCCACTCCGGGTAGCGGCCGCTTTGGCCCTCCCGCAGGCACCGTGCAGCGTGGAGCCAGGTCGGGAAACTTTGCGAGCGGCCGAGATAGGAGCGAATCTTGTCCAGCCCCGCCGGCTCGAGCACCGGCCCGACGTCGTTGAGCAGCACGCCCGCGATCCGGCCGGCGCCGTTCATCGCCAGCAGCATGGTGAGGATGCCGCCCAGCGAGGTGCCGAAGAGGACGAAGCGCCTCTGCTCCAGCGCGGCGACCAGCGCCTCGAGGTCCTGCACGTAGGTGAGCGGGACGTAGCTCATCGGATCGCGCGCATAGTCGCTCTGGCCGCGGCCGCGCAGATCGACGCAGATCAGCCGCCACTCTCCGGCCAGACGCGCCGCCATCCCTTCGAAGTCGCGGGCGTTGCGGGTCAGGCCGGGGATGCACAGGATCGGCGGGCGCTCCGCGGGGCCGGCATAGTCCCGGTAGTGGAGCCGGAGCCCGTCGCTCGACGACCACCAGCCATCGGACCATTGCGGCATGCCGTTCCCCCGCGCTTCGCTCTGGCCCCTATCCAACGACGCGCCCCTTCGGCAAGCGCGCGGTGCGTTTGCCGGAACCCGCGCGGTGCCCCGCGGTTGGGAGCGGATGCCGCAGCTTCCCCAGCCCTCTTGCTACCGCGCGGACCCGCGCATCCTCGAGCTCGGCGAGGCTTTCTACGATCCGGTGAAGCCGGCCGACTTCCCGCAAACGGTCCTCAGGTTCCGCAACGACCGCTGGGCGCCGGCCGTGGGGCTGGAGGGGCTCGGCGACGAGGAATGGCTCCGCCATTTCGGCCGGTTCGAGCCGCTGACGGAGAACCTCCCGCAGCCGCTGGCGCTGCGCTATCACGGCCACCAGTTCCGCTCCTACAATCCCGACATCGGGGACGGCCGCGGCTTCCTCTTTGCGCAGCTTCGCGACGGGGCGGGGCGGCTGCTCGACCTCGGCACCAAGGGCTCGGGCCAGACCCCGTACAGCCGCTTCGGCGACGGCCGGCTGACGCTGAAGGGGGGCATGCGCGAGGTGCTCGCGACCGAGATGCTCGAGGCGCTGGGCGTGGAGACCTCGAAGACCTTTTCGCTCATCGAGACCGGCGAGGCGCTGGAGCGCAACGACGAGCCCTCCCCCACCCGCTCGGCCGTGCTGGTCCGCCTCCAGCACAGCCACATCCGCATCGGCACCTTCCAGCGCCTCGCCTATTTCGACCTCGCTGACGAGATGCGCACCCTCACCGATTACTGCCTGCGCCACTATTACGGCGAGGAGGGCGGCGGCGACGCCGGCGCGCGGCTCCTCGGCCATGTCGTGCGGCAGGGCGCGCGGCTCGCCGCCTCGTACATTGCAGCGGGGTTCGTGCACGGGGTCCTAAACAGCGACAATATCGCGATCACCGCCGAGAGCTTCGACTATGGCCCATGGCGGTGGACTCCGCTCTGGGACGGCTCCTTCACCGCCGCCTATTTCGACCATGCCGGCCTCTATTCCTTCGGCCGCCAGCCCGAGGCGATCCACTGGGACATCGTCCAGCTCGCCCGCGCGCTGACGCTGATCGCGGAGCCGGAGGCGCTGACGCCGGCGCTCGAGACCTTCCCCGCCGCGTTCCAGGCGGCGCTGGCGGAGGCGGTCTGCGCGCGGCTCGGCCTCCGCGCGCGCGGCGACGAGCGCGACGCCGCGTTCCTCATCGCGCTGGAGACGGCGCTGGCGAAGAAGACGGTGGAGATCGACCGCTTCTTCTTCGACTGGCGCGGCGGCCGGCGGCGCGCGCTCTCCCCCGCCGACGCGGCTTATGCCGAGGAGGCGTTCGCTCCGGTGACCGATGCCATCGGCGGCTACGAGCCGGTGCCGGGCGCACTCGATCATCCCTATTGGGCCGACGAGGCGCCCTGCTCGATGCACATCGACGAGGTGGAGGCGATCTGGAGCCGCATCGACCGCGACGACGACTGGTCGGCCTTCAACGCGAAGATCGCCGCCATCCGGCGCATGGGGGAGGCGATTCGCGGCGGCGCTTGACCGCAACCCGCGAACATGGTGTCGAGCGACGATGGCGAGCCTCACCTCCTACGAGCCTGCGACCGGCGCCACCTTGTGGACCGGAGAGAGCGGCGACGTCGACGACGCGGTCGCCCGCGCCCGCGGCGCCTGGGCGGCCTGGGCGGCGAAGCCGCTGGCGGTGCGGATCGAGACGATGCGCCGCTTCGCCAACGTCGTCCGCGCCAAGAAGGACCAGTTCGCCGATCTCATCGCCCGCGAGACCGGAAAGCCGCTGTGGGAGAGCACGACGGAGGTCGAGGCGGTCGTCAACAAGGTCGACATCTCCGTCACCGCTTATTCGGAGCGGACTTCGCAGCGGCGGCTCGAAGGCGCGCTCGGCGCCCGCGTCGCGGTGCGCCACAAGCCGCACGGCCTGCTGGCGGTGCTCGGCCCGTACAACTTTCCGGCCCACCTCCCCAACGGCCACATCGTCCCGGCGCTGATCGCGGGCAATGCGATCGTCTTCAAGCCGTCCGAGAAGACGCCGGCGGTGGGCGAATATCTGGTCGAGCGGTTCCACGAGGCGGGCGTGCCCGAGGACCTGCTGCGGTGCGTGCAGGGCGGTCCCGAGACCGGCAAGGCCCTTGCCGCGCATCCGGGGCTGGACGGCCTGCTCTTCACGGGCTCGGCCCGTGCCGGCCTCGCCCTCCACCGCCAATTCTCCGAGACGCCGCAGAAGATCCTCGCCCTCGAGATGGGCGGCAACAACCCGCTGGTCGTATGGGACGCGGCCGACATCTATGCGGGGGCGGTCATCGCGGTCCAGTCCGCCTTCCTGAGCGCCGGCCAGCGCTGCACGGGCGCGCGGCGGCTGATCGTCCGCGACGGCGCGCACGAGGAGCTGGTCGACACGATCCGCCGCCTTGCCGACCGCCTGATCGTCGACCACCCGCACGCCAACCCGCCGCCCTTCATGGGTCCGGTTATCGACAACCAGGCCGCCGACCAGCTGCAGGAGGCGTTTCTCGACCTCATCATCAAGGGCGGGCGGCCGATCCGCCACCTCGACCGGCCGGTCGAGGACAAGCCGTTCCTCGCGCCCGCCATCATCGACGTCACCGACGTGCGCGAGCGGCCGGACGCGGAGCTGTTCGGACCGGTGCTGCAGGTGATCCGCGTCCCCGATTTCGACGCGGCCATCGCGGAGGCGAACGCGACCCGCTACGGCCTCGCGGCCTCGCTCGTCGGCGGAAGCCCGGAGCTCTACGACCGCTTCTGGGCGAACGTCCGCGCGGGCGTCATCAACTGGAACAAGCCGACCAACGGCGCCCCGTCCAACGCCCCGTTCGGGGGCCTCGGCCTGTCGGGGAACCATAGGCCCAGCGCCTTCTACGCCGCCGATTACTGCGCCTATCCGGTGACGAGCTCGGAGGCCGAGCAGGTGCGGGCGAGCATCGGGGTGGGGTTGCGGGACCCCTACGCCGCGAACAATTTGGAGGGCTGATAATCCTCCCCTGCCTTTGCAGGCAATCGGGACCAGGGGAAGCCTGGTGGAGCGCGGCGCGCAGCGCCGAAGGTGTACCTCGCGCCGCTCGGCCCCTCCACCGCGCTCCGCGCGGTCCCCCTTCCCGCGTATCGCGGGGAGGATCTCGCTAGCCGCGCATCTCGGGCAAGTAGCTGTCGTCGATGTGGTCGCTGAACCGCGTGATCTTGCTCTCAAACTTCATCTTGACCTTGCCGGTGGCGCCGTGGCGCTGCTTGGCGATGATCAGCTCGGCGAGGCCGTAGACCCGCTCCATGTCGCGCATCCATTCGGCATGGGCATCGTGGACCTTGGCGTCGTCCCCCTCGATCGGGCGCTTCGGCTCGCGCGCGGCGGTGTAATATTCCTCGCGGTAGACGAACCAGACCATATCCGCGTCCTGCTCGATCGAGCCCGATTCGCGCAGGTCCGACAGCTGCGGCCTCTTGTCCTCCCGCTGCTCGACCGCGCGGCTGAGCTGGGAGAGGGCGATGACGGGGACGCTGAGCTCCTTGGCCAGCGTCTTCAGGCCCCGGCTGATCTCGGAGATTTCCTGGACGCGGTTCTGGTCGTTGCCGCCCTTGCCGGTGCCCTGGAGGAGCTGGAGATAGTCGACGACGATGAGGCCGATGCCGCGCTGGCGCTTCAGCCGCCGGGCCCGCGTGCGGAGCGCGGCGATGGTGAGGCCGGCGGTGTCGTCGATGTAGAGCGGCAGGCTCTCGAGCTCGGCGGCGGCGCGGGCGAGGTTGCGGAAATCCTGCTGGCTGATCTTGCCCATGCGCAGGTTCTCCGAGCTGATCCCGGACTGCTCCGCGAGCACGCGGGTGGCGAGCTGGTCGGCCGACATTTCGAGGCTGAAGAAGGCGACGCCCGCACCGGCCGATTTCTCCGCCGCGATGCCGTCCTCGAGGTCCCGGACGTAGCGCTGGGCGGCGTTGAAGGCGATGTTGGTGGCGAGCGCGGTCTTGCCCATGCCGGGACGCCCGGCGAGAATGACGAGGTCCGAGCCGTGGAGGCCGCCGGTCTTGGCGTTCACCGTCTCCAGCCCGGTGGTGATTCCAGAGAGGCCGCCGCCGGTGTTGAGCGCCTTTTCCGCCATCAGGACGGCGAGCCGCGTCGCCTCCGCGAAGCTCTTGACCGTGCCCTCGCCGCCGCCTTCCTCGGCCACCCGATAGAGCGCCGCCTCGGCCCGCTCGATCTGGCCCTTGGGATCGACCTCCTCGCTGGTGTCGAGCGCCTTTTCGACCATCTCCCGGCCGACGCCGATCAGCGCCCGAAGCAAGGCGAGTTCGTAGATCTGCTCGGCAAAATCGCGGGCGCCGATGATCGCGGCGCCGCTGCCGGTGAGCTGGGCCAGGTAGGAGGGGCCGCCCAGCTCCTTCATCTCCTCGTCCGCCTCGAACAGCGGCCGCAGCGTCACCGGCGAGGCGATCATGTTGCGGTCGATGAGCTTCAGGATCTGCTCGTAGACGCGGGCGTGGAGCGGCTCGTAGAAATGGTCCGGGCGGAGCTTGAGCTGGATGTCCTCGGCGAGCCGGTTGTCGATCATCAGCGCGCCGAGCAGCGCCGCCTCGGCCTCGATATTGTGCGGAACGGAGGGGGATTCGGAGAGCGGCTGCGCGTCCGCCAGTCGGATGATGTTCTCGGCCATGGCGGCATCCTACGCGGCGGGTACAAGCTACGGTAGACCCTCCGGAAAAGGTTTCCGGTTGCATTTGTGTGGACGGCCTGTGGATGGATCAGCCCGTGGTGGCACCGATGCGCCCCACCGTCTAACAGGCCTGGCATGGGCGAGCCGCGGATCATCGAGGTGGAGCTGGACGAGCGGACGATCATCCGCCGCAGCGACGATGTCGAGCGGGAGCGCAAGGTCGCCATCTTCGACCTGCTGGAGAGCAATCATTTCCAGCCGGCGGGGCACGAGGGGCCGTTCCGAATTCTCCTCAGGATCGAGGATAACCGCCTCGCCATCGATCTCAAGGATGCGGCGGGAAGGCCGCTCGACACGATCCGCCTCGGCCTCGCCCGCTTTCGCCGCCCGGTCCGCGACTATTTCGCCGTGTGCGAGAGCTATTTCCGGGCGGTCCGCTCCCATAGCCCGCAGGGGATCGAGACGATCGACATGGCTCGGCGTGGGCTCCACAACGAGGCGGCCGAGCTCCTCCAGGAGTGCCTCAAGGGCAAGATCGAGATGGATTTCGACACGGCCCGCCGCCTCTTCACCCTGATCTGCGTCCTCCACATCAAGTGAGGCGCGCCCGCCGACCGCTGGTGCGATGGGCCGCCGCCGCGGGCGCGGTTCCCCTCCTGCTCCTCCTCGCGGCCTTGTGGGCCACGCCCAGGTGGCATCCTTCCGACCGCCGCTTTCCGCTGCAGGGCATCGACGTGTCGCACCACCAGGGGCAGATCGCCTGGCCGAGGCTTCGCGCCCAGGGCGTGGACTTCGCGTACATCAAGGCGAGCGAGGGCGGCGACCATCGGGATCGGCGCTTGGCCGAGAACTGGCGCAAGGCGAAGAAGGCGGGCATCCCGCACGGCGCCTACCACTTCTTCACCCTGTGCAAGCCCGGCGCCGAGCAGGCCCGCAACTTCATCGCCGCCGTCCCGCTCGACCGCGACGCGCTGCCGCCGGCGGTGGACCTCGAATATATGGGAAATTGCTCGCGGGGCATGTCGCCCGCCGCTCTGCACGCGGAGCTCGGCGCCTACCTTGCGCTCGTCGAGGGGCATTACGGCAGGCCCGCCCTGCTCTACCTGACGGGGGAGTTCGACGAGGCGTACGGAGTCAGCGACCGATTTGACCGGCCGCTGTGGCTGCGCAGCCTCCTGCGCGAGCCGAGCTTCGGAGCGCGGCCGTGGAAGGTCTGGCAGGTCTCCAGTTTCCGCAGGGTCAACGGCATCGAGGGGCGGGTGGACTGGAATGTCGTTCGCGGGCCTCTCCTTGAGGGCTTGTCGGCTCCCGCCATTCCGGCAAAAGCTGCGCGCCGATGATTCCCAAGCTCGAACCCTTTGCCGTCCTTCTTGCGGGCTGCACCTTGCTCCTCACCGCCTGCGTGCAGGAGGAGCGGCCGTACGGCCCGGTAAACCGGTTCGAATATGGCGCCTTCGGGCACAATCCGGACTGGACGGTGACGGTGCGCGACGATTCGCTCGTCCTGACCTTGCTTGGCGAGGGCGCGGGCGCGCCGGGGAGCTTCAGCTATACGGGCGTGCTCGCCAACACGCGCGGCAAGGTCACCCGGTGGGAAGCCACGGGCGGCATGCCGGTGACGGTCCAGGCGGGGCCGGGGCCGTGCCGGAGCGCCCGCGGCCAGCGCTATGAGGACGTGGTGACGGTCAGCCTCAGTGGGCGCCAGCTCCACGGTTGCGGCGGGCGCAGGCTCTCGGGGGGGCGCGGCTGATGGCGATCATGTCCGACAAGTGGATCCGGGCGCGGGCGCTGGAAGACGGCATGATCGAGCCGTTTGAGGATGGCCAGCGGCGCGAGGGAACGATCAGCTACGGCCTGTCGAGCTACGGCTACGACGCGCGGGTGGCGGAGGATTTCAAGATCTTCACCAACGTGGATAATGCGATCGTCGATCCCAAGGACTTCGCGTCGAACAGCTTCGTCGACCGCAGGACCGACTGCTGCATCATCCCGCCCAACAGCTTCGCACTGGCCCGCACGGTCGAATATTTCCGGGTGCCGCGCGACGTGCTCGTCATCTGCCTCGGCAAGTCCACCTATGCGCGCTGCGGGATCATCGTCAACGTGACGCCGCTCGAGCCCGGCTGGGAGGGGCATGTGACGCTCGAATTCTCGAACACGACGCCCCTCCCGGCCAAGGTCTATGCCAACGAGGGCGCCTGCCAGTTCCTGTTCCTGCAGGGCAACGAGCCGTGCGAGACGAGCTACGCCGACCGCGCGGGCAAATATATGGGCCAGCGCGGGGTCACGTTGCCGAAGCTGTGAGGAGGCTGCTTGCGGGCTTGGCCGCGGCTCTGGTCGCAGCAGCCGTCCTCGCCCAGCCGAGTCCGAAGGAGCCCGCTGCCCGCGCCGCGGCCACCGAAGGGAATTATCGTGAGACGCTCACCTCCCTCGGGCTGGGTCCGCTGCGCCCAGGGGCGGACGGGCGGCGGGGGCAGGCGAACAGCGCCAATTACGATGAGGCGCGGGTCGGGCCGGTAGCGCCGCTGCCGCCGTTGCTGCGCACTGCTGCAGGGCGCGAGGTGAAGAGCGCGAGGCAGTGGCGCCGGGTCCGCAGGCCCGAGCTCCTCGCCCTGTTCGACCGCGAGGTCTACGGGCGCGTGCCGGCCACCGCGCCCACGATCCGCTGGGAGGCCGCGGGCGAGGAGCGGCGGCCGAAGGGCGGCACGGCAGTCGTCACGCGCCGCTACGTCGGCCGCGCTGCGGGCGCACCGCGGGAAGCGCTGGCGATTGATCTCGCCGTCACGCTCCCGGTCGCGACCAAGCGCCCGGTGCCGCTGATCCTCGAGCTCGGCTTCCCCGAAGGCTTCCGCTTCCCGGGCTTTCCCCCGTCCCCGGGCCCGGACTGGACGGAACTCGTGGCGGCACGCGGCTGGGGCTACGCGATCCTCGTGCCCTCCACGGCGCAGCCGGACGATGGCGCCGGGCTGAAGGAGGGCGTGATCGGCCTCGCCTCCCGCGGTCGCCGCAGGGCGCCG
>DASVVY010000090.1:0-4074 GCA_036386335.1 Allosphingosinicella sp. | reverse complement strand
GCCGATCCTGCTGCGCTCGGACGATCCGTGGGGCGCCGATGCGATCCACGACGTCGAACCGTTCGGGCCCGTCTCGACCATCATGCCCTATCGCGACCTGGCCGACGCGGTGGCGCTCGCCAACCGCGGCATGGGCAGCCTTGCGCTCTCGCTGTTCACCTTCAATCCGGGGGTGGCGGAGGAGTTCGTGCTCGGCGCCGGGGCCTATCACGGGCGGATGCTGATCCTCGACCGCACCAGCGCGAAGGAATCGACTGGCCACGGCTCCCCCCTCCCCGTCCTCGTCCACGGCGGCCCCGGGCGGGCCGGCGGCGGCGAGGAGATGGGCGGCGTGCGCGGCGTCACCCACTACATGCAGCGGACGGCGCTGCAGGGCTCGCCCGCCGTACTGTCGCACGTGGTGAGGCAATGGCTCCCCGGCGCGGCCAAGGCCGAGGGCGAGGTGCACCCGTTCCGCCGCCGAATCTCGGAGCTCGACATCGGCTACACCCTGAAGACCGCGAGCCGCACCGTCACGCTAGAGGATATCGAGCATTTCGCCCATTTCACCGGCGACACCTTCTACGCCCACATGGACGAGGAAGCGGCCAAGGCGAGCCCGATCTTCGAAGGGCGGGTGGCGCACGGCTATCTCATCCTGTCCTTCGCCGCAGGCCTGTTCGTCGATCCGGCGCCGGGGCCGGTGCTCGCCAATACCGGCCTCGAGAACCTTCGCTTCCAGACGCCGCTCTACCCCGGCGACAGCATGCGCGTGGAGCTCACCGTCAAAATGAAAAGCGTGCGGGACGCCGAACGGGGCGAGGTCCGCTGGGCCGTCTACGTCTTCAACCAGAAGGACGAGGTGGTCGCGACCTACGATCTCCTCACCATGAACACGCCCTAGCGCGACGGAGCCGGAACGACAGGAACGCGGGCGCGGCGGCGGCCGTTGGCGGCGGATACGGACCAGAGGAGAGCCGCCATGAAAGTCGCCGAATGCATGACCACGGACGTCGAGATCGTCACCCCTGAGCAGCCGATCCAGCAGGCCGCCCAGTTCATGCTCCGCGCCGACGCGGGCGCCCTTCCCGTCGGCGACGGCGAGCGGCTGATCGGGATGGTGACCGACCGCGACATCGCGGTGCGGGCGGTGGCGGAAGGCCGCGGGCCGGACACGCCGGTGCGCGACGTCATGACCGAGGACCTCGTCTTCGTCTATGACGACGACGACGTCGAAAATGCCGCGATGATGATGAGCGACCGCCAGGTCCGCCGCCTCCCCGTCCTCAGCCGCGACGGCGAGCGGCTGGTCGGCATCGTCTCGCTCGGCGACATCAGCCGTTCCGACGACGCCGAATCCGCCTCGGTCGCGCTCGACGGCGTCACCGACCCCGGCGGCGAGCACAATCAGTCGCAGGAGGGGTGAACGCCGTCGGGCGCCCTACCGTGACCCCGGCGCAAGCCGGGGCCGAGGAACACCGCTGGATGAGGTGAGCCGTTGCGCCTCGCGGTAACCTCGGGCCCGGTGCTCCTGGGTCCCGGCTTTCGCCGGGATGACGCTGGTCACATGAACCCGATCGCCCTCTCCCGTTCCGGCTTCACAGCTCCCGCTTGACCTGGGCGTGGGCGAGCATGGCGAAGAGGCCGGTGCCGCCGATGATGTTGCCGATCAGCGCCGGGAGGAGGAATCCACCCGCCACCCAGCCGGCATCGGCATGGCCGGTCCAGAGCAGGAAGAAGGCCTCCGCCGCGCCCGCGACGACGTGGGTGAAGCCGCCGATGGCGATCGCGTAGGTCAAGGCGAGGACGATCCAGAAGCTGCTGTCGTCGGCGGCCGAGCGGATCCAGGCGACCGAGGCGATCAGGAAGCCGGCGGGGATGCCCTGCAGCAGAGTCTCCATCGGCGTCTTCTCGAGCAGCTTGGCCGAGACCTCCACCATCGCCGTCTGCAGGCCATCCGACTGGAGATGCCCGAACGCGGAGAGGGCGGAGATAGCGGCGGCACCGATCAGGTTCCCGAGGAAGACGGCGGTCCACAGCCGCGCGGTGCGGCGCAGGTTAGCGCGGTTCGGCTCCTTGGCGAGCGGCAGCACGGCGACCATCGTATGCTCGGTGAAGAGCTGCATCCGCCCCAGGATCACGATCAGGAAGCCGAGCGTGTAGCCGAGCCCCGCCACCGCCTCCCGCCACGGCGCGTCGGGCAGATGGTGGTGGAGCGCGGCCTGCGCCCAGAGCGAGGCGAAGATCGCGAAGCCGGCGGCGATGCCGGACCAGACGAGCGAGCGCGTCGGCCGCTCGAGCTCGTCCTCGCCCTGCTTGATCACCGCCGCGTGGACGACCTTCGCCTTGGGCGGGCTGCGCTCCTCGACCTCCCGCTCTTCCGCCTCGCTCAGGTGCGGGGTTGGATCGTCCATCGTCTGGCCTCCTGGTCCAGCCGCGAACTGCGGGCGACCGCGCTTGTTCCAGCGGCGGGGCTGGAGGGGAGCAGGTGATGGCGGGAAACATCCGGTGCCCCCTTTTCCCCCTCTCCCTCAGGGAGAGGATGAGCAGGCACGCCATGCCCCGGGCATGGCTGCGGATGTCCGGGGAACATCCGCACCTGCTCATGGTGAGGGCGTTCGGAGTTCGTGGAAAATCTCCCACGCCGAAACCCCTCGCGCCTACCCATGAGGTGCCTGGCTCCGTCCCCCGGACGGAGCCTTAGCGGCACCTCATCCCCAGGGAGAGGGGATCTTACGCCTCCGGCCAGGTCTCCAGCACTTCGACGAAGCGGGTGAGCCAGGCGTTGGTCTGGTGACCGTCGACGACGCGGTGGTCGATGGTGAGCGAGACGTACGCCATCGGGCGGATCTGGATGGCGTCGACGCCGCCCACCTCGCGCACCACCACGCGCTTCTCCAGCTTGCCGATCCCGAGGATCGCCGATTGCGGCTGGGCGATGATGATGGGAGCGGCAAAGAGCGAGCCCGAGACGCCGTGGTTGGAGATGGTGAAGGTGCCGCCGGAGACGTCACGGGCGCTCAGCGTCTCGGCGCGCGCTTTCTCGATCAGCTCGTCGAGGCCGGCGGCGATGCCCTTGAGGTTGAGGGTCTGGACCTTGCGCAGCACCGGGACGATCAGCCCCTTCTCGCCGAGCGCGGTGCCGACGCCGATGTTGACGTCGTCGAAAATCTCCAGCCGGTCCTCGTGCCAGCGGCTGTTGATCGCCGGCGCGACCTTCATCGCCTCGGCCGCGGCGGCGAGGAAATAGGCGGTGTAGGTGAGCTTCACGCCTTTCTTCGCGAAGGCGTCCCTGTGGCGGGCGCGGTGGTCGGCGATGGCGGAGAAGTCGGCTTCGAAGACGGCGGTGACGTGCGGAGCCTGCACCACCGAGTTCAGCATGTTCTCGGCAATCTTGAGGCGCATCCGGTCGTGCGGGACGCTGTGCGAGCGGATGCCGGCCTGCGAGAGCTCGGCGACCTTGGGCTGGGCGGTGGTGCGTGGGCCTTCCTGAACCCTCGTCGCCGCCTCGACGGCGCGGTCGACGTCTGCCCGCGTAATCCGGCCGTCGCGGCCGGTGCCCTGGATCTTGGCGGGGTCGATGTCGTGCTGCGCGAGCGCGCGGCGGACCGAGGGGGAGAGGCGCTGCTCCTGGGGCGAAATGTTCCCCGGCGAAGGCCGGGGTCCAGTTGTCTCCTCTTGCGGCTGGGCCCCGGCCTGCGCCGGGGCGCTCCGGGGGACCACCTCTGCCGCCGGGGCGATGCGGCCGAGAATGGCACCGGGGACGGCCTCGTCGTCAGTGTGGAGGAGGATTTCGCGCAGCACCCCCGCGGCGGGCGCGGGCACTTCCATTGCGACCTTGTCGGTCTCGAGCTCGACCAGCGGATCGTGCTCCTCGACGCGGTCGCCGACCTGCTTCAGCCAGGCGCGGACGACCGCCTTGGTGCCCTCCTGCTCGTCGGGAACGCGGACTTCGATCATTCGGTTAAAAACCCACCAGACGGTCGATCTCCGCGCGAATGCGCTCGACCGACGGCACCGCCCATTCGAGCAGCTTGGGGTGATGCGGGCTCGGGATGTCCGGCATCGTCACCCGGGCAATTGGCGCATCAAGGT
>DASVVY010000089.1:0-24605 GCA_036386335.1 Allosphingosinicella sp. | reverse complement strand
GCGCGGCTCCCCGCCGCCGCGGCCGCTCTCATCGAGGCGAGCCAGGAGCTCTATGCCCGCGTCAGGCGCCTCGATGAAGGCGGCGGCGTCTCCGCCACCACGCCCCAGCCGAGCCCCGCCCGCAGCCTGCTGAGCCGCCTCGAACGCTCGCTCTGAATTGAAGTCGGCCCGCCTCAGCGGCTAGACGCAACACCGATGAAGCCGTTCGAATTCGCCTACGGTCCTCGCGTCATCGCGGGCCCGGGCTGCACCGCCCGCATCGGCGCGCTGCTCCCGCCCGGCCGCTGCCTGTTCGTCACCGACGCGCAGGTGCGCGCGCTCGCCCTTCCCGATCCGGCGCTCGCCAGCCTCGCCGAAGCGGGGATCGAGCCGGTGACCTTCGACTCGGTCGAAGCCGACCCGTCGCAGGGGACTGTGCTCGCGGCGGTGGAGGCGGGGAGGGGGTGCGCGTCGGTGGTCGGCTTCGGCGGCGGCAGTCCGATGGACGTCGCCAAGCTCGCCGCCTACCTCCTCGGCAGCGGCGACGATCTCGACTCGATCTGGGGCGTCGGCAAGGCGCTCGGCACCCGCCTGCCGCTGGTGCTCGTGCCGACCACCGCCGGCACCGGCTCGGAAGCGACGCCGATCAGCGTCGTCACCGTCGGCGGCGCGGTCAAGCTCGCCGTCAACAGCCCGCCGCTCTACGCCGACCATGCCCTCCTCGACGCCGCGCTCACCGCCGGCCTGCCGCGCCCGGTCACCGCCGCCACCGGCATCGACGCGATCGTCCACGCGGTCGAAGCCTACACCTCCGCGCACCGCAAGAATCCCGTCTCGGACGCCCTCGCCCGCGAGGCGCTGCGCCTCCTCACGGACAACCTGCTGCGCGCCTGCGAGGCGCCCGACGATCTCGCCGCCCGCGGCGCGATGCTGCTCGGCGCACACCTCGCCGGCGTCGCTTTCGCGAACGCGCCGGTGGCCGGCGTCCACGCGCTCGCTTACCCGCTCGGCGGTCACTTCCACGTGCCCCACGGCCTCTCCAACGCCCTGATGCTGCCCCATGTCCTGGGCCACAACATGGCCGCGGCGAGGCCGCTCTACGCCGAGCTCGCGCGCCACCTCGATCCGGCGCTGGAGCGGCTCGGCGCGCAGGCGCAGGCGGCGGCCCTCGTCGAGCGGCTCGCATCGCTCTGCCGCGAAGCCGGCCTGCCGCAGCGCCTCGCCGAGGTGGGCGTCACCCCCGCCCACCTCGATCTCCTCGCCGCCGAGGCGATGAAGCAGGAGCGGCTGCTGGTGAACAATCCGTGCCCGATCACCGAGGCCGACGCCCGCCGGCTCTACGAGGCGGCCTTGTGACCCCGCTCGCCGGCCGCGATTCCTACCGCGTCTGGCGCGACATCCCGACCCGCTGGGCCGACAACGACGCCTACGGCCACGTCAACAACACCGTCTATTACCAGTGGTTCGACACCGCGGTGAACGCCTGGCTGGTGGAGGCGGGCCTGCTCGATATCGCCGGCGGCGACCCGATCGGCCTCGTCGCCGAGACGGGCTGCCGCTATGCCCGCCAAGTCGCCTTTCCGCAGGCGGTGGAGGTCGGCCTCGCCGTCGAGCATCTCGGCCGCTCCAGCGTCCGCTACCGCCTCGGCGTCTTCGCCCGGGGGGAAGAGGAAGCCGCGGCACAAGGCCGTTTCGTCCACGTCTACGTCAGCCGGGAGACGCGGCGGCCGGTCGCCTTGCCGGAGAGTTGGCGCCGGGTACTGGCCGAGATCGCCTAGAAGAATCCCCTCTCCCTGGGGAGAGGGGTAAGAGTGAGCGGTCACGGCCTCCGAGAATAGTCCCGAACGCCCGATCCCCTCATCCCAACCCTTCCCGCCCAGGGAGAAGGGAGCCAGGCCCGGCATCCGAAAGAAGCTCCGCCCGCGCCGCCTCATACTCCCGCACCAGCTGCGCCACATAGTCCCCCGCCGGCCGCACCGCATCGATCGCGCCGATCCCCTGGCCGGAGCCCCAGATGTCGCGCCACGCCTTGGCTGCGCCCTCCCCGGCGAAGTCCATTGCCTTCAAATCCCCCTCGGGCAGCTTGTCCGGATCCAGCCCCGCCGCCGCGATCGACCCGCGCAGGTAATTGCCGTGCACCCCGGTGAAATAGCTCGAATAGACGATGTCGCCCGCCCGGCCGTCGACGATCCCCTGCTTGTAGGCCGCCGCCGCATTCGCCTCCGCGGTCGCGATGAACGGCGAGCCGATGTAAGCGAGGTCCGCCCCCATCGCCCGCGCCGCCAGCACTGCGCGCCCGGTGGCAATCGCCCCCGACAGCGCCAGCGGCCCGTCCCACCACGCCCGTATCTCCTGGACCAGAGCGAAGGGCGACAAGGTCCCCGCATGCCCACCCGCGCCCGCCGCCACCGCTATGATCCCGTCCGCCCCTTTCTCCACCGCCTTCCGCGCAAAGCGGTCGTTGATCACATCGTGGAGCGTGATCCCGCCCCAGCCGTGCACCGCCTGGTTCAGCTCCGGGATCGCGCCCAATGAGGTAATGACGATCGGCACCCGCCATTTCGCGCAGGTCGCCATGTCCTGCTGCAGCCGGTCGTTCGAGCGGTGGACGATCTGGTTTACCGCAAAAGGCGCCGCCGGCGCCTCCGGATGCTCCCGGTCCCACGCCGCCAGCTTCTCAGTGATCCGGTGCAGCCACTCGTCGAGCACCCCCTGCGGCCGCGCGTTCAGCGCCGGAAAGGCGCCGACGATCCCCGCCTTGCACTGCGCGATCACCAGATCGGGGTTGGAGACGATGAAGAGCGGCGCCCCGATCGCCGGAAGCCGCAGGCGCGAGAACAGGGGAGGGAGGCTCATGCCCCCGCTTAGCGGCCGCCGCCCGGGCGGCATAGCGGCTTGAGGCAGGGCCCGCCTTTCCCTAATCGCAGCGCAGCAATCCGGGAGACGCGTCATCGCCGAGGAGACACCGGGCTCGAACCTGATGTGGGGCGGCCGCTTCGGCGGCGGGCCCGCCGCTCTGATGCGCGAGATCAACGCCTCGATCGGCTTCGACAAAAGGCTGTGGCGGGAGGACATCGCCGCCTCGATCGCGCATGTCGCCATGCTGGAGACGCAGGGCATCGTCCCCGAAGCCGACGCCAGCGTCATCGCCGAAGGGCTCGAGCGCATCCAGGACGAGTATGCGCTGAAGGGCGTGCCGGAGGATCCGGCGCTCGAGGACATCCACATGCACGTCGAGGCGCGCCTCGCCGCCTTGATCGGCCCCGCCGCCGGCCGCCTCCACACCGCGCGCTCGCGCAACGACCAGGTGGCGACCGACTTCCGCCTCTGGGTCCGCGCCGTCATCGACGAGGCGGACGACGCGCTCGCCGCATTCCAGCGCGTTCTCGTCGCCCGGGCGGAGGAGCATGCCGACAGCGTCATGCCGGGCTTCACCCATCTCCAGGCCGCCCAGCCGGTGACGCTCGGCCACCACCTGATGGCCTATTACGAGATGCTGCGCCGCGACCGCTCCCGCTTCGCCGACGCCCGCGCGCGCCTCAACGAGAGCCCGCTCGGCGCCGCGGCTCTTGCCGGCACCAGCTTCCCGATCGACCGCGACGCCACCGCGGCCGCGCTCGGCTTCGACCGCCCCACCGCCAACAGCCTCGACAGCGTCTCCGACCGCGATTTCGCCCTCGATTACCTGATGGCCGCGACCCAGTGCGCGCTCCACCTTTCGCGCCTGGCCGAGGAGCTGGTCATCTGGGCCTCGCAGCCCTTCGGCTTCGTCGCTCTGCCCGACGCTTTCTCCACCGGCTCCTCGATAATGCCGCAGAAGCGCAACCCCGACGCCGCCGAGCTCGTCCGCGGCCACAGCGGCCGCATCGCCGGCGCGATGGTGTCGCTGGTCATGACCATGAAAGCCCTGCCGCTCGCTTATTCGAAGGACATGCAGGACGACAAACCGCCGGTCTTCGAAGCGCACGACCTCCTCATGCTCTCGCTCCAGGCCCTCGCCGGCATGGTGGAGGCCACCGCATTCCGCACCGACCGGATGCGCGCCGCTGCAGAAGCCGGCTTCTCGACCGCCACCGACCTCGCCGACTGGCTGGTCCGCGCCGCCGGCATCCCCTTCCGCGAAGCCCACCACATCACCGGCCGCGCCGTAAAGCTCGCCGAAGAGCAGGGATGCGGCCTCGCCGACGTCGATCTCGCCGCCTTGCGCGAGATCGACCCCCGCATCGACGAGCGCGTCTACGAAGTCCTCACCGTCGACGCCTCGATCAACAGCCGCACCAGCTACGGCGGCACCGCCCCCGAGCGGGTCCGCGAACAAATCGCGAAGGCGAAGCGCTTCCTCTAATCCTCCCCGTCCGCGCAGCGGATGGGGAGATGAGCGGGCCGCCATGCCCCCGCTCATACCGTGCGCAGCACGGTGGAGGGGCCACGCGGCGAATTGCCACCCAATCCCCCCTGTCCGCGCAGCGGATGGGGAGGGGGACCGCACGAAGTGCGGTGGAGGGGCCTATCGCCGGCAGCGCGACAGGATCAGCATCACCGCCGGCTCGATGTCGCCATAGAGGTGCGCCGCCGGGATGCGCAGGACCTGCAACCCGCGCTCGCGAAGCCACGCGTCGCGGCGGGCGTCGCGAGCGGGATTGCTCCCCATGTCGTGCGCGTCTCCGTCGACTTCGATGTCGAGCTTGGCCGCGGGACAATAGAAATCGAGGACATAGGGCCCGATCGGGTGCTGCTTGCGGAACTTCAATTCGTCCGGCCGGGTCCGAAGCACCTGCCAGAGCCGCGCCTCCGGCTGCGTCAGCTGCCGCCGCAGCGCCCGCGCCCTTGCCACCGTCCGCTTCGTCGTCCCGCGCATAGCCCCTCCACCGCCCTGCGGGCGGTCCCCCTCCCCATGGGCGTCTCGCGCACAGGGAGGACGAGGTCAGTCCCGGCCCCGCGTTATACCTGTCGCAAATCGCGCACCCAATCCTCCCCGTCCGCGCAGCGGATGGGGAGGGGGACCGCACGAAGTGCGGTGGAGGGGCCACGCCGCAAATCGCGCACCCAATCCTCCCCGTCCGCGCAGCGGATGGGGAGATGAGCGGGCCGCCATGCCCCCGGCATGGCTGCGGCCTGCGGGGGCAGGACGCACCCGCCCATACCGCACGAAGTGCGGTGGAGGGGCCGCGGAGGTGGAGCAGCAGCCGCGGGTTCGGAGGCTACTGCCGCCGGGCGCGGGCCGCGGCGATGCGGAGGCGCAGGGCGTTGAGGCGGATGAAGCCGGCGGCGTCGCGCTGGTCGTAGCTCGACGAGCCCTCCTCGAACGTGACCAGGTCCTGGTCGTAGAGTGCCAGCGCGCTCTCGCGGCCGATCACCGTCGCATTGCCCTTGTAGAGCTTCATCCGCACGGTGCCGGAGACATGCTCCTGGCTCCTGTCGATCAGCGCCTGCAGCATCTCGCGCTCCGGCGAGAACCAGAAGCCGTTGTAGATGAGGCTCGCATAGCGCGGCATGATCTCGTCCTTGAGATGCGCGGCACCGCGGTCGAGGGTGATCGATTCGATGCCGCGGTGCGCCGCCAGCAGGATCGTGCCCCCCGGCGTCTCGTAGACGCCGCGAGATTTCATGCCGACGAAGCGGTTCTCGACCAGGTCCAGGCGGCCGATGCCGTTGTCGTGGCCGAGCTGGTTCAAACGCGTCAGCAGCGCGGCGGGCGACAGATATTCGCCGTCGAGCGAGACCGGGTCGCCGCCCTCGAAGCCGATCTGGATCACGGTCGCCTTGTCCGGCGCGTCCTCGGGCGAGATGGTCCGCTGGTGGACATATTCCGGCGCCTCCACCGCCGGGTCCTCGAGCACTTTCCCCTCGGACGACGAGTGCAGCAGATTGGCGTCGATCGAGAAGGGCGCCTCGCCGCGTTTGTCTCTGGAGATCGGGATCTGGTGCTCCTCGGCGAAGCGGATCAGCGCCTCGCGGCTGGCGAACTCCCACTCCCGCCACGGCGCCACCACGCGGATGTCGGGCTCGAGCGCGTAATAGCCGAGCTCGAAGCGGACCTGGTCGTTGCCCTTGCCGGTCGCGCCGTGGCAGACCGCGTCCGCCCCGACCTGCCTCGCGATCTCGATCTGCTTCTTGGCGATCAGCGGCCGGGCGATCGACGTGCCGAGCAGATACTGGCCCTCATAGACCGTGTTCGCGCGGAACATCGGGAAGACGTAATCGCGCACGAACTCCTCGCGCACGTCCTCGATGAAGATGTTCTCCGGCCGGATACCGAGCAGCTCCGCCTTCGCCCGCGCCGGCTCGACCTCCTCCCCCTGGCCGAGATCGGCGGTGAAGGTGACGACCTCGGCCCCGTATTCGGTCTGCAGCCACTTGAGGATGATCGAGGTGTCGAGGCCGCCGGAATAAGCGAGCACGACCTTCTTGGGAGGAGAGAGCGTCATTTCAGATCCTGTGGGAGGAGGGGAGGGGGGTCAGCCGCCGCGGACCATCTGGCGGAATTCCTTCGCCATGATGCCGGGCGAGACGCCGTCCTTCAGCGCGATGAACAGGGTATCGTCGCCGCAGATCGTGCCGGCGACTTCCGTCAGCTTCGCCTGGTCGAGTGCGAGGCCCACCAGGTGCGCGGAGCCGGGCGGCGTCTTGAGGATGAGGAGGTTGCCGGCCGCCTCGACCGAGGTCACCCACTCGCTAAGGATCCGCTGCAGGCGCGATCCCGCCCAGTCGGTCTCGCCGATCTGGTCGGGCAGCGCATAGCTCATCACGCCGCCGCGCTTCACCTTCACGGCCCCCATCTGGTCGAGGTCCCGCGACACAGTCGCCTGCGTCACGGCGAAGCCCCGCGCCTTCAGCCGGGCGGTGACCTCCTCCTGGGAGCCGAGCGGCTCCGCCCGGATGATGTCGGCGATCGCCCGCTGCCGCTGGGTCCGTCCTTCGGTCATGCGGACGTTCCTCCGCCCCCGACCATCCACGCCATCGCGCCGCGGGCGGTGTGCATGCGGTTCTCCGCCTGCCGCCAGACGGCGCTGCGCGGCCCGTCGATCACTCCGGCCGCCACTTCCTCGCCGCGCCGCGCCGGGAGGCAGTGGAGGAAGAAGGCGTCGCCGCACGACGCCATCAGCTCCGCCGTCACCTGATAGGGGGCGAACGCCCGCATCCGCGCCTCCGTCTCCTCGTCCTGGCCCATCGAGACCCAGACGTCGGTGTAGACGATCCGCGCGCCTTCGACAGCCTCCCGCGGATCGGCGACTCGGCGGACGCCGGGGAATTTCTCCGCGAGACCGTAGCCGTCGGGGCTGGCGATGCTCAGCTCCGCCCCGAGCAGCGAGCACGCCTCCGCGAGCGAGCGGCAGACATTGTTGGCGTCCCCGACATAGGCGATCCGCGTCCCCTCGATGCGGCCGGCGAGCTGCTTCACCGTCAGCAGGTCGGCCAGCGCCTGGAGCGGATGGGCGCGGTCCGAGAGCATATTGAGCACCGGCGTGTCCGTCGCCGTCGCCATCGCCTCGAGGTCGCCGTGGTTCATCACCCGCGCCGCGATGATCGCATGGTAGCAGGCGAGGGTGCGGGCGACGTCCTCCGCCGTTTCGCGGGTGCCGAGCCCGACTTCCTCCTTCTGGATGTAGACGGGGTGGCCGCCCAGCTGGACCACCGCCATCTCCATCGAGTTGCGGGTCCGCGCGCTCGGCTTCTGGAAGACGAGGGCAACGCCCTTGCCGGCAAATGGGCGGCCGAGATCGTCCTGCTCGCTGAGCGCGAGAATCGCCTCAAGCCCCTCGCGGCCGAGATCGGCGATGGTGAGGAGGTCGTTCACCAGCTCGGCTCCCTCTTCACCATCGTCCCGATCCCTTCGTCGGTCAGCAGCTCGACGAGGAGGGCGTGCGGCACCCGCCCGTCGATAATGTGCGCGGTGCCGACGCCGGCGTCGACCGCGTCGGCGCAGGCGCGCAGCTTCGGGATCATGCCCTTGGTGACCCCGTCGCTCTCGATCCGCTGGTACATCTCCGCGGAGGTGAGGCGGGGGACCAGCGAGCTTTCGTCGTTGACGTCCTCGAGCAGGCCGGGCGCGGCGGTGAGGTACACGATCTTCTCGGCCCCCATCGCCACCGCGATCGCCCGCGCCGCCTCGTCGGCGTTGACGTTGTAGGGCTGGCCGGTCTCGTCCGCCCCGATCGTTGACACGACCGGCGCCAGGCCCTCGTCGAGCAGGCGGTGGAGCACGGAATCGCGCACGAAGCTGACGTCGCCGACATAGCCGAGCGCCGATTCGCGCGGAGTCACGGTGAGCAGCCCCGCATCCTCGCCCGACACCCCGACCGCCACCGGCTCGTCCAGCGCCTCCCGGTTGATCGTCGCGACGAGGTCGCGGTTGATCTTCCCGACCAGCACCATGCGCACGATCTCCAGCGTCTCCTCGTCGGTGACGCGGAGACCGTCGCGGAACTCGGGTTCCTTGCCCATGCGGCGCATCATCGCGTCGACCTGCGGTCCGCCGCCGTGGACGAGGACGCAGCGCACGCCGACGCTGCGGAGCAGCAGCACGTCCTGCGCCAGCGCCCGGTCGAGCTCGCGGTCGATCGCGGCTCCGCCCAGCTTGACCACCACCGACTTGCCGGCGAAGCGCCGGATATAGGGCAGCGCCTGTATAATTATGCGTGCCTTGTCGGCGGCGGCGGTCATGAGGTCCTCGAATTCTCTTTGATGTAGCCGGGGCCCAGATCGATACCGATCACCGTCGCGGAACCGGTGCCCAGACCCAGCGCAACCTCCACCTCCACACGGTCCTCGGCCATGTGTTTGCGGACCTTCTCACCGTCGTGGACCGTGCAAACACCGGCGCGGGCCACGGTAACGCCGCCGTAGGCGACGGTGGTCTTCTCGGTTTCGAAGGCGATTCCCGCGGATCCGGCCGCGGCGAGCAGCCGTCCCCAGTACGGGTCCGCCCCGTACCAGCTGCATTTCACCAGGTTGTTTTCGGCGATGTTCTTCGCCGCGATCCGCGCCTCGGCGTCGGAGACGGCGCCGGAGACGGTGAGGCGGACCATCTTGGTCATGCCCTCCGCGTCGCGCGCCATCTGGTAGGTGAGGTCCTCGCAGACCTTGTGGACGGCGTCTGCGAATTCGCCGAGGTTCGGCCGGCCGCGGCGGGCGGAGGCGAGGATCATCGCGGTGTCGTTGGTCGAGGTCGCGCCGTCCACGTTGAGGGTGTTGAACGTCCGGTCCGAAGCGTCGCGCAGGATCGCCCGCATTTCCTCGCTGGTGACGTCGGCGTCGGTGGTGAGGAAGGCGAGCATCGTCGCCATGTCGGGCGCGATCATCCCGCACCCCTTTGCCATGCCGCCCACTGTGAAGGTCGATCCGCAAACCACGGATTCCTTGGGTTGTTTGTCGGTGGTGAGGATCCCCTTGGCGGCGTCTGCCGCGCCGGCTTTGGAAAGCTTCTTCGCGAGGCGCGGCACCGCCGGCAGAATCGCGTTCATCGGCAGCGGCGTCCCGATGATCCCGGTCGAGCAGACCAGCACATGCTCCGCCGCCACCCCCAGCGCTCCCGCCGCGGCCGCGCTCATCGCCTCGGCGTCGGCGAGGCCCTGCGCCCCGGTGCCGGCATTGGCGTTGCCCGAATTGACCACCACCGCGGCCGCGCGGCCGCCATTCGCCTCAAGGCGCCCGCGCGACACCACCACCGGCGGCGCGACGAACTTGTTGCGGGTGAACACCGCCGCCGCCGCCACCGGTGCGTGGTCCTCGGTCGCCAGCAATGCCATGTCGTAGCGCCGCCGCTTGACGCCCGCGTGGCACCCGGAGGCGACGAACCCTTCCGCCGCGGTGACGCTCACGGCCACATGCCGACGCGGGGGAGGCCGGCGGTCTCGTCCAGGCCGAACATCAGATTGGCGCACTGGATCATCTGCCCGGCGGCTCCTTTCACAAGGTTGTCGAGCGCGGCGATGGCGAGGACGCGGCCGGTCCTGGCGTCGTAGCGCGCGGTGAGGTGGACGGCGTTGGAGCCGAGCGTCCACTTGGTCGATGGCGCCCGCTCGGAGACGTGGAGGAAAGGCTCGTCGGCATAGGCTTCGCGGAGTTTTTCCAGTGGGTTGCACGCTCCTTTTGCAACGCCGTAGCAGGTCGCGAGGATGCCGCGGTTCATCGGCGCGAGGTGCGGCGTGAACAGGATGCCCTCGCCGAGGACCATCTCCATCTCCGCCGTGTGGCGGTGGCTGAGGAGCCCATAGGCCGTGAGATTCTCGTCGACGGTGGAGAAGTGGGTCTCCTCCTTCAGCCCCTTGCCGGCGCCCGTCACGCCAGACGCCGCATCGACGACGATGCTGCCCGGCTCGATCAGGTCGAGCAGCGGCCGCAGTGCCAGGATCGCGGAGGTCGGGTAGCACCCCGCCGCCGCGACCGCGTCCGCCGCGGCGATCCGGTCCCGGTTCAGCTCCGGTATCCCGTAGACGAACCGCTCCAGCAGCTCCGGCGCCCCGTGTGGCTCTCCATACCATTGCTGGTAGGCCGCGGCATCGTCGAGCCGGAAATCGGCCCCCAGGTCCACCAACCGGATGCCCCGCCCAAGCACCTCGCGCGCCAACGCCTGCGACTGCCCGTGCGGCAGCGCCGCGAACACGAGATCGACTCCGTCGAGCAGCTCCGGCGAGAACCGCTCGACCGTCGCGCCGGGATAGGCAAGCGCCAGGTGCGGATGCACCGCCTCCAATGATTGCCCCGCCTGGCTGTCGCCGAACAGCCGCACGGGCTTCAGCGCCGGGTGCGCCGCCGATAGGCGGAGCAGCTCTGCGCCGACATAGCCTGAGGCTCCGAGGATGGCCGTCCGAATCATGGGGCGGCGCCTATGCACGTTGCTGCATAAGTATGCAACTACATGAGCGCGGCATCGCTTTCGGCGCCGAGACGTTCTACAAAGAGCCTCTCGCCGGAGACTGACCATGCGTGCCTTGCCGATCCTGATCCTCCTCGCCGGCTGTGCGGCGACGTCTCCCACCAACCCGCAGGCCAGCCGCGAGGGACTCTCGCGCGAGCTCGCCGGCCTTGCCGCCGGCGAACCGCGCGACTGCCTCCCCTCGACGACGTCCGGCCAGAATCTGACGGTGGTGGACTCGGATACCCTCGTCTACCGGGAGGGCAGCACGATCTGGGTCAATCAGCTGCGGGCGGCGTGCCCCGGCCTGCGGCCGCTCGACGCGATCCTCGTCGAGACCCAGACCGGCCAATATTGCCGCGGCGACCATATCCGCAGCATCGAGCCGCTGGGGACGCGGAGCATCCCCGGGCCGGTCTGCTTCCTCGGCCAGTTCACCCCGCACCGCCCGCGCTAGGGCCGCCGATCGCTTTCATTGTGCAGGTGCGAAGAAGCGCTTGCACAACGGTGCCCGCTTCGACACTTTGGCCGCCCTTTTCGCCGAGAGCCGGACCGTGAACAGCGACTTCTACCGCATCCGCCGCCTGCCGCCCTACGTCTTCGCCGAGGTGAATGCGATGAAGGCGGCGGCGCGGGCGCGGGGCGAGGACATCATCGATCTCGGCATGGGCAATCCGGACGGCGCGCCGCCGCGCCACGTGACCGACAAGCTCGCCGAAGTCGCGGCGAACCCCCGCGCCCACGGCTATTCTGCCTCGAAGGGCATTCCGGGCCTGAGGAAGGCGCAGGCGGGCTATTACCAGCGCCGCTTCGGCGTCGATCTCGATCCGGAGCGGGAGGTGATCGTCACGCTCGGCTCGAAGGAGGGCCTCGCCAACCTCGCCCAGGCGATCACCGCGCCGGGCGATGTCGTCCTCGCGCCGAACCCCTCCTACCCGATCCACCAGTTCGGCTTCATCATCGCCGGCGCGGTGATCCGCTCGATACCCGCCGCGCCCGGGCCCGACTTCTTCCACCGGCTCGACCTGTCGCTCCGCTACTCGGTCCCGAAGCCGTCAGTGCTGGTGATCGGATACCCCTCGAATCCAACGGCATACGTCGCCGACCTCGATTTCTACGCGAAGGTCGTGGATTTCGCTCGTGAGCATCGGCTGTGGGTGATCAGCGACCTCGCTTATGCGGAGATATATTTCGGCGACACGCCCACGCCCTCGATCCTCCAGGTTCCGGGCGCCATGGACGTGGCGGTCGAATTCTCCTCGATGTCGAAGACCTATTCGATGGCGGGCTGGCGGATCGGTTTCGCGGTCGGAAACCGGGAGCTGATCGGCGCCTTGACGAGGGTCAAATCCTATCTCGATTACGGCGCCTTCACCCCCATCCAGGCCGCGGCCGTGGCGGCGCTGAACGGGCCGCAGGACATCGTCGAGGCGAACCGTAAGCTCTACAAATCGCGACGGGACTGCCTCGTCCAAAGCTTCGGCAGGGCGGGCTGGGACGTGCCGCCGCCCGCGGCCAGCATGTTCGCCTGGGCGCCCATCCCTGAGCAGCACCGGGCCCTCGGCTCGATGGAGTTCGCCAAGCGCCTGCTCACCGAAGCGGGCGTAGCGGTGAGCCCCGGCGTCGGCTTCGGCGAAGAGGGCGAGGGCTATGTTCGCATTGCGCTGGTCGAGAACGAGCAGCGCATCCGCCAGGCCGCCCGCGGGGTGAAGAAGTTCCTCGCCAAGGGCTGAGGATCAGGTGCCGGGCTCCCCGTCGCCGCCGCCCGTCGGCGCCGAATATTCCTGATCGAAGAGCGGCGAGCGGACCAGGAAGTCGGCGGTCGTGCGGTTCGGCGCCATCGCCACGTTGTAGAGGGTGGAGAGGCGGATCAGCGCCCTCACGTCCGCTTCGTGCGGGTGCGGCGAGAGGGCGTCGGTGAAGAAGATCAGGATGTCGATGCCGCCCTCGGCGATCTTCGCGCCGATCTGCTGGTCGCCGCCGAGGGGCCCCGATTTCATCGGCGTCAGGTCGAGCATCGGGCAGGCTTCCTTGATCCGCTTGCCCGTCGTCCCCGTCGACCAGAAGCAATGCGGCTGCAGCGCCTGCGCATTCGCCTTCACCCAGTGGACCAGTTCGTCCTTCTTCGCGTCGTGCGCCACCAGCGCGATCCGCTTCCTCGCCTGCATATCTTCTCTCCGCGTCCGCGGAGCGCCGTAGCGGCGAAAGCTGGCAGCCGCGACGGGAAAGGGATCGACAGCGTTTCAGAGGCAGAATAATCTTCCGGTCCGAGGGAGGGCAGAGATGCGGGGAAGCTGGTTGTTGATTGCCGCGGCGGCGGCATGCGCCTTGCCGGCACAGGCTGCGGAGCGGGAGCCGCTCGAACAGTGGCGCGACTGGCGCCTCGTGGGCGTCGACGAGGGTGGCAATCAGGCCGTCTTCCTCGCGTCGGTGGTCCGCGCCGGTTCGGCCGCGCAGTTCGAGGTGCTGACCGTCTACAAGGACGTGCAGGGCGAGCAGTACAAGTACGACAAAGAGCTCGAGACGCTGCTCGCCGATTGCGGCGCGCGCACGTACCGGCGGATCGGCTACCGCTTCCAGGTCGGCGACGAGGCGACGCCGCCGCCGATCTTCCGGCTGTCGCCCGCACAGGCCGTCGAGCAGGGGACGATGGCCGACGGCCTGCTGAGCGCCGCCTGCGCCGCCGATCCGCTCAACGGCCGCGTCGTCGAGGCGCCCTATGCCTGGGCGAAGGCGCAGCTCGCCAAGGCGAAGTAGCGCGCTGCGGCGGGCGCCACGTCCGCCTTGCCCCTCGCGCGATCCCTGCTATATCCGCCGCCGACCGGCGGCCCGGCGGGCGTGGCGGAACTGGTAGACGCGCTGGATTTAGGTTCCAGTATCGAAAGATGTGGGGGTTCGAGTCCCTTCGCCCGCACCAGTCTTCGCCCGGCCAATCCCCATCCGGCCGCGCCATCCCGAGACGAGGGTAAGAGCTTCACATGCAGACTGTCGAGACGTTGAACCAGGGCCTGAGGCGCGCCTACCGGATCACCATTCCGAAGAAGGAGATCGACGCCCGCGTCGACGGCGAGCTGAAGAAGGTCGCGCCGCAGGTGCGCATGCCCGGCTTCCGCCCCGGCAAGGTGCCCGCCAACCTCGTGCGCAAGATGCATGGACCTGCGCTTGAACAGCAGGCCCTCGAAACGGCGGTCCAGGAAGGCGTCCAGCAGCTCATCTCCGAGCAGAAGCTGCGCCCCGCGATGCAGCCCTCCGTCCGCCTCGAAGAGGGCGGCGCCGGCCGCGACGCGGTGGTGCAGGTCGAGCTCGAGACCCTTCCCGAGGTTCCGGATCCCAGCATCGAGGGCCTCCAGCTCGAGCGGCTGCGGGTCGAGGCCACCGAGGCCGAGATCGACGAGGCGCTGCAGCGCATCGCCGGCGGCCAGAAGAGCTTCGATCCGGCCGGGGCCGACGCCGCGGCGGAGCAGGGCGACCTCGTCGTCATCGACTATGAAGGCCGAGTCGACGGCGCGCTGTTCGAGGGCGGCAAGGGCGAGTCGATGCGGGTCGAGCTCGGCACCGGCCGTCTCATCCCCGGCTTCGAGGACCAACTGGTCGGCGCCAAGGCCAACGAGCAGCGGACGGTGACGGTCACCTTTCCGGAGGACTATCCGGTCGCCTACCTCAAGGGGCGCGAGGCCGTGTTCGAGGTCACGATCGGCGAAGTGCAGAAGCCGCGCGAGAGTTCGGTGGACGACAGCTTCGCCCAGTCGATGGGCCTCGAGAGCCTCGATCAGTTGCGCGAGCTGTTGAAGGGGCAGGTCGAGCAGGAGCTGAACGGCCTCACCCGCACCCACATGAAGCGCAAGCTGCTCGACGAGCTCGCGGCGCGCCACCAGTTCGAGGTGCCGCCCTCGATGGTCGACGCGGAGTTCGACCAGATCTGGCAGCAGCTCGAGCATGAGGCGACCCACGAGGCCGATCCCGACGCCGCGCGCGCGGAGATGGAAGCGGAGCGCGAGGAGTATCGCTCGATTGCCGAGCGCCGTGTGCGCCTCGGCCTGCTCCTCTCGGAGATCGGCAACCGCAACGGGATTCAGGTGGCGCAGAACGAGATGAACCAGTTGATCATGCAGGCTGCGCAGCAATACCGGCCCGAGGACCGGCAGCGCTTCGTCGAATATGTCCGCGAGAATCCGATGGCCGCCGCGCAGCTGCGCGCGCCTTTGTTCGAGGACAAGGTGGTCGATTTCCTCTTCTCGAAGGCGGAGGTCAGCGACCGCACGGTCACTCGCGAGGCGCTGCAGGCGGAAATCGAGTCGGCCGACACCGGCCACGTCCACGGCCCCGGCTGCGGGCACGACCACGGGCACGATCACGCCCACGAGGCGAAGCCGAAGGCGAAGAAGCGCGGCAAGAAGGCCATGGCGGCCGATGCGGCGCCCGCCGGGGACGCCGCTCCCGCCGAGCCGGCTCCCGCTGAAGCGGCGGCCGCGGCACAGGACGTGAAGCCGGCGAAGAAGGCCAAGGCGAAGAAGGCCGAAAAGGCGCCCGCCGAGGAGCCTTCCGAAAAGCAGCCTTCCCCGAAGAAGAAGCCTGCGGCAAAGAAGGCCAAGAGCGAGTAACCGCCGTTCGGCTGGGGGAGCGATTTGCCGACTGACACGCAGCACGAGTCGGCCCTGCGCATCGCCGTGCTCCTCCCCTGCTACAACGAGGAGGCGGCGATCGGGCAGACGGTGGCGGCATTCCGCGCCGCGCTCCCCGACGCCGCCGTCTACGTCTACGACAATAACAGCGGCGACCGCACCCGCGAGGTCGCCGCCGCGGCCGGGGCCATCGTCCGCGACGAGCGGATGCAGGGGAAGGGGCACGTCGTCCGGCGGATGTTCGCGGACGTGGAGGCGGACGTCTATCTGATGGCCGACGGCGATGCGACCTACGACGCCACCGTCGCGCCGGAGCTGGTCCGCCGCCTGGTCGAGGAGCGGCTCGACATGGTGGTCGGCGCGCGCAAGTCTGAGGTCGAGGAGGCCTATCGCCGCGGCCACCGGCTGGGGAACCGCCTCTTCACCGGCATCCTCGCCAGCCTGTTCGGCCGCAGCTTCACCGACATCTTCTCCGGCTACCGCGTCTTTTCCCGCCGGTTCGTCAAATCATTCCCGGCCCTCTCGCGCGGTTTCGAGACGGAGACGGAGATTTCCGTGCACGCCCTCGAGCTCGCCATGCCGGTCGCGGAGGTGGTCACCGCCTACGGTGCAAGACCGGAAGGCTCGCACTCCAAGCTCTCGACCTACCGCGACGGCTGGCGGATCGCCCGCACCATCCTCCACCTGTTCCGGATCGAGCGGCCGGTGCTGTTCTACGGCGGCTTCGCAGCCTTCCTCGCCGCCTTGGCGGTGGTGCTGGCGGTGCCGCTGGTCGTCACCTACGCCGAGACGGGCCTCGTCCCGCGCTTCCCGACCGCCATCCTGGTCACCGGCCTGATGGTCGTCGCGACGATCAGCTTCGCCGTCGGCCTCATCCTCGACACCGTGGTCCGCGGACGGCGGGAGGTGCGGCGCCTCGCCTATCTCAGCTTCCCGGCCGTGGGGGAGTGACGTCGCGGCAAGGGACGAGGTCGTGATCCGCCGCGGGGCAACCGCCGATGCAGAGGTGCTGACGCGGCTGATGCATGGCTCCTCCGCCTATCGCGGCGAGTATGCGCGGATTCTCGAAGGCTATGCCGTGACCGCGGAGCAGATCGCGCGGGACGTCGTCTTCGTGGCGGAGCAGGGGCGCCGCGTCCGTGGCTTCTACAGCCTGATCCTCGGTGCCGAACCGGAGCTCGACCTCATGTTCGTCGCCGACGAGGCGCAGGGGAAGGGCGTCGGACGCATGCTCTTCGAGCATATGCGGGCCGAGGCCAGCCGCCGCGGCATCTCCCGTGTCAGGATCGTCGCACATCCGCCGGCGACGGCCTTCTACGAGCGAATGGGAGCGATTCGCGTCGGCACCGATCCTCCACATGGGAGGGTCACCTGGGAACGGCCGGTTCTCGTCCTTCCGACGGGAAGAGCCGCTCCGGCCGGCACACCCTGATGCTGCGCGTGCTGGCTGTCTCGACGCGTTATCCGGACGCGGCGCGGCCGGGGCTCGGCGGGTTCGTCGAGCGCCAGATGAGGGAGCTGGCGCGGCGGCCCGGATTCGAGGTCGAGATCGTCGCGCCGATCCGTCGCTCGGTCATTGACCTCCTCAATGGTGGCCGGGCGCTCGCTAGGGTGCCCGCCGAAGAGGAGTGGAACGGGCTGCGGGTACACCGGCCACGCTTTACGACTCCGCCTCGGCTCCCCCGCTGGACCCCATGGACGCTGGCGAGACGGCTTGTCCCGCTCGCTCGCCGAGTCCGCGACAGGTACCCCTTCGATCTCGTGTCGGCCGAATTCTCCTGGCCGGAGGGGCCCGCTGCGATCGCGATCGGAAAGGCTTTCGGCATCCCGGTCTCAATCAAGGCCCGGGGCTTCGAGTTCATCCTGCGCGCCGACGATCCGGCCACGCATCCGCCCCTGCTCGCGGCGGCGCGCGCGGCGGCGGGATTGCTCGCCGTGGGAGGCGACCTCAGGGCTATCATGGCCCAGCACGGCGTGCCGGCAGAGCGTATCGAGACACATTATCCGGCCGTGGACATGGAGATGTTCCGGCCGAGGAACCGGGCGGAGGCGAAGAGGGCGTTGGGCATCTCCGGTCCGCTCCTGCTGACGGTCGGCAACCTCATCCCGGTCAAGCAGCAGCATCTCGCGATCGACGCGCTGGCGCATCTCGAGGGCGCGGTCCTGATGATGGTCGGCGGCGGGCCCGAGGCGGCGGCGCTGCGCCGGCGGGCGGCCGGGGTGGGCGTCTCCGGGCGGGTGCAAATGCTCGGCTCCGTCCCGCAGGCGGTTCTTCCGGAGATCTATGCCGCGGCGGACGTCACCATCCATCCCTCGCGGATCGAGGGATTCGCCAATGTGCGGCTGGAGTCGCTCGCCTGCGGCACGCCGCTCATCACGACGGCCGTTGGGGATGCCGCGCGGCTGATCCGGAGCCCCTCCCACGGTCGCCTGGTTCCGCCGGAGCCATTCGCGATAGCGCGGGCAGTACGCGATCTCCTTGCCTCCCCCCGCGACCCCTGGGCGGTCCGCGAGGCGGTCCGGGACTTCAGCTGGCAGCGCTCGACGGATCAGCTCGAGCGCTACTTCCTGAGCCTTATCGGCGGTTAGGAGGTTCCGCTGCCGTCGTTGCCGAGGAAGGAAGGACCGAACTCCGCCTCGCCCGCGCCCAGGCGTTTGATCGAGGGGCGGAGCCAGCTGCCGCGGCGGGGCGGGAGGCCGTCGGAGCTCTCGACCCTTTGCCCGGCATCCGCAGCAGGCAAGCTCTCGGGCGTCGAGTCCATGGCGGTCTCCTTCGTGCGGCCCAGGATAGCATCGGCGGCGTAACGACTCAAGATTGCGGCGGCGAGACGGCGCCCTGCGGATTTTCGGCTGGCTCGAACAGCGTCAGCGCGATTATGCCTGAAGCCCGACAAGGCGACGAAGGAAGGGTGATGCACGAAGGGAGCTGCCTGTGCGGCGCCGTCCGGTTTCAGGTGGAAGGGGAGCTGGCGGCGCCGGACGCCTGCCATTGCTCGCAATGCCGCCGCCAGTCGGGGCATTTCTGGGCCTCGACCGATGTGCCGCGCGAGGCGCTGACGCTCACCGGTGAGGACAAGGTGACTTGGTACCGATCCTCGGAGCGAGTCCGCCGCGGTTTCTGCGCGACGTGCGGGTCCGTGCTGTTCTGGGATCCGATCGGCCGCGCGAGGCTCGCGATCGCGATGGGCGCCTATGATTCACCGACCGGAACGCGTCTCGACAAACACATCTTCGTCGCCGACAAAGGCGATTATTACGAGATCGGGGACGGTCTGCCGCAGAGCGCGCAATGAGCGGATTGCACCAATATCGACAGTGACTTGGCGATGGCGGCGCGTTACGCTGCCGGTCCAGAGGGGATCGCGTGCAGGCAAGAGAGTGCAACTCGCCAGCGAGAACATGACCGCCGCTTGCGCCGATCGTCGCCGGAAGCGCCGACTGTGCGAAGGGAAACCGCTTCGCCGCCCTGATGCCGCGCGGGGCGCTGCGGACGATGCCGTGGACCCGCAGGCTCGGCAACCGGCTGCTCTCCGCTACGCCCCACCGCCGGGACCGGTGCTGACGATCGCGCGCATCCTTGCGGCGCACGGGCTCCACAACTGGCTCTCCGAAGCGAAATCCGCCTCCGACACGGCCGACTGCGTTTTTTGGGCCGGCCGCCTCGCGGCGAGCGGCTTCGACTATGCGGCGATCTCGGACGGGGCGGCGGACCTCTGGCCGCGGCGCAGCCGCCGGTGAGCCCGAGCCCCTTCCTGTTTAGCGTCGATGTCGAGGACCCGCACCTCGACGCGGCGGGTCGCGGCAGCTCGCCCCCGCGGGTGCCGGCGCTGGTCGAGGCCTATCTGTCGCTGCTGCGGAGCCACGGCGGAAGCGGCACCTTCTTCTTCGTCGGACGCGTGGCGCGCCGCCACCCCGAGCTGGTTGCGCGGGTGATCGCCGAGGGGCATGAGGCGGGCTGTCACTCCGACGCGCACATCCCTCTCGACCGGCAGGACGCGGCCACGTTCCGGGACGACGTTCGCCGCAACCGGGACGCGGTCCGCACTGCCGGGGCGCGCGAGGTCAACGGCTATCGCGCCCCCTGCTTCTCGATGACGGAGCGGACCGCCCATTGCTATGCAATCCTGGCGGAGCTCGGCTTCTCCTATTCGTCGTCCGTGCTGCCGGCCCGCCGCCCGCTCTGCGGCTGGCCAGGCTTCGGAAAGCAGCCGAAGCTCGTCGACGGAATCCTGGAAATGCCGGTCACGCTGCTCCCGTCGCGCCTCTTCCCCGTCCCGCTTGGCGGCGGCTATTTCCGCCTGCTGCCGCGGCCGCTGCTGCGCCGGGCCCTGGTGCGGCTGCAGCGGCAGGGACAGCCGGTCCTGAGCTACTGCCACCCCTATGATATCGACCCGACCGACGGGCGCACCCACCCCGCCTTCGCACGCTGGAGCGCCAAGGGCGTGGCGCTTCGGACGAACCGCGCGGCCGTGCTGCCCCGGCTCGAGGCGGCGGCCCGTCTCGGCTTCCGATTCGAAGCGTACGGGCCGCACGCCGCCGCCGTGCGCAGCGCGCTTGCCCTGGACGGCGGGTGAGAGATTGGAGGATGGCTACCGCTTCGAGATGCCCGACCCGGCCCCCGTGGGCTGGCGCGAGCGCCGGTTGGCCGAGCTTCAAGCGCATGTCGACCGAGGAGGCCTTGCGCTGGCGGTCGCCAATCCTGAGCGTCGCTACGCGGCGGAGGTGCGGGACGGGCATCACGCCCTCTTCGCCAATAGTGGTCTGGATGGGCCTCGATCTACTCTCCGGCGGCGGCTTCCTGCCCGATCCTGACCGCATCGTGCTGAGGGGTCTGGATTTCGACGCCTGCCGATCGAACTGTCTCGTCCGGGAGGCACTCAGGCAAGGTCGATGAAGCTGTCCAGCACGCGCTTCCTGCCGGCATGGTCGAAGTCGATCTCGAGCTTGTTGCCTTCGATCTCCGCCACCAGGCCGTAGCCGAACTTGGCGTGGAAGACGCGCTGGCCGACGGCGATGTCGGGCCGGCCGGGGTTGCCGAGGCTGATGGCGCTCGCCTTCACCTCAAGAACGCGGGCAGGAGTGCGCTCGAAGCCGCTCTGGACCGCGCGGCGCCAGCCCGGCCCGCGGGTCTGACCCCTCGCCACGTCGGCGAACGGGTCGGCCCGTTCGGACCAGTTCGCTCGCCAGAGGGACTCGCCGCCGCTCATCGTCTGCTCCTGCTCGATATGCGCGGGCGGGAGCTCGGCGATGAAGCGGGAAGGGATGGAGCTCGTCCACTGCCCGTAGATGCGGCGGTTGGCGGCGTGGAAGATGAAGCATCTGCGGCGCGCCCGCGTGATCGCGACGTAGGCGAGGCGGCGTTCCTCCTCGAGGCTCGCCTGGCCGCCTTCGTCGAGGGCGCGCTGCGAGGGGAAGACGCCTTCCTCCCAGCCGGCGAGGAAGACTGTGCCGAATTCGAGTCCCTTGGCGGCGTGAATGGTCATGATCGTGACCTTCTCCGCCTCGCGCTCGGCATCGTTCTCCATGACCAGCGACACGTGCTCGAGGAAGGCGCCGAGAGTCTCATATTCCTCCATCGCCCGGGTGAGCTCGGCGAGGTTTTCGAGCCGGCCGGCGCTTTCGGCCGAGCGGTCCGCCTGGAGCATCGCGGTGTAGCCGCTTTCGTCGAGGACGAGGCGGGCGAGCTCGGGATGGGGGAGTTCGGCGAGGCGCGCGCGCCAGCGGGCGATGTCGCCGACGAGGTTGCCCATGGCCCGGCGCGCCTGCGGGGTCAGCTCATCGGTGTCGAGGATCTGCGCCGCGGCGGCCATCAGCGGGAGGCCGGACGCGCGGGCGAGGGAATGGACCTTGGCGACCGCCTTGTCGCCGAGGCCGCGCTTGGGGACGTTGACGATCCGCTCGAAGGCGAGGTCGTCGGCGGGCTGGGCGATGATCCGCAGGTAGGCGAGGGCGTCCCGGATCTCGGCGCGCTCGTAGAAACGGAAGCCCCCGACGATGCGGTAGGGGAGGCCGATGGCGATGAACCGATCCTCGAACTCCCGGGTCTGGAACTGGGCGCGCACCAGGATCGCGACGTCGGTGACGTGACCGCCGCGGCGCTCGACCGTCTCGATTTCCTCGCCGATCCGCCGCGCCTCCTCCGGCCCGTCCCAGACGCCGACCACCCGGACCTTCTCGCCTTCGCCGCCGCGCTCGTCGCGGCTTTCGGTCCACAGCGTCTTACCGAGACGGCCGCCATTGTGGGCGATCAGGCCCGAGGCGGCGGCGAGGATGTGCGGGGTCGAACGGTAATTCTGCTCCAGCCGGATGATCTTCGCGCCGGGAAAGTCCTTCTCGAAGCGCAGGATGTTGGCGATCTCGGCGCCGCGCCACGAATATATCGACTGATCGTCGTCGCCGACGCAGCAGATGTTCTTGCGTTCCTGGGCGAGCAAGCGGAGCCAGAGATACTGGGCCTGGTTGGTGTCCTGATACTCGTCGACCAGGACGTATCTGAAGCGCTGCTGATAGTGTTCGAGGACGTCGCGCCGGGTTTTCAGGATCACCAGCATGTGGAGCAGGAGGTCGCCGAAGTCGCAGGCGTTCAGGGCTTTCAGGCGCTCCTGGTAGCGCGCGTAGAGCTCGGCGCCCTTGCCGTTGGCATAGGCTTCGCTCTCGCCGGCATCGACCTGCGCCGGGACCCAGCCGCGGTTCTTCCAGCGGTCGATCAGCCCCGCCAGCATTCGCGCCGGCCAGCGTTTCTCGTCGAGATCGGACGCGACGATGAGCTGCTTCAAGAGCCGCACCTGGTCGTCGGTGTCGAGGATGGTGAAGTTGGACTGGAGGCCGACCAGCTCGGCGTGGCGGCGGAGCATGCGGGCGCCGACCGAGTGGAAGGTGCCGAGCCAGGGCATCCCCTCGACCGCGTCGCCGACGATGCGGCCGACGCGCTCCTTCATCTCGCGCGCCGCCTTGTTGGTGAAGGTGACGGCGAGGATCTCGGACGGCCAGGCGCGGCGGGTGGCGATGAGGTGGGCGAGCCGGGCGGTCAGCGCCGCGGTCTTGCCCGTTCCGGCCCCGGCGAGGACCAGCACGGGACCTTCGGTGGTCAGCACCGCCTCGCGCTGCGGCGCGTTGAGGCCGCGCAGGTAGCCGGGCTCGGTCGACGGGGCAGGGGAGTCGCTCACCGCGAACGGCTAGGGAACGGCGGCGGCGGACGCAAGCGCGCCAGTCGTTCGCCATGTGCAGAGGACTCTGTTTGACAGAGCACTTTCAACGACGTACTCTGTTCGGCAGAGCAATGAAGGAGGAAGCGATGCCGATATCCCAGGCTGAAGCGGCGAGCGCACTGCGCGACATCGACGAGACGACCGCGCGCACGATGGAGATGCGCGCCTATCGCGAAGCCAGTCCCTACCTGCTGCTGTGGGGGCTTGTCTGGGCCGCAGGCTATGGCCTGATGGGCCTGCTCCCGGCGGACCAGTGGGGCCTCCTCTGGCTGCCGCTCGATCTCGCCGGCGTCGCGGCGTCCGTCGCGATCGGCTGTCGCGCCCGCCGGCGGGCCGCGTCGCGGGGGGCTGCCGCACGAGCCAATCTGCTGCCGATGCTCGCCACCGTCTTCTTCACCACCCTGTTCGTGATGGCCGTCTACGTCCTTTTCGCACCCACGCGGCACGAGCCCTATCTGGTATTCCCCGCCCTCGTGGTCGGCCTGATCTACGTCGTTCTCGGCGCCTGGAAGATGCGTCGCCTCGCCTGGATCGGGGCCGCGATGTTCCTGCTCGCCATGGCAGGCTTCCTGTTTCTCAGGCCGTGGCTGCCTTTCTGGCTGGCGGCCGTGGGCGGCGGCGGACTGGTGGCGGGCGGACTCTGGCTGAGGAAAGTCTGATGGCCGAGCCCGACGAGCTGATCCATCAGGCGCTGCGCCTCAGGATCGTGGCCAGCCTTTATGCCCAGCGGGAGGCGGAGCCGGTCGAATTCACCCGCCTCAAGGCGCTGGTGCGGGCGACGGACGGCAATCTCGGCAGTCACCTCGCCACCCTGGAGAAGGCAGGCTACGTCTCCATCGTGAAGGATTTCGTCGGCAAGCGGCCGCGCACCCGGGTTGCCATTACCCCCGCGGGCGCCGCTGCGTTCCTCCGCCATACGGCGTTCCTGCGGGACGTGCTTGATTCGGCGCAGTGACGCCCGGCGGCTCGAAAGTCTTGCGGTCCTTCCGGGAGCCGTGGCAGAAGGACGTCGGAACAAAGGGAGATCATCGATGCCGAAGGGAGGATGCCATTGCGGCGCCGTTCGCTACGAGATGCCGGCCGAGGCGATCCATCAGGCGCTCTGCCATTGCCGCGATTGCCGTCGTCATTCGGGCGCGCCGATGGTCGCCTGGGGGCTGGTGCCGCTGGACCGGCTCAAGGTGGAGGGGGAGACGAAGAGCTACGCTTCCTCCGAACAGGGGCGCCGCCATTTCTGCGGCACCTGCGGGACGGCGCTCTTCTACACGAACGACGTCGTTTTCCCCGGCACGATCGACGTCCAGGTCTGCACGCTCGACGATCCCGACGAGATCCCGCCGAGCGCGCAGATCCAGGTGGCGGAGCGGATCGGCTGGATGAAGACTCTGGACGCGCTGCCGCAGTTCGAGCGCTATCCCGGGTGAGCGGCCGCCTCAGCTGCGCCGGAGCAGGGTGATCTTCGCCTTGCCGTAGGTCTTGACCGCCTCCGTCTCCAGGCCGGGGGCGGCGACGTCCTCGTTCCGCCCGGTCTCGACCGAAAGGAGAGCGCCGGCGGCGAGGTCGAGCTTCGCGAGCGCCGCGGCGGCGAGGCCGCTGCCATAGGGCGGATCGAGGAAGGCGAGGTGGACGGGCTCCGGCACTCGCGCATGCTCCGCGGCGCCTTGCCTCACTTCGGCGACGGCGCCGAGCGCCGCGACATTGGCGCGGATCGCCTGGACGGCGCGGCTGTCATTTTCGACGAAGGTGCAATGCGCGGCGCCACGGGAAAGCGCCTCGAGGCCGAGCGCGCCCGAGCCGGCGAAGAGATCGGCGACCCGCAGCCCCTCGAAGCTGCCCAGCCGGCTCTGCAGCATCGAGAACAGGGCTTCGCGGGCGCGCTCCGAGGTCGGGCGGGTGGCGAGCCCCTCCGGCGCGATGAGCCGCCGCCCGCGCCACTTG
>DASVVY010000088.1:0-2658 GCA_036386335.1 Allosphingosinicella sp. | reverse complement strand
CCCCCGGCCGGCCCCTCGGGTCGCGTATCGTGGGGGGGCCGGCGCCCACGGCGCCGGCCCCACCCCCCGCCGAAGCTCTCAACCGATTGTTAGCACGCCCCGGCTAGGAGAGACCGGTCACTTCAGGGAGACCGGCCCTTGTTCATGAAGGCGGAATTGTCGCAGCTGCCCACCGGCGACGGGCGCAAGGCGGAACGGCGCATCGTCAACCTCGCCGCGGCACTGCGCGAGGAGGGGGCGAAGAAGACCTCGATCACCCTTCTCGACATCTCGACCGGCGGCTTCAAGGCCGACGCGCCGGAGCCCATCGAGATCGGCACCGAGGTGTGGCTGAAGATCGAAGGGCTGGAGGCGCGCCGCAGCCGCGTCGTCTGGCACCGCGAGCGCGATATCGGCTGCGAATTCGAAGTCCCGCTCCACAAGGCGGAGATCGACCTCATCGTCGCCCCCCGCCCGCGGCGGCTCCCCAAGGCGGTGTTCCGCAGGTTTTGAGAAAAGTGGAAGGTGGATGCCGGATCAAGTCCGGCATGCCGGGCCTGGCCAGCTAGGCGACGCCGCCGGCGAACCTTGCGATCTCGCCGAGCGGCACCCGGTCGACCGGCAGGCCGCTCTCGTCGACGATGTGCACCGAGGCCGCTTCCCACAATTCGAGGCCGGTCCCTTCCGAACCCATCTCGTCCCGGGCCCAGCGCACCGCCTGATACCAGGCCGCCTCCACGTCCGGCAGCGTCACGCCGATTTCGTCGCGGCGGGACGTGCTCGGGGCGTCGAAGTGGAAGAAGTAGCGAGGCATGGCGACGAAACGCCCCAGGATCGGGCCCGTGCCGGGAAATGAGGGTTAAGCCGCCCTCAACCCTCTTTCTCCCTGGAACGGCGGAAACTGTTGCCGCGGCGCCTCAGTCGCTGGTCGCCGCCGTCAGCGCGACGACGCTCGCCGTCACCGCGACCACGATCAGCAGCGGCACCACCCAGCTGTCACCCGTGAGGCCGAGCCTGCCCTCATGATCGCTGAGCCGCGCGCCGCCGACGAACAGCTCGGGTTTGCCCAGGCCCGACGCGCCGATCTCCAGCCCCGGGGGACGGATGCTGCGCAGCTCCCGCGCCGAGCGCAGATCGTAGCTGGTGGTGAGCTGGAGCCGCGCCGTCGGCTTGGCGCGCGTGGCGGCGCCGAGCGGCAGCCTGACGTTCGCGCCGACGAACGCACCCGTCCGCCGCTCCACGCCGCCAAGCTCGCCGAACGCGTCGGCGGCGAGCGCCGGCTGCAGCGCAAGCATCGACGCCGCCGCTGCGGCAGCGAATCTGCTCCATCGCATGTGTCGTCTCCCCTGCTGTCTCGCAGGTAAGGGAGGCACGCGCGGCGGCGCGCTGTCAACCCGATCAGCGTGCGTCGACCAGCACGATCTCAGCGTCTGCGTCGAGGGCACGGATCTCGATCCGCTCCTCACCGGTGACGGCGACTCCGTCGCGGGGCTCGGCGCGCCGGCCGTTGACCTCGATCGCCCCGCCGACCGGCACCAGATAGGCGTGGCGCTTCGGGTCGAGGTCGAGCGTGGCGCTCTCCCCTGCCTTCAGCGTCGCGCCCATCACGCGGGCGGCGGCGTTGATCTTCAGCGCGTCGCCGTCGCCATCGAAGCCGCTGGCGAGCGTCACGAAGCTGCCGGCGCGGTCGTCCTTGGGGAATTGCTTGGCGCCCCAGCTCGGCTGCGCGCCGGGCTTGTCGGTCTGCACCCAGATCTGGAACAGGGTGGTGGTCTCCGGCTCCAGATTATACTCGGCATGCCGCACGCCCGTGCCGGCGCTCATCACCTGGACGTCGCCCGCTTCGGTGCGGCCCTGATTGCCCATCGAATCCTGGTGGGTGATCGCGCCCTGGCGGACGTAGGTGATGATCTCCATGTCCGAATGGGGATGCGGCGGGAAGCCGGAGCGGCCGGCGATCTCGTCGTCGTTCCACACCCGGATCGCACCCCAGCCCATGCGCTGCGGCTCGTGATAATTGGCGAAGGAGAAATGGTGGCGCGCGTTCAGCCAGCCGTGGTCGGCGTGGCCGAGCGACGCGAAGGGGCGAATGTCGATCATCACGGCTCCTAGTTGATGAGGCCCTCGGCCCGCAGTGTCTCCCTGACGGCGGGCCGGTGGGCGATGCGATGAAGATAGGCGGCGAGGCCCGGCCAGCGCTGGATGTCGATATGGTGGATGCGGGTCCAGTTCAGCACGACGAACGCATAAGCGTCGACGATCGAGAAACGATCGCCGAGGATGTACGGACCCTCGCCGATCCGCTCCTGCAGATAGTCGAACTTCTTGCCCAGCGCCTCGCGTGTGGCTTCCTTGAAGTCCTCCGGCGTCGCCGGATTCCATAACGGACCGAACCCCTTGTGCAGCTCGGTCGCGACGTAGTTCAGCCACTCGAGCAGGCGCCACCGCTCGATCCCGCTCGGCGGCACCGCCAGTTCCGAGCCGGCCGCCTGGTCGGCCAGATACTGGAGGATGACGGCATTCTCCGTGAGCACGCTTCCGTCGTGGAGCTTCAGCGTCGGCACGGCGCCTTTCGGGTTGACGGCGTAGAAGTCCTCGCCGTCCGAGGTGCGCTTGCTCGGAAATTCGACCCTGGACAGCTCGACCGGAAGGCCCGCCTCGCGAGCGACGATGTGGGGC
>DASVVY010000087.1:0-25102 GCA_036386335.1 Allosphingosinicella sp. | reverse complement strand
CCGGCAGCGGCGCGAAGCCCAATGAGGTGAAGAAGCTCTCGCCGGTGCGGACGATCTTCTCCGGCGTGTATTTCTTGCGGACCAGGAGGTCGGTGAGGTCGTAGCCGACGTCGCCCGCCCCCTTGGGCGCGACCACATCGTAGATGCCGCCCCATTCCTGCGCCCACAGATTGCCGAGCAGGTCCGAGCGGATCGGGCCGCGATCGGGCTGAACCGAATCGCCGTACTTCTGGTTGAGCTTGCCGCGGGTGTAGCAATGGAGCTGGTCGTAGAGCGGCTTCACCTCGTTCCACAGGCGGTCCGTCATCGCCGCGAAGGCGTCTGGGTCCATGTCGTAGCGCGAACGCCACATCGCGCCGGTGTCGGCGAAACCGAGCGCCTTCGCGCCCTCATTCGCGATTTCGACCTGACGCGTATAATCCTGGCGCATCGGCCGGCCGACATTGTTGTTCCAGCTCGTCCACATCTCCTGCAGCTGGGCAGGGTTGCGGACCGTGCCCATCCGCTCCTCGATGTCGTTGCCGGTCAGCTCCTTGCCGCCGAGGCTGCCGCGGCCCTTGCCGTAAATTCCCTGCAGGCGGGTCTTGATCGTGTTGAGCTCGGCGGCGGCGCCGGGCGTGGTCGGCGCCGCCAGCGTGAGGGAGGCGCGCAGCAGGTTGAGCTTGCGCTGGGTGTCGTAATCGAGCCCCTGGACGGTGGCGAAACGCGCCGCTTCGTTGGCGAGGCGGACGCGCATCTCGGTGTCGAGCGTGCCGAAATGGGCGGCGAGGGCTTCGGTGTCGTCGGTGATGTAGGTCTGGTTCACCCAGTCGGCGCGCGCGGCGACGACGGAGAGCTCCGCCAGCTCCTTTTCCGCCCGCTGGACGAAGGCGGCGGCCTCGGCCGGGGTGGGGGCCGCTTCGGCAGCCGGCGCCGCGGCCGGAGCGGCGGGCGCATCTGAGGCGGTGGCCGTTTCGGTGTCGCCGGTGGCGGCGGCGCAGGCGGCGAGGGAAATTGCGAGGGCAAAAGCGGATACGGCGGCTTTCATGGCGGGCATCCTCGGGAGGCGTTGTTACGCGTGGGGCTATTGAACCCCTGCCCTAAGTGGGTCAAGCGGCGAGGAAATCCGCCATTGCCCGGCCGAGCTCCGGCCGCGTCACCGCGCTCATATGGTTGCCGGGAACCTCGACGTAGCCCGCGTCCGGCAGCAGCTCGGCGACCGCTTTCGACGAGCCGTTGTCGTCATCGTCGGCGCCCGACACGATCAGCGTCGGCATGTAGATCGCCCGCAGCTCCTCTTCGGTGGAATCGACGAAGCTGCCGAGCAGCGGCAGCATCGCCTGCGGGTCGCCGCCGGTCGTCTTGAGAAATGCCTCGGCCAGCCATTTCGGCGAGCCGCGCGGGTGGGTGCCGAGGCCGGTGAGGATGTCGCGAAAGTGCCCGGCGCGCCGACCAGTGTCGAGCAGGCCTCGCAGCCCCATCCCGCTCACCGTCAGCCGCCGGGGCCGGGCCCCGAGGATCGCCATCCGCACCGCGGTCCGCGCGCCCAGCGAATAGCCGCCGAGGTCGTATTCTGCGAGGCCGAGATGGGCGATCAGCGCCAGCCCGTCATGGGCGAGTACGTCCGGCGGATAGGCGGAGGCCTCGTGCGGCGCGGCGCTGTGCCCATGGCCCCGCAGGTCCGGCATGATCACACGAAACCCGCGGCGGGCGATCTCCCCGGCGTGCCCGAACTTAACCCAGTTCGTCTCCGCATTGGAGAAGAGGCCGTGGAGCAGGACCACCGCCCTCCCCTCCCCCGTCTCATGCCAGGCAAGCTCTACTCCGTCCGGGGCGGCGAAGCGGTGCGTGCGCACCTCAGTCGGGAACCCGCCCGACGGCCTTGATCCAGCGCTCGGCGAGGGGCTTGTACTCATCGGTGCGATATTCCGGCAGGCCTTCGGTGTTGATCCAGGCGCGGTGCATGCTCTCCGCGCCGAAGTGGTGCTTGGGGCGGAAACGCGACGGATCGTCGAAAGAGCCGACGGTCAGGTCCATATTCTCGCTGTCGGGAAAGGCGAAGCCGAGCGAGGTGCCGCATTCCCGGCAAAAGGGCCGCTGCGCGATTGGCGAGGAGACGTACCAGTCCGGCTCCCGCTCCCAGGCGACGTCCGCTTTCTTCATGCTCTTGAAGGCAATCGAGAGGCTCCCGGTCGCGCGCTGACACATTCGGCAGTGGCAGAGATAGGCCTCGTCATCCTCGACCCGCGCCGTGTAGCGGATCCGTCCGCAGGCGCAGCCGCCATTCATGTCGCTCAATCCAGCCTCCAAAGCTTTTCCCCGTATCCCCCGCGTCTGACGGCGGCAGCAAACTCCCCGTCGGCCGTGACGAGCGGGCAATCCTCCCGAAGCGCGAGGGCTAGATAGAGGCAATCGTACACCGCGTGACGAAGGCGGAAGGCGTGACGGAGCGCGTCGTCCACCAGTTCGCCGGCCGGAAACAAGCTTTCGAAGAATTGCGGTAGATCTTCAAGATGCCGGAACGCGTGAATGTCGAGGAGTTCGGACTCCTGGACCTTCCTGGAGAATGCGCTCGCCGCTTCCACGAGAATCCAATCGGGGGCAATCAGAGGATCGGGGATCGTGAGAAGCCTGCGCGCTTCCTCATTGCCCGGCTCACGCACAAGAAATTTTACGGCAACGCTTGCGTCAACGACCAGCGCCATCTCTGTCCCAGCCGTCGTCGACGTTCTTGCCATGGTCGGTGTCGCGGTCCCAGCGAATCAGCAAGGTGCTGTCGCTTCGGGGATCCGGACCGTCAGGCGGGGTCATTGCCAAGGCTTGATCGGACAGCCGCAACAGTCGCGCACAATCCTTCGGCGGCTTCGGGCGATGGCTCTCGATGAGGTCACGAAGCTCCGCCTCCAGCGAGCGGCCTTTCGCCTCCGCGGCGCGTCGATAGGGATCCAGCGTCCCCGGCTTCAGCCTCCGAATTACCACCTGTTCCATGCGCACATGATAGCATAGTGCTATCACATGCTCAAGCAGCCTTCTGGAGGTGCTTCCTTCCCAGCAGCTCGGCGATCTGGACGGCGTTGAGGGCGGCGCCCTTCCGGAGGTTGTCCGACACGCACCACAAGCTGAGGCCGTTCTCGATCGTTGGATCGTCGCGGATGCGGCTGACGTAGGTCGCGTAATCACCAACGCACTCGACCGGGGTCACGTAGCCGCCGTCCTCGCGTTTATCGACCACCATCACGCCCGGGGCCTCGCGCAGGATCTCGCGGGCGCGGTCGGCGGAGAGCTCGTTCTCGAACTCGATGTTGATCGATTCCGAATGGCCGACGAAGACGGGAACGCGGACGCAGGTCGCGGTCACCTTGATCTTGGGGTCGAGGATCTTCTTGGTCTCGACCACCATCTTCCACTCCTCCTTGGTCGAGCCGTCGTCGAGGAAGGAGTCGATGTGCGGGATGACGTTGAAGGCGATCTGCTTGGTGAACTTCCTGGGCTCGTTGGCGTCGCCGACGAAGATGTTGCGGCTCTGCTCGAACAATTCGTCCATGCCCGCCTTGCCCGCGCCGGAGACCGACTGGTAGGTCGAGACCACCACCCGCCTGATTTTCGCCGCGTCGTGAAGCGGCTTCAGCGCAACCACCATCTGCGCGGTCGAGCAATTGGGGTTGGCGATGATGTTCTTGCGGCGATAGCCCTCGATCGCGTGGGCGTTCACTTCGGGCACGATCAGCGGCACGTCCGGGTCCATCCGGTAGAGCGAGCTGTTGTCGATCACCGTGCAGCCCGCCGCCGCGGCCCTCGGCGCATGCTCCTTCGTCGGGCCGGACCCCGCGGCGAACAGGGCGATGTCCCAGCCGGAAAAATCGAAATGCTCGATGTTGCGGACCTTGAGCGTCTCGCCGCTGTCGCCGAAATCGATGATGTCGCCGGTCGAGCGCGGCGAGGCCACGGCGGCCACTTCGGCGAGCGGGAATTGGCGCTCGGCAAGGATGTTCAGCATCTCGCGCCCGACATTGCCGGTCGCCCCGACGACGACCACCCGGTAACCCATTGAAACTCTCCAGCTGAAAGGCTCGCCGCGCTCTATCGCAGTGCAGCACGAAAAGCGATATGGCATTCGCGCGGCAGGGGACAAGATGAAGCGCAATGGCATCCTCGCAGCCCTCGTGCTGCTCCTGATTGTTGCGATGGCGTTCAAGGGCGCCCTCGTCCAAGCGCCTCCTTTGCGCAGCGCGCCCGCGCCCGGCTCGTTCGACACCGCGCGTGCCATGGCCCGCCTCCAGCGCGTCCTCGGCGACCAGCGTCCCCACCCCGTCGACACGGCGGCAGGCGACGCGGTGCGGGCGCGGCTGGTCGCGGAGCTCACGGCGCTCGGACTGCGGCCGGTCGTCACCGACAGCTTCGCCTGCACCGGCTCCGCGACGGTCCGCAGCGTCTCCTGCGCCCGTGTCCGCAATGTGCGCGCGACCATCGGGCCGGCGGCCGGCAGGCACGTGCTGATGGCCTCGCACTACGATTCCACGGCGGCCGGCCCAGGCGCGGCCGACGACGGGCTCGGCGTCGCGGTGATGCTCGAGACGGCGGCGCTGCTGAAGGACCGCAGGCTCGCCCGCCCCGTCACCTTCCTCTTCGACGAGGGCGAGGAAGCGGGCCTGCTCGGCGCGCGCGCGTTTCTTGACGGCGATCCGCTGGCGGCGCGGGTCGGCTGGGTGGTGAACGTTGAGGCGCGCGGCGTCACCGGGCCCGCGATCATGTTCGAAACCAGCCGCCCGAACAGACCCGCGGTGGCGCTCTATGCCCGGACTGCCGAGCGGCCCGTCGCCAACTCGCTGACGGCCGACTTCTACCGCCTCATCCCTAACTCGACCGACGTCTCCGTCTTCGCCGCGCGGCCGTGGACGATGCTGAACTTCGCGATCATCGGCAACGAGACTCGCTACCACAGTCCCGGCGACACCCTGGCCGCGCTCGACCGTCGCAGCGTCCAGCATATGGGCGATCAGGCTTTCGCAGCGACGGCGGCGCTGGCGGCTGGAGAAACTCCAACGGAAACGGGCACCTCTGTCTACGCGGACACCTTGGGCCTGACGCTGGTGCAGGCGCCGCTGTGGGTGGGGCTTGCCGGCCTGGCAGCACTTCTGGCGGGAGCGCTCGTGCTCGCCTGGCGCCGCCGCAGGGGCCTCAGCCGCGCGGCGGCCGCCGTGGCAGCCGCGCTCGTCGCGAGCGCCGCCTTGAGCTTCGCGGCGCAGGTGCTCGTCGCTTTGCTCCGTCCCGGCGTCTTCTGGCGCGCGCATCCCGAAATCATCGCCACCGCAATCGACGTCACCGCCATTTCAGTCTCGGGCCTCCTGCTGCTGTGGCTGGCGAGGAATGCGGAACGCACGAGGCTCCGCGCCGCATTCTGGCTCCTCTTCCTGCTGCTCGGCGCCGGCATCGCCGCGGTCGCGCCGGGCGCATCGATCTTCTTCCTGGCGCCGCCGCTCACCGCCTTTGCCGGAATGGTGGCCGGCCGGCCTTTCCCCGGCGCTGAGCGGATCGGGGCGATCCTCGCTTGGGCTGTGCTCTTCCTCAGCTGGGCCCCGCTGCTGCACCTGAGCCAGGTGCTGCTCGATTTCGGCGCCGCCTGGATGTTCGGAGCCGTCGCGGCCCTTATCGTCCTGCCCGTACTCATCGAACTCAAACCCGCGCTGTCCGGCGGCCGAGCCGCCATCGGTTTGCTCACGGCGGGAATCCTCGCCTGGACGGCCGTCGCCCTCGCTCCCGCTTATTCCGAGGACCGAAAGCAGGGCTTCCGGATCGAATATGCGTGGGACGCTGCCGCCGCGAAGGGGCAATGGCTCGTCGCGCACGACGGCGGGCCGCTGCCGAAGCCGTTCGACGCCTTACGGGACGATGCCGAGGTCGCCTGGTCGCTGGCGAAGCGCCGTGCCGCGCCCGCACCGGCCGTCCCGCTACCGGCGCCCGCGCTGGATGTGCTGGAGGCAAGCAACGTGCCCGGCGGCCGTGATATCACGGCGCGGCTGCGCACGAATGGGGCGGAGTGGGTGCTGCTGCGCTGGTCGGCCGAGGCCGGCCTGCGCGAGGCCGGCACGGCCGGTGCCTCCGCCCGGTTCGGAAAAGGCACGAAGGACGAGCCCTATTTCCTGCGCTGCAGCGGCCGCAGCTGCGACGGGCTGACCCTCCGCCTGCGGGTCGGCGCCGGGCCGAGCGAGGTGACCTTGAGCGCCTTCAGGAGCGGCCTGCCGCGCGAAGGCGAGGCCCTTCTCCGCGCCCGCCCCGCCACCGCGGCGGCACAATACGGCCCCGACGCCAGCATCGCCTGGCGCAAGCTGCGGCTGTAGACGCGGAAAAGGGCGGGGAAGCGGCCGCCTCCCTGCCCTCCCTCGTTCCTCTCAAGCGATCAGCCTTCGGCGGTCTCGGTCGCGGGGCTCGCGACAGGCGCCTCGGCCTGCGCCTGCGGACCGTGCCGCGTATCGCGGCGCTCGGCGATGCGGGCGGCCTTGCCGGTGCGTCCGCGCAGATAATAGAGCTTGGCGCGGCGGACGGCGCCGCGACGAACGACCTCGATCGAATCGACGTTCGGCGAATAGAGCGGGAAGACGCGCTCCACGCCTTCGCCGAAGCTGATCTTGCGGACGGTGAAGCTGCTGCCGAGGCCCTTGTTGGCGCGGGCGATGCAGACGCCTTCGAAATTCTGGACGCGGGTGCGCTCGCCTTCGACGACCTTGACGCCGACCCGGAGCGTGTCGCCGGGGCGGAACTCAGGGATGGCGCGGCCCTTGGTGGCCTGCTCGATGGCCTCGGCCTCGAGCTGCTGGATGAGGTTCATGTCTCTCAACTCTCTTCTTCGCGCTGCGCGCCAGAGGGCGGTGGCCTTCGCGCGTCCCCGTGACGCTCGACCAGGTCCGGCCGCCGTGACCGTGTGTCCGCCCGGGCACGCTCGGCGCGCCACGCGGCGATCCTCGCATGATCCCCCGATCGCAGCACTTCAGGGATCCTGCGCCCTTCCCATTCGACAGGTCGGGTATAATGCGGATATTCGAGAAGCCCGCTTTCGAAGCTCTCTTCCTCTCCACTGGAGGCCGCGCCCATTACCCCGGGAAGCAGGCGAACGCAAGCATCGAGGAGGACGAGCGCGGCCACCTCGCCGCCCGAAAGCACATAGTCTCCGACCGACACGGGAACGATCGGCCGCGCCTCGAACAGCCGCTCGTCCATCCCTTCGAAACGGCCGCACAGGATCGAGACGCCGGACCCGGCGGCGAGCTCGCGAACCAGCTTCTGGGTGAGCGGCCGACCCCGGGGCGTCATCGCCAGCAGCGGCGCCTCCGGCCGCCGTGCCGCCACATGATCGACCGCCGATCCGAGCACGTCCGCCCGCATCACCATCCCCGCCCCGCCGCCTGCCGGGGTGTCGTCTACGGAGCGGTGCTTGTCGGTCGCGAAGTCGCGGATCTGGATTGTCTCGAGCGACCAGATCCCCTGCTCCAGCGCGCGCCCCGCCAGGCTGACGCCGAGCGGGCCCGGGAACATCTCGGGGTAGAGGGTAAGGACGGTGGCGGCCCAGCTCACCTCTCCGTCCAGTTCTCGACCTCGAGGCCGGGAACGTCGGCAAAATGAGCGACGTTGTCAGTCACCACCGTCAGCCCATGCGACAGGGCATGAGCCGCGATGAGCCGGTCGTAGCTCGCGCGTCCGAACGGCAAGCTCGCGTAGGCGAGCGCCGCCCTGTAGTCGAAGTCGAGGACCGGCACCTCTTCCACGAACGCCTGGAGTTGCGCGAACGCAGGCGGTTTGCCGCGTACAGCCCCGTAGACCACTTCGGCATAGGCTATGGCCGAGGTCACAAGATCCCCCTCATCACATGTGGCGAGCCGCCGCTGCAGCCGCTCGCTCATGGCCATGACGGTCATGATGATGATGTTGCTGTCCAGGAGGTACTTCACTTCGGCTCCGGCTCCGGCCCAGGCTCGTGTCGATCATCCCAAAGAAGCGGCCGGCCAGCGAATATTCGATCCTGCCCCTCGATCAGCTTCAGCCCCGTCGCGGAGCCCCACACCTTTGCCACGTTGAACTTTCGCTTCGGGCGTTCGACGGGCTCGAAGGAGAAATGCTCGCCGTCCTCCACCCGCAGGTCCATCTCCATCCCCGGTGTCAGGCCCAAGCCGGCAGGAAGACGGAGCGCAAGAGAGTTGCCCGATTTGAAGACCCTCGCCCGGAACTTCCTCACGTCCTTCGGCTTGAGCCACGGCATCGAGCCAAAGATTCGCCCCATCCGGCCGCGATATTCCTCCTGCTCCTCCTCGACCTTGCCCATGGCGTCCTCCGTATCTACGGCATGTATATACCCCTCAAGTGTCTGATACAAGCGGAACCCCCGCTCCTCCGGCGCGCTTGCCAGTCCCATGAGCGAACCCGATTATGATTGCCTCGTGATCGGCGGGGGCCCCGCCGGCCTCACCGCCGCCATCTACCTTGTCCGCTTCCACCTGACGCTGAAGCTCGTCGATGCGGGGAAGAGCCGGGCGAGCTGGATCCCCTGCACCCACAACCATGCTGGCTTCCCCGGCGGCATTTCGGGCAAGGAGCTGATCGCCCGAATGAAGGAGCAGGCGCAGATGTACGGCGCATCGATCGTCCCCGGCCGCGTCACCCGGCTCGACCGGATCGAGGGTGGCTTCCGCGCGGAATGGGGCCAGGGGTCGGTGACCGCACGCAAGGTGCTGATCGCCACCGGCCTCACCAACCGCCGCCCTCCCATGGACGAGGATCTCCACGACGAGGCGCTCGCCCGCGGCCTCATCCGCTATTGCCCCATCTGCGACGGCTATGAGGTGACCGACAAGAAGGTCGGCGTGATCGGGTCCGGCTCCCACGGCGTCGCCGAGGCGGTGTTCATTCGTGGCTTCACCGACGACATCACGCTGATCGCGCCGGACAAGGCCCACGATCTGGCGGAAGAGGACCGGGCGAAGCTTCGCGAATACGGCATCGAGTGCGTGGACGGCCCCTGCCAGGCGGTGGCGGCGCATGAAGAGTGCATCGTCGTCGACACCGCCGACGGGCACTACACCTTCGACAGCGTCTACCCGGCGCTCGGCTCCGACACCCATGTCGAGCTCGCGCTGCAGGTCGGGGCAGAGCTCAAGGAGGGAAACCTCCTCGTCGACGACCACCAGCGCACCAGCGTGCCGGGGCTCTACGCGGCGGGCGACGTGGTCCTCGGGCTCGACCAGATCAGCCACGCCATGGGGGAAGGCGGCGTCGCGGCGACGACGATCCGCAACGATCTTGCCAAGGAGACGCCGATCGTGCGGGAGCGGCTGAGCGGATCCATCGCCGCCAAGACCTGACAGTAGCTGTCTTGCGCATGTAACACACTCCGGCTACCCCTGATGCGACGGCAGGGGGAGGCATGGGATGAGGACGGCGATCGCGACGGCCCTGCTCCTGCTCGCAGCGTGCGGCGACGGCTTGCCGGAGCCCGCATCGGACGGGCCCCGGATCGACGCGCGGCTGGAGCGCAGCTGGCCGGGAGACGGCCCCGCCCGGGAAGCCGCGTTCAGCGCCGACGGTGGGTATTTCGCAAGCACCAGCGCGTCGGGCGCGGTCACCATCCGCCGGACTTCCGACTGGCGGGAGACGCGGCGCATCACCCACCCCGGGGGCGCGACCTCCGCCGATTTCAGCTCGGACGGGAGCCGCCTCTACACCGGGGGCTATGACGGTGTCGTCCGCGCCTGGGACGCGGGCAGCGGCCGGCAGGTCAAGACCTTTGGCGGGGCTGAGGGCACGGTCTGGAGCGTCGATGTGCGGCCCGACGGGCGGCGGCTCGCGGCGGCTGGCGAGGACAGGCTGGTGCGGATCTGGACGCTCGGCAGCGACTCCCCGCCGTCAAGGCTCGCCGGCCACGAACGCAACATCTGGGAGGTCCGCTTCAGCCCCGACGGCACGCACCTCGCCAGCGGAAGCTTCGACACGAAGGTCCGGATATGGAACGCCGCCACCGGCGCTACCGAGCGATTGTTGTCCCTCCACAGCGAGGCGGTCGTCGGGCTCGCCTACAGCCCCGGCGGCGCGCTGCTCGCCACTGCTGGGGACGATTCGCGGATCTGCTTCTGGCGCACGCGCGACGGCGCGCTGCTGCGCACGATCGACAACGGCAACCACGCCTACAAGCTTGCCTTCAGCCCCGACGGCCGCTGGCTCGCCAGCGCCGGCCGCGCCCGGGGCGTCGTCGGGACCTTCTGGCACCAGCTGAGCGGCCTCGGCGCCGCCGCCGCGCCGGTCCATCTCTGGCGGGTCGCGGATGGGGCGCTGATCCAGACTCTCCCCCACCCCGACGACGTCATGTACGTCGGCTTCAGCCCCGACGGGCGGTGGCTGAGCACCGCCGGGGAGGACGGCGCGGTCCGCATCTGGCGCCTGAAGGCGTTGGGTCGCCGCTGAAGGTCAGGCGAGGAATTCGGGGTCGAGCACGATGCGACCTTCGGCAAGGTCGGCGACGCCTTCGCGGAACGGGACCATCGTGTGGCGTCCGTCTGGCTTCACGATCTCGAGGATGTCGCCGGCGCCGAAATTCTCGACCGCGGCGACCGTGCCGAGCGCCTCCCCCGCTGCCGTCTCGCAGGGGAGGCCGATCAGGTCGGCGTGATAATATTCGCCTTCGCCGAGCGGCGGCAGCGCCGCGCGGGCAATGGTGACGAGCTGGCCGCGAAGCGCCTCGGCCGCGCCGCGGTCAGCGATCTCGGCGAACCGCGCCACCGGGTTGCGCCCCTGCTTGAGGGCGGTGAGGGTGAGGACGCGGCCCCCTACCCTCACCTCCCGCTGCTTCTTCAGGCTCTCGACGCCTTCCGCGAACAGCTTCAGGCGCACTTCGCCGCCGATGCCGTGGGCTCCGGCGACGGCGGCGAGGGTGACCTGGGGCTCGTCGGCAGCCACCGGCAGCCCCGCTGCCTTACTCGGCCTTCTCGGCGCCGTCGGCGGGCGCATTCTCCGGCGCGCCCTCGGCGGGCTCGCTGGTCGACTGGCCTTCATTGGGAGCCTCGTCGGCGGGAGTCGCCTCGCCCTCGCCGCCGCCTTCGCCGCGGGCAGCAGCCTCCTCGGCCGGAGCGGCGTCGTCCGCCGCCGCGGGAGTCTCCTCAGCCGGAGCGGCCTCCGCGACGGGGGCAGCCTCCTCGGCCGGAGCGGCGTCGTCCGCCGCCGCGGGAGCCTGCTCAGCCGGAGCGGCCTCCTCTGCGGGAGCAGCGTCATCGGCCGGAGCGGGCTCCTCGACGGGAGCGGCTTCCTCGACGGGAGCGGCTTCCCCGACGGCGGCCGCGGCCGCAGCCTCGGCGAGCTCGGCATCGCGGGCGGCGCGCTCCTCGGCGCGCTCCTTCGCCTTGTCACCCGGCACGCCCTTGTTCGGGTTGTTGCGGGCGGCGCGCTCGCGCACGCCGGCGGCGTCGAGGAAGCGGGCGACGCGATCGGTCGGCTGCGCCCCGACGGAGAGCCAGTGGCGGGCGCGCTCCGCATCGAGCTTCACCCGCTCCGGGCTGTCCTTGGGCAGCAACGGATTGTAGCTGCCGATGCGCTCCAGCACCTTGCCGTCGCGGGCGGTGCGGGCGTCGGCGACGACGATCTTGTAATAGGGCCGCTTCTTCGCGCCACCGCGCGAGAGCCTGATCGAAACTGCCATAATCTTATCCTTTCTATGCTCCCCGGCGAAGGCCGGGGTCCAGTCTGGGTCCCCGGCCTTCGCCGGGAAACGGATCACTTCTTTCCAAAACCTTCGAAGCCCGGCGGGAGCTTCATGCCGCCCGGGAGCCCGGGCATGCCCCCCGCGCCGGCGCCGCCGCCGGGAAGCCCGGGCATCCCGCCCATTCCGCCGAGCGCGCCCATGCCGCCACCGCCGAACAGGGCGCCCAATTTTCCGAGACCGCCCATCTTGCGGATCTTCTTCATAGCGCTCGCCATCTCCTGGTGCATCTTGAGGAGCTTGTTGACCTCCTGCACCGTCCGCCCCGCGCCCTTGGCGATGCGGATCTTGCGCTTGGCGTTGATCAGCTCCGGCTTCGCCCGCTCCTTGGGGGTCATCGAGCCGATCATGGCGTCGAGGTGGACCAGGACCTTGTTGTCGATGCCGCTCGATGCCATCGCGCCCTGCACCTTCTTCATGCCCGGCAGCATGCCGGCGAGACCGGTGAGGCCGCCCATGCGCTGCATCTGGCCGAGCTGGGCCCGCAGGTCGTTGAGGTCGAACTGGCCCTTCGCCATCTTCTGGGCGAGCGCCTCGGCCTCCTCGACCTTGATCGTCTCCTGCGCCCGCTCGACGAGGCTGACGACGTCGCCCATGCCGAGGATGCGCCCGGCGATGCGCGAGGGATGGAAAGGCTCGAGCGCCTCGATCCCTTCGCCGACGCCGGCGAACTTGATCGGCTTGCCGGTCACCGCCCGCATCGACAGCGCCGCGCCGCCGCGGGCATCGCCGTCGAGGCGGGTGAGGACGACGCCGGTGAGCGGCACCTGGGCGGAGAAGCTGGTCGCGACGTTGACCGCGTCCTGGCCGGTCAGCGCGTCGACCACGAGCAGGATCTCGTCCGGCGCGGAAACGTCGGCCACCGCCTTCATCTCCTCCATCAGCGCCTGGTCGACGTGGAGCCGGCCCGCCGTGTCGAGGAGGAGGACGTCGTAGCCCTGCAGCTTCGCCGCCTGCAGCGCGCGGCGGGCGATCTCGACCGGCTGCTGCCCGGAAACGACAGGGAGCGTCGCGACCTGCGCCTTCTCGCCGAGCACGCGCAGCTGCTCCTGCGCCGCCGGCCGGGCAACGTCGAGCGAGGCCATCATCACCTTCTTGCGGCTCTTCTCGGAAAGGCGCCTGGCGATCTTGGCGGTGGTGGTCGTCTTGCCCGACCCCTGCAGCCCGACCATCATCACCACCGCGGGCGGCGTCACGTCCACCGCGAGCTCGGAGGCGTCGGCACCCAGCATGTCGATCAGCGCGTCGTGGACCAGCTTCACCACCTGCTGCCCGGGCGTCACCGAGCGCAGCACCTGCTGCCCCACCGCCTGGTCGGTCACCCGCTCGACGAAGTCGCGCACGACGGGCAGCGCGACGTCCGCCTCGAGCAAAGCGATCCGCACCTCGCGCATCGCGCCGCGGACGTCGGCCTCGGTGAGCGCGCCGCGGCCGCGCAGGCGGTCGAAGACCCCGCTCAGGCGATCGCTCAGGCTGTCGAACATCCGCTCACTCCTCTAGCGCGGGCCGAAACGCAGAAAACGCCGGCGGGCGAAACCTCGCCGGCCAGCGTGCGCCGGAGCGCGTGCAACTCCCCGAAAACGGGATGTGGGGCCGCATAGAGGAAGCCGCAAGCCAAGGCAAGGTGCCCAAAAAGACGGGGCGCCGTGGCGATGGCCAGAGCGCCCCAGTTCACCTTGCTGCGTGCGAGCGTCCGCCAGGGACAGCAAGACGCTCACTTCGCCCAACCTGCTGATGGAAGTTAAGTTCCGGCCGTTAAGGCTATGTCTCATTTTCGCCACTAAGGCATGTGATGGAGGTTCGGAGCGGGACCCTTTGCACCTCCAACCGCGTTGTGCGGTGCAACCATTTTTGAAAAGTGACTCGCGTGCCAAACCTGAATTCCTGGAGCGTTGCGACCTGCGCGATGGCGGCTTGTGTCTTCGCCGCAATGCCCGTGTCCGCATCCGCCGCCGCCCCTCCCGCCCCAACCGGCGCCGGCTCGATCGAGAGCGCCCTTAAGTCGGTGAGCCTGGGCGAGCTCGAGACCTTCTACCGCGCCCGCAAATATCAGCCGCTGTGGATGCGCGGCAACGCCCCCTCGCCCGCGGCCTCCAGGCTGGTCGAGATCATCCGTGGCGCCGAGATCGACGGCCTCGCCAACGCCCGGCAGATCGCAAGCCGGCTCGAGGACGTGCTGGACGACGCCTCCCAGGGCAAGCGGCTCGGAGTGGCCGAGCGGGCGCTCTCGCAGGCGTGGGTCGATTATGTGACGGCCCTGCGGCGTCCGGCCGCCGGCATGACCTACGGCGACACCCTGCTGTCGCGGAGCGCGCCCAGCGTGTTCGGCATCCTCAGCGACGCGGCGACCGCCCCGTCCCTCGAACGGCACATCGCCGAGGTGTCGGCGCTGAACCCGGTCTACGCCCGCCTCCGCGCCGGCCTCGGCGCCTGGCGCGAGCGGTGGGGGAGCCTCCCCCGGCTCCAGCTGTCGCCGGGCCTGCCGCTCCGCCAAGGCAGCCGGGACCCGGAAGTCGCGGCGCTGAGGGCGCGGCTCGGAATCGCCAGCGAAGGCGGGTTCGACGCGGAGGCGGCCACGGCCGTTCGCGCCTTCCAGGCGGCGCACGGGCTCCCCTCCACGGGCTCCGTCGACCGCGAGACCCTGCGGCGCCTGAACGAGGACCCGGAGGCGATCGAGCAGAGGCTGCTGGCGAACCTTGACCGGGCGCGCTTCCTCCCTGCGAACGAGCGGCGCTTCATCCTCGTCGACGCCGCCAGCCAACGCCTCTGGCTCTACGAGGACGGCGAGATCCGCGACACGATGAAGGTGATCGTCGGCAAGCCGACCGAGCCGACGCCGATGGTGGCGAGCGTGATCCGCTTCGCCGTCGCCAATCCCTATTGGCACGTCCCGCCCGACTTGGTGCGCACCCGAGTCGCCGAGAATGTGCTGAAGGAAGGCCTCGGCTTCCTCAAGACCAAGAAGTACGAGATCGTCTCCGACTGGTCGGACGACGCGCAGGTGATCGATCCCGCCACCGTCGACTGGAAGGCCGTCGCCTCCGGCGAGCAGGAGCTGGCGGTGCGCCAGCTGCCCGGGCCGACCAATGCGATGGGCACGATCAAGTTCATGTTCGCCAACCAGTTCGGCGTCTATCTCCACGATACGCCGGACAAGGCGCTGTTCCAGGAGCAGCGGCGGACGCTGAGCTCCGGCTGCGTGCGGCTCGAAGATGCCGCCCGGCTGGCGACGAGCCTGTTCGGCAGCGACCCGCGGCCGAGCTCCGGCGGCCCTGAGCAGATCCTGCCGCTCCCGCAGCCGGTGCCCGTCTACATCACCTATTTCACGGTCGATTCCGACGGCGAGCGGCTGGCCTTTCGCGACGATTTCTACGGCCGGGATCCCCGCCCCGGCGGAGTCTTTGCCGCCGACATCTCCTCGGCGCGCTGAACCGGACGAAGCCGCACCTCCGCGGGACGGCGCCCCGGCACACGTTTGTCAGGCGCCCAAGGCAGCTTTCCCGCGGGACCGGTGGCGCTTCGGCGCCGCCTCTCCGGGGCCTATCGGCACGGCTCGGTAAGATCGTGGGGCGCGAGAGTTAGCTCAGGCGCCCGGCCTCTGGGCCGATGCCACGCGCAAAGCGAGGCAATCCGGCGCACCCGCCGGCCCCCGAGCGCGGGGTGCGCGCCGACGGCGGGCCCGTCGCCGGAACGAGGGCTGGCGAACATCCACTCTGATTGATGGGGCAAGGCGGCGGCGACCGAAACCATGGCACGTTCGGGTCCCGGGAAGCACCCACGACCCGGAATAGCCCCACCTGCGCCATGTTGGCCTGCATTCCGGGTATCGCACCCTCGTCCAGCCGGGGCTCGCCCTGCGTACAGGCAAAGGACCGCGCGGCCTCGTGGCTCGCGCGGTCCTTACGACCTTCAGACCGTGTAGCCGCGCCGAAGCGCGGCCCCCGAGGGGTTACGGGCTGTCGGGAAGCTCCTCGTCGTCGTCGCCGTTGAGGAGAAGATAGAGAATGACCGCGGCCGCGATCGCGGCGAGCGCGGGCAGCAGCCAGCTGGCGCCACCGCCGCCGGCGGCTTCCTCGACGATCGGCGGGGCCGTGTCGACCGGAGCCGGAGCAGCCGGAGCAGCCGCGGCATCCCGGACCGGGAGGACGCATCCGAGGATGCCCGCCTGGCAGGCGGGATTTGCAGCAGCGGGCACGGCGCCGAACATGAGCCCGGCGCTGATCAGCGCCGTGGTCGTCATCCGCATGGTTCTAGACAGGAACATCATACTCCCCTTCCTTGATACTTCGTGCAGCGGAATGCGGCGGTTAGCCGCGCTCGCCCGCGCGACGCTCGATGGGCGGCGGCGCCATCGGTGCCGTCGAATTCGCAGTCCACCGCGTCGTGCTGCCGCAGTCGCTGGTCAGCGTCACAGGCTGCCCGGCCTGGAAGGCCGCCTGGTAAGGCCAGCATTCCCGATCGGTCGCGCTCTGCAGGCAGATCTGCTGATTCTGCACGTACCACTGCGCCGGGGTTTCCATCCCCGCCGGCGTGACGATCCGCGCGGTGCCGCCCGGATCGAACCATACGGTGTTCGTAACTCCGCCGCTCTCGATACTTGCGGACTGGCCGATCAACTCGGCTCCGGGTTGAGACCCCGCCTGCGCGAACGCAGCCGTGGCAAACATGCAACTTACTACTACGCCGCCGATAGCGGCAACAGCAGACCTGACCATTAGCTTTTCCTCCCAGCCTACTGAGGTCGAAAACGGCGAAACGTCGCAGATGGTTCCGGGCCGTGGGAAGGTCGTTACATTTCTCCCACGAAATGTCTAGAGGAGAAGCGAAGGGACCGGAAAGATGCATGGATTGAAGATGCTTACCGCAGCCGTCACCACAGCCTGCGGGGCCTGTGCCGCAGCGACGGCCCCTCCCCCGATGCAATCGCCGGCGCGGAGCGACTCGGGCGCGGCGGCAAATCCCGCCGCGCAAAGCGAGAGCTTCGAGGGAGAAATCCTGGCTTTGCACAACCGCCATCGAGCGGTTGCGGGGGTCGCCCCGCTGCAGTGGGACGCGGCCCTGGCAGCTTCGGCAAAGGCCTATGCCCCGGCGCTGGCCGCCGCGGGGAACCTCGTCCACTCCGCCCGCGCGAGCCGCCCGGGCCAGGGCGAAAACCTGTGGATGGGAAGCGCCGGCCGCTACAGCGCCGCCCGCGCCGCCGAGAATTGGGCTCGCGAGCGGGAGAATTTCCGGCCGGGCACCTTTCCGAACGTCAGCAAGACCGGCAACTGGATGGACGTCAATCACTATTCCCAGATGATCTGGCCCACGACGACGCGGGTCGGCTGCGCCCAGGCCCATGCCGGCGCCTGGGACTACGTCGTCTGCCGCTATTCCCCATCAGGCAACCGCGACGACCAGCGCGTCCCCTGAGAGAACGCGCCGGCGCCGGTCACCAGATGCGGGTACGCGCTTCCGGCTTCAGATAATATTTGGCGCTCACCGGCACCTTCCACGCGTCGTACCACGCATCGACGTTGCGCAGCGGGCCGATGACCCGGAAGCTGTCCGGCGAGTGCGGGTCGGATGCGACCTGCTGCTTCACCGTGTCCGGGCGATACTTGCCGCGCCACGCCTGGGCGAAGGCGAGGAAGAAGCGCTGGTCCCCGGTAAGGCCGTCGATGACTGGCGCCGGCTTGCCCTTGAGCGACGCGTGATAGGCGTCGAGCGCGATCAGCACGCCGGCGAGGTCGGCGATGTTCTCACCCATCGTCAGCTTGCCGTTGATGTGCATCCCGGGCACCGGCTCGTAGGCGTCGTACTGGCCGCCAAAGCCCGCCGCCTGCGCCTCGAATCGCTTGGCGTCCTCCGGGGTCCACCAGTCGCGGACCGCCCCGGTCGCGTCGATCTTGCGGCCCTGGTCGTCGAAGCCGTGGCTGATCTCGTGGCCGATGACGGCGCCGATCGCCCCGTAATTCACCGCCGGGTCGGCATTGGGGTTGAAGTAAGGCGGCTGGAGGATGCCGGCCGGGAAGACGATCTTGTTCTCGAGGCCGCCATTATAGGCGTTCACCGTCTGCGGGGTCATGCCCCACTTGGCGCTGTTCACCGGCTTGTAGAGGTCCTCGAGAACATAAGCCCATTCGAAGGCGTGGCTGCGGGCGACGTTGCCGTAGAGGTCGCCGGTGTCGACGCGCAGGCGCGAATAGTCGCGCCACTTGTCCGGATAGCCGACCATCACCTTCATCCGGTCGAGCTTGGTGAGCGCCTCCTTCTTGGTCGGTTCGCTCATCCAGTCGGAGGCGCGGATGCGGCTCGCCATCGCGACCTTCAGGTTCGCGACGAGCTCGTTCATCTGCGCCTTCGAGGAGGGCGGGAAGAAGCGGTCGACATAAGCGTGGCCGAGCGCCTCGCCGAGGCTGGTGTCGAGGAGCACGGCGCCCCGCTTCCAGCGCGGCCGGATCGCGGTCGCGCCGCTCAGCACCTTGGTGAACTCGAACCGGCTGTCGACGAAGCGCTTCGACAGATAGGGCGAGGCGTCGCTGGCGATGTGGAAGCTCTCCCAAGCCTTCAGCGTCTGCAGCGGCGTGGTGCCGTAGAGGCCGGCGATCGCCTGGATCGCGCTGTTCTCCGAGACGATCATCTTGCCTGGCTTGGCGATGCCGGCGGCGCTCAGATAGGCGCTCCAGGGGAAGGAGGGCGCGTAGGTCTTCAGCGACGACAGGGTCATCGGGTTATTGACCTTGTCGATGTCGCGGCGGTCTGCGACCGGCCAGCTCGCCTTCGCGATCGCGGTCTCGAAAGCGAGGATCGCGTCGGCGCTCGCCGCCGGGTTCGCATAGCCGACAGCCGCGAGCGTCCGCTCGACATAGGCGCGGTAGGCCTCGCGCTGCGGCTTGAAGGTGTCGCTCAGATAATATTCCCGCTCGGGAAGGCCGAGCCCGCTCTGGTAGAGATAGAGGATGTTCGTGTCCGGCGCCTTCGGATCGGGCTCCACGCTCAGATTGTAGAGCGACCGTCCGAAGCCGCCGTGCGTGCGGCCGAGGAGCTGGGCGAATCCGGTCTTGTCGGAGACGGCGGCGACCCGCGCCAGGTCGGCTGCGAGCGGCTTCGCGTCGAGCTGCTCGACCCGTGCCTCGTCCATGAAGCTGCGGTACATGCCGCCGATCGGCGTGTCGGCGCTGCTGCCTTCGATGATCTGGCGCAGCTGGTCCTGCGACAGGTTGTAGACGTCGTAGCCGACCCCGGCGGAGCCCTGGTCGGCGGGGATTTCGGTGCGGGCGGCCCAACCGCCATTGGCATAAGCGTCGAAATCGTCGCCGGGCTGGACGCCGAGGTTGCGGGCGGAAAGATCGACGCCCCATGGATCGTAGCTCGGCTTCGTGGTCGCCGCGGCGGCAGCGGGCTGCGCCGCCTGCTCCTGGGCGGTGGCCGCCTGCCAGGCGATGGCGGCCGCGGCCGCGGTGGTAAGCAGCAGGAATGTGCGCTTCATATTCTGGTCCCTCTCCCCGGAAAGTCCGGCACCATAAGGCGTTAGCGCCGGAGCGCAATCCTGCGCCGAGGCCGCTGGCGGCGCCGCGGCAACCTCGCTAAGCCGCGGCCATGCGGCAGGCCACGGGCACGATCGACGTCGGGACAGAGCGGCAGGGGCTGGTCGAAGTGACCGCCGAGGTGGCGCGCTGGGTCGCCGCCCAGAACATCTCCGAGGGCCTGCTCTCCCTCTTCTGCCGCCACACGTCCGCCTCGCTCCTCATCCAGGAAAATGCCGCCGCCGAGGTGCGGCAAGACCTGGAAACCTTCTTTGCGCGCCTCGCTCCGGAGGCGCCCGGACGCTACGCCCATGACGATGAAGGGCCCGACGACATGCCCGCGCACATCCGGACCGCGCTCACCCAGGTGCAGCTCTCGGTCCCGCTGATCGGCGGCCGGCTGGCGCTCGGGACGTGGCAGGGCATCTACCTTTTCGAGCACCGCCGGCGGCCGCACCGGCGCAGCCTCGCGCTCCATCTCATCGGGAATTAAGCAATGTCGGTCGAAGCCGTCCGCGCGTTTCTGGCCGAGCGCGCGCCCGAGGTGCGGATCATCGACCAGGGCCGGAGCACCGCGACCGTCGCGGAGGCGGCGGAGACGCTGGGCGTCGAGCCCGGCCGCATCGCCAAGACGCTCGCCGTCCGCGCCGGCGGCGAGACCTTCCTCCTCGTCACCCGCGGCGACGCAAGGCTCGACAACGGCAAGTGCAAGGGGCGCTTCGCCGCCCGTCCCCGCATGCTCGGTGCGGAGGAGACGCTGGCGCTGACCGGCCATCCGGTCGGCGGCGTCTGTCCCTTCGGCCTGGCAACGCCCCTCCCCGTCTACTGCGACGTGTCGCTGCAGGGCTACGACATCGTCTATCCGGCGGCCGGGTCGCTGACGAGTTCGGTGGAGATCGCTCCGGCGCGGCTGGCCGAGCTGGTCGGCGCCCGATGGGCCGATCTGTGCCGGCTCCCCGAGGAGCCCTAGGCGGCGAGCGTGCGAACCGGCGCCGCCGCGGCGTCCGCGGCGAGGCGGCCGGTCTGGACCGCGCCGTTCATATAGCCCGGCCAGGCGTCGGACAGCCACTCGCCGGCGAAGAAGATCGGGTCGGCGCTGCTGGCGCGGACCTTCCCCTCCCCTTCCACCGAGAGCAGGCTGGCGAAGCGGGTCAGCTGGCCGGGACGGAAGTTGATATAGGCGCCCTTGCTGAGCGGATCCTTGTGCCACTGCGTCCGCCGGAAGCGGCCGTTCGGCTCCGGCAGGCCCGGCACGGCGGCGCGCCCGGCGGCGGTGAAGCGCCCGGCCAGGTCCGATGCGCTCGCCAGGGCGGCGACGTCGACCTGGCCGCCGCCAAGGAACCAGGTGAGCGCCCCCGGTCCGCCCGCCGGCCTCGGCCCGGTTGAGGCGGCGTCCCATGCCGCCGAGAAGCCGGTGGGACTCCACAGCGCACCCGCGTCGCCGAGCGTCCGGCGCCACGGCTGCGCATCATAGCCGGCGATCACCTTTTCGTTCCGGCCGAGGTCCACCTCGGTGATCGCCTGGCGCCAGAGCGGCGGCAGCGGCCCCTCGATCCGAACCTCCCGCAGCAGCGGCGCCGGCAAAGCGAGGATGACGCGGTCGGCGCTCAGCTCCTCGCCGTCGGCGAAGACGAGCTGAACCCCGTGGCCGCGAAGCGCGAGGGTCTCCAGCTTCTTGCCCAGGTGGACGAAGGGCTGCAGCCGCTGCCCAAGCGCCTGCGCCACCTGCCCAGCCCCGCCCGCGACGACATAGCGCTCGTCCGAGTTGCTGAGGCGGGTCACCCGCTGCCCGTCGACGGTGGGCTGGTTGAAGATGAGCTCGATCGCCGAGGCACGCTCCGGCTCGACTCCATATTCGGTGCGGATCGTCGCCTCGAGCGCGTCCCGCGCCGCGCCGGGCAGCAGGCCGTGCAGCTCGAGATATTCCCGCGCGGAGAGGAGGTCGAGCGCCGGCCCGACCTTCGCATAGTCCTTGTCGAGCCGGTCCGCGTCGGCGGTGATGGCGGCGGCGATCCCGCGCAGCGCCTCCGCAAGCTCCCGCTCGGCCACCGGCTTGCCGTCGCGGCCGAGCTGCATTTCCCGCGCCGCCTGCGAGCGGCGGTCGACCAGCTTCAGGCCCAGCTTGCGGACGAGCGCGATCATGTCCTTGTGGTCGGAATTGACGAGCTGCCCGCCCTCGTCGAACGCATAATCGGGTGCGAAGACGCCGCGGACGCTGCGCGTCCGTCCGCCGACCGCCGCCCGCGCTTCGTAAAGCGAGGCGTCGACACCCCGCTCGCGCAGCCGCGCCAGCGCCGAGAGGCCGGCGAGGCCGCCGCCGATGACGATCACCCGCCGCCGCGCCGCCGCGAAGGCCGGGGAGCGTGGAAGCGCCGCCGCGAGCGCCCCACCGCCGAGCGCGAGCAGGAGGCGCCGCCGGGTGATGCCGTCCGGCGCCCGAACCGGCGCCGCCTCCCCCGCGGCTTCGAGATTGAGCGCCCGCGCCCGCTCCAGCGCCCGCCACACCGCCATTCCGCCCCGCATCCGCAATCCCCGCTCCAGCCCGCTTCGGCCTCATCGCACAGCGGCAGTGCGTCGGCTAGTTGTCCTCGCCCCGCAAGGCCCTGCCCAGACGGGCAGCGATGTCGGCGGGCCCGCCCGCCACGCGCACGGCGTCCGGATCCAGGGTGATGGAAGGGTTCGGTCCGCTCATCGGGAAAGGTCGGGCGTGGTGGGCGCGGCAAGGATTGAACTTGCGACCCCTGCGGTGTGAACACAGTGCTCTACCACTGAGCTACGCGCCCACGCCCGGTTCCGCCGATATGGTATCGAACTGGCGGAAGTGGAAGGCGGCGTCGCCGCTTCCCGGTGCGCCGTCTAATGCGGCGCGCTGTGGCTGTCCAGCGTCGCGGTGAGGCGACGCGCCGCGCTCAGCGGCCGCTCACCGAATCCTTGAGGCCCTTGCCGGGCTTGAACTTCGGCTGCGTGGATTCCTTGATCTGCATCGGCTCGCCGGTCCGCGGATTGCGGCCAGTGGAGGCTTTGCGGCGCGAGCAGGAGAAGGTGCCGAATCCCACCAGGCGCACCTCGTCGCCCTTCCGGAGCGCCGTCGTGATCGCCTCGAACACCCCTTCCACGGCGCGGCTCGCATCGCCCCTGCTGAGCCCCGTATTGTCGGCGACCGTGCCGATAAGCTCCTGCTTGTTCATCTGTGCCGAACCCCTGTTGTTCGATGAATCGCGGATCGCGCATCGTCCATCTAAGAGCCGATGGGTTTCGGGAGTCAAAAGGAAAGCGCGAAATCTCGCGGGATCGCGCGCTTTCCGGAGCCTGTTTCGTTTTTGCGGCCCAACAACTCAGTGGCGGATCGAAACTCCGCCCCTGTCATCGCCGCCCCCGATCTCCGACGGGGGCAACGCTGCCAGCTCGTCGGCCTCGCTCCACTCGATCGGCACGACCGGCGTCGCCAGCGCATGGCCGAGCACCTCGTCGACGTGGCTGACCGGGACGATCTCAAGCCCCTCGCGGATGTTCGCCGGGATTTCCGCCAGGTCCTTCTCGTTGTCGGCCGGGATCAGCACCTTCTTGATGCCGCCGCGCAGCGCCGCGAGCAGTTTCTCCTTGAGGCCGCCGATGGCGAGGACGCGGCCGCGCAGCGTCACCTCGCCCGTCATCGCCACCTCGCGGCGCACCGGGATGCCCGTGAGCGTCGAGATGATCGCCGTGACCATGCCGATACCGGCCGAAGGGCCGTCCTTCGGGACCGCCCCTTCGGGAAGGTGGACGTGGATGTCCTTCCGCCCGAACAGGCTCGGCTTGACGCCGTAGCTCGGGCTGCGCGCCTTGACGAAGGAGAAGGCCGCCTGAACCGACTCCTGCATCACTTCGCCGAGCTTGCCGGTGGTGCGGATCTGGCCCTTCCCCGGCACCGTCACCGCCTCGATCGTGAGGAGCTCGCCGCCGACCTCGGTCCAGGCGAGGCCCGTCACCGCGCCGATCTGGTCCTCCTCCTCGCCGACCCCGTGGCGGAAGCGGCGGACGCCGGCGAAATCGGCGACGTTCTCCGCCGTGATCTCCGCCCGCTCGGTCTTGCCCTCCAGGATACGCCGCAACGCCTTGCGCGCCACCCGGGCGATCTCCCGCTCGAGCGTCCGCACCCCCGCCTCCCGGGTATAGTGGCGGATGAGGGTTCGAAGCCCCTCCTCGGTGAATTCGAGCTCGCCTTCCTGGAGGCCGTGCGCTTCGATCTGCTTCTGGATCAGGTGCCGGCGCGCGATCTCGACCTTCTCGTCCTCCGTGTAGCCTTCGAGGCGGATGATCTCCATCCGGTCGAGCAAAGGCTGCGGCATGTCCATCGTGTTCGCCGTGGTGACGAACATGATGTCGGAGAGGTCGTAATCGATCTCCAGATAATGGTCCTGGAACTTCGAATTCTGCTCCGGATCGAGCACTTCGAGCAGGGCCGAGGCCGGATCGCCGCGGAAATCCTGGCCGAGCTTGTCGATCTCGTCGAGCAGGAAGAGCGGGTTCGAGGTGCCGGCCTTCCTCAGGTTCGAGACGATCTTGCCCGGCAGCGAACCGATGTAGGTGCGGCGGTGGCCGCGTATCTCGGCCTCGTCGCGGACCCCGCCGAGCGACTGGCGGACGAACTCACGGCCGGTGGCTCTGGCGATGCTGCGGCCGAGCGAGGTCTTGCCGACGCCGGGCGGCCCGACGAGGCAGAGGATCGGGCCCTTCAATTTGTTGGTGCGGGCCTGGACGGCGAGATACTCGACGATCCGGTCCTTGACCTTCTCCAGGCCGTAATGATCCTCGTCGAGGATCCCCTGCGCCTCGGCGATGTCCTTCTTGACCTTCGACTTCTTGCCCCACGGAAGGCCGAGAAGGACGTCCAAATAATTGCGGCTGACGGTCGCCTCGGCCGACATCGGCGCCATCGCCTTGAGCTTCTTCAGCTCCGAATTGGCCTTGATCCGCGCTTCCTTGGAGAGCTTGGTGCGCGCGATCTTCTTGGCGAGCTCGGCAAGCTCGTCGCCCTCGCCTTCCTCGCCCTCGTTGCCGAGCTCGCGCTGGATGGCCTTCAGCTGCTCGTTGAGATAATATTCGCGCTGGGTCTTCTCCATCTGCCGCTTCACGCGGCTGCGGATCCTCTTCTCGACCTGGAGGACACCCAGCTCGCCCTCCATGAAGGCGAAAGCCATTTCGAGGCGGCGCACCGGATCGAGCTCGGCGAGCAGCGCCTGCTTGTCCGAGACCTTGATGTTGATATTGGCCGCGACGGCGTCGGCGAGCCGGGATGCTTCCTCGATCTGCCCCAGCTGGACCGCGGTCTCGGCCGGCAGCTTGCGGTTGAGCTTCGAATAATTCTCGAACTGCTCGACCACCGAGCGCATCAGCGCGGACACCTCGGTGCCCGACGGCTCCTCGATCTCGACCGGCTGGACCTCCGCGACCAGGTGCTGCCCCTCCATGCCGATGGACACCAGCGAAGCGCGCTGCTGCCCCTCGACAAGCACCCGCACGGTGCCGTCCGGCAGTTTCAGCAGCTGGAGCACGGTCGCGACCACGCCCATGTCGTAGAGCGCGTCCCGGTCGGGATCGTCCTCGGCGGGATCGAGCTGCGAGACGAGGAAGATCTGCTTGTCCGCCGCCATCGCGGTCTCGAGCGCCGCGACCGATTTGTCGCGCCCCACGAACAGCGGCACGATCATGTGCGGGAAGACGACGATGTCGCGCAGGGGAAGGACGGGATAGGAACTGGTCATCGGAACTCCACTCACGGCCCTGCGGCCTGTCCTCCCATATATGGGATGCCCGGCATCCGCATCAACGGAAGCGTTCCGGAGCAGCCGTTGCGATTAACCGCTTGAGTTTGGCCGGATAGCCGTCACACTCCGGCGCG
>DASVVY010000086.1:0-31743 GCA_036386335.1 Allosphingosinicella sp. | reverse complement strand
CCCCCGCCGCTGCCGTGCCGTCCCCGCCGCCGCTGCCGCCACGCGCCGCGCCGCCGCCCCCGGAGCCACCGCGCCGCATGCCCGAGGCGCCCGGCCGCGCTTCCGCGTCGCTGATCGGCGACGGAGCGGCCGAGGAACCGGTCGACTACGACGCCTTCGCCCACGAGCCGCCGTTCCGCCCGCGCCACAATCGCGCCCGGATGTGGACGATCGCGGCGATCCTCGCCGCCCTGCTGATGCTCGCCGCCACCGCCGCCATCTCGCGTTTCGGCCTGCCGACCGTCGGCCGCGGAGGAATCGCCGCCGCCAAGGGGACGCCGCTCAAGATCGAGGAGGTGCGCAGCCAGCGCGTCAAGCTCGCCAGCGGCAACGACCTGGTCACCGTCACCGGCCGTATCACAAACCCCACCGCCGAGACCCAGCGCGTGCCCCAGCTGCGCGCCGAGCTTCGCGACGATCAGGGCCGACCCGTCTACCAATGGTCGATCTCTGCCCCCGCCCCTGAACTTTCCGCCGGCGCGAGCATTCCGTTCAACGGTGCGGACCTCAGCGTCCCGCGGGGCGCGCGCAAGGTGCACGTCACCTTCGGCCCGCTCGCCTGACCACCATCTGAGGAGCAATCAATGCGGATCGGGATTCTGACCGGCGGCGGCGACGTGCCTGGCCTCAACGCCTGCATCCGCTCGGTCACCATGTCCGCGGACGACCTCGGGTGGGAGGTAGTCGGCTTCCGCCGCGGTTGGCAGGGCTTCCTCGACATCGACCCGTCCGACGCCGCCAGCGTCGCCGCGGGCACCGTCCCGCTGAGCCGCGAGGGCGTGCGCGGCATCGACCGGATGGGCGGCACCATTCTCCACACCTCGCGCACCGATCCGCGCACGGTGAAAGACGGCGACAAGACCGGCCAGGTCCTCCACGTCCTCGACAAGCTCGGCATCGAGGCGATGGTGACGCTCGGCGGCGACGGCACCCTGCGCTTCTCCGCCCACCTCGCGGAGCAGGGCGTCCCCGTCATCTCCGTGCCCAAGACGATGGACAACGACGTCTTCGGTACCGATTACTGCATCGGCTTCTCCACCGCCGTCAGCCGCTCGGTCGAATCGATCAACGCGCTGCGCACCACCGTCGAGAGCCACGAGCGGATCGGCGTGATCGAGCTGTTCGGCCGGCGCAGCGGCGAGACCGCCCTCCTCTCGGGCTTCCTCGCCCAGGTGGACCGCACCATCATCGCCGAGGCCCCGGCCGACCTCGACGTCCTCCTGCCGCTCCTCGCCGAGGACCGCGATTCCAACCCGGCGAGCTACGCGATGTGCGTCATCTCCGAAGGCGCCCGCATCCTCGGCGAGGACGAGGAGAATGGGGAGCTTTCCAAGCCCGCCAGCGAGCGGGCCGACGTCGGCGTCGGCCAGCGGCTCGGCAGCGCCATCACCCGGCGCCTCGGCTGCGGCACCGTCATCCAGGAGCTCGCCTACCTCATGCGCGCGGGCGAGCCGGACGCAATGGACCGGATGGTCGGCCTCGCCTTCGGCGGCCTCGCCGTCCAGCTCCTCCAGCGCGGCGAGAAGGGCCGGATGGTGACGCTCGCCGACGGCAACTACACACACGTCCCCGCGGACACCCTGCTCAAGGGGAAGAAGTCCGTCGATGTCTCGGGCCTCTACGACCGCACCTCCTACCGCGCCAAGTTGATGCGGATCGAGGGCATGCCGATGTTCCTCTATTGAGCGGCCAATCCGGCATTGCGCCCCCGGGGGGCCTTTGCTAGAGGCCCCGCTCCCTGCCAGCGCCGGACCATCTTTCCGGCGGGTTTCACGTGCGGTCGTGGCGGAACTGGTAGACGCGCAGCGTTGAGGTCGCTGTGGCCGAAAGGCCGTGGAAGTTCGAGTCTTCTCGACCGCACCATTTTCCCTTTTGCTGATGATCCGGGTCCGCCATGCTCCCTGCATGGCGACCTCCCCACCCCGGCGCGTCTTCGGCTTCTGGATCTGCCTGGCGCTCGTCGTCGGCAACATGATCGGCTCGGGCGTTTACCTGCTGCCGGCGAGCCTGGCGCCGTTCGGCTGGGCGGGGGTGTTCGGCTGGGTCTTCACCATCGGCGGCGCGCTCTGCCTGGCGATCGTCTTCGGCCGCCTCTCGGCCGCTTTCCCCAAAGCCGGCGGACCCTATGCCTATAGCCGGGAGGCGTTCGGCAGCTTCGCGGGCTTCCTCGTCGCGTGGATGTACTGGGTGTCGCTGTGGATCGGCAACGTCGCCATTGCCACCGGCGTGGTGGCGCCGCTGGGCACGATCTTCCCGGCGGTATCGGCCCATTCGGCGTGGTGGACGCTGGGCATCCTGTGGCTGCTCACCGCCGTCAACTGCCTCGGGGCGCGCCTCGCGGGCGGGCTCCAGGTCGCCGTCACCGCGCTCAAGTTCCTGCCGCTCGCCGCCGTCATCCTGCTCGCCGCCCTCGTCCTCGGCCGCGAGGGCACCGCCGTCCTCCCTCCGCTCGAGGGGGAGCATCTCCAGTTCACCGGAGCAGGCGGAATCGGCGCCGCCGCTGCACTGACCCTGTGGAGCTTCCTCGGGCTCGAGTCCGCCACCATTCCCGCCGAGCGGGTCGAGAACCCCCGCAAGGTGATCGCGCGGGCCACCGTGGCGGGAACGGCGGTGACCGGGCTCGTCTACCTCCTCTCCTGCTCCGCGGTGGCGCTGATGCTCCCGCCCGAGCAGGCGTCGCGCTCCGGCGCGCCGCTCGCCGACTTCGTCGCGCTTCACTGGGGCGCCGGCGCGGGGACGATCCTCGCCTTGTTCGCCGCGACCACCGCCTTCGGCGCGCTCAACGGCTGGATCCTGCTCCAGGGCGAGATGCCGTGGGCAATGGCCAAGGACGGCGTCCTGCCGCGCTGGCTAGCGGTCCTCTCGCCACGGGGAACCCCGGTGCGCGCCTATCTCGTCTCCAGCCTGCTCATCACCGCCGTCCTGCTGTTCAACACCGGCCGCACCGCGACCGACCTGTTCACCTTCCTGATCCTCCTCGCGACCACCGCCTCGCTCGTGGCCTATTTCGTCTGCTCGCTCGCCGCCCTTGCGCTCCCCGCCCGCGGCCGGATGGCCTCGGACTGGCTGCTCGCCGCCGCGGCGGGGCTCGGCGCCGCCTATTCGGCCTGGGCGATGTGGGGCGCGGGGCTGGAGGCTAACGGCTGGGGCCTCGCGCTGGCTGCCACCGGCCTCCCCGTCTATCTGCTCACCCGGCGCAACCAGCCGGACGACCGGGCGGTTGAAGGGGCTCCTTCGGCACCAGAGAGGGAGAGCGATGGCTGACCCCAGGGGCAGGGGGAGCCTCTCCGAGCGCGAATGGCGCGACCGCATTAGCGCCGAGCAATATCACGTGCTGCGCGAAGCCGGCACCGAGCGGCCCTCCAGCGGCCGCTATGTCGACAACAAACAGGACGGCGAATATCGCTGCGCCGGCTGCGGCGAGCTGCTGTTCGACAGCGCCGCCAAATATGACAGCGGCAGCGGCTGGCCGAGCTTCACCGCGCCGGCCCGGGAAGCCATCGCCGAGCATTCCGACACGACCCACGGCATGCGCCGCGTCGAGGTCCGCTGCGCCACCTGCGACGGCCATCTCGGCCACGTCTCCCCCAATGGCCCCGGCCCGACCGGCCTGCGCTACTGCATCAACAGCGCGGCTCTGGACTTCAAGCCGCGGGGTTAGCGCAGGCGGGCCCACCGCGGCGCTTGTGGCGGGGCTGGTCTCGGCTTATCCCCAGCGGCGAATGGCCAGTGACGCTTCTCCACCTTCCCGCGTCCGGCGGGTTCTGATCACCGCACTCAAGGCCGGTCTCTACGCCTCGCTTCTGGGGCTAATCGCGCTCGTCGTCGCGGTCGGCGTCGCGATGAGCAGGCTGCCGACCTATCAGGAGCTCGTCCGCCGCGACGACCTCGGCCAGATGATCCGCGTCCGGGCGGCGGACGGTTCGGTGCTCGTGTCGCTCGGCCCCAGCTTCGGCCAGTGGCTGCGGTACGAGCAGATCCCCGACATCATGAAGGATGCGATGGTCGCAGTGGAGGACAAGCGCTTCCGCTCACATATCGGCGTCGATCCGATCGGCCTCGCCCGCGCGGTCAAGGTCCGCGTCAGCAAGGGCCGTTGGACCCAGGGCGGCTCGACCATCACCCAGCAGCTCGCGCGCAATATCTTTCTGACCAATTCGCGCACTTTCGGCCGCAAGGTTCGGGAGGCGATCCTCGCCCTCGCCCTCGAACGCCGCTTCTCGAAGGACCAGATCCTCGAGCTCTACCTCAACCGGGTCTATTTCGGCGGCGGCGCCTACGGCATCGACGCCGCCTCACGGCGCTTCTTCGGCCATTCGGCGGATACTCTCACCGTCTCGGAAGCGGCGATCATCGCCGGCCTCGTCAAAGCGCCGTCCAACTACGCGCCCACCGCCGACGCGGAAGCGGCGCGGCGTCGCGCGTCGGTCGTCATCGACCTGATGATCGAGAACGGAAAGATCTCCCCCGGCGTGGGCGCGATGGCGCGGCCCGCGGAGGTGCAGATGGCGCCGACGCCGCAGCAGAACAGCGTCCGCTACTTTACCGACTGGGTCCTTCCCCAGCTCGACACCTTGATCGATGAATCGGTGGAGCCGATCGAGGTTTGGACCACCCTCGATCCCAACATGCAGCGCCTGGGCGACCAGGTCATAAATTCACAGACGCCCGGCGGGGCGCAGGGTGCGCTGGTCGCGCTCGACCGCGACGGCGCAGTGCGGGCGATGATTGGCGGGCGCGATTATGTCCGCTCGATCTACAACCGGGCGACGCAGTCCAATCGCCAGCCGGGCTCGTCATTCAAGCTGTTCGTCTATCTCGCCGCGCTGGAGGCCGGATACAAGCCGGACGACATGATCCCGGACGCGCCGATCACGATCAACGGCTGGTCGCCGCGGAACAGCACCCGCGGCTTCGCCGGCGACGTCACGGTGCGGCAGGCCTTCGCGCAGTCGATCAACACCGTTTCGGTGCGCCTCGCCCAGGAGGTCGGCTTCCGCACCGTCGCGGACATGGCGCAGCGCTTCGGCATCACCACCAAGGTCAGCACCCACCCCTCGATCGCGCTCGGCAGCTCCGAGGTCCGCCTTCTCGACATGACCCGCGCCTACGCGTCCGTCGCGAGCAAGGGCGTGGCGGTGGTGCCCTACGGCATTCGGCGGGTGACCACCGCCAAGGGCGAATTGCTCTACCAGCACGAGGCCAGCGAGGCGCGGGTGCTGGTCAATCCGTGGGTGGCGGCGGAAATGACGGACCTCATGCAAGCGGCGGTGATGACTGGCACCGGACGCGCCGCGCAGATCGGCCGCCCCGTCGCCGGCAAGACGGGCACGACCAGCTCCTACAAGGACGGCTGGTTCCTCGGCTTCTCCAGCGGCCTCACCACCGGCATCTGGATGGGCCGCGACGACAACAAGGCGATCCCAGGCCTGCAGGGCGGCAGGGCGCCGGCGCGGGCCTGGCACGAGTTCATGGTCCGCGCCGTCGCTAACCGGCCGCCGGAGAAGTTCGAGATCGAGGTCGCGCCGCCCGGATGGGTGGTCGAGCCCGACGAGGAGGTCTGGTACGAAGCGCCGCGTGAGGGCCAGGCGCCGGGCGAGCCGCAGGGCGGCGGGCAGCTGGTGGACCCTAACGGAGCCGGCCCCGCGCCCGGAGCGACGCCGCGGCCCGATCCTCAGCCCGACGATGAGGACGCTGCCGAGGCGCGCGAAGACCGGCTCGACCAGGAATGGCTCGATCGGGCGGTCGGCCGCGAGCGGCCGGCGCCGAGGCGGGAGGTGCCGCCGCCGCAGCCGCGGCGCGCCTCACCGCCCAGGAGCGATCCGGTGGAGGAGGGCGCCGCGCCGCCGCAGCCATAGCCGCGCCGGCTTCGGGTCGGTGCCGAGCAACCTCTCGACCAGCGCGTGGAAGTCGGGCCCGTGGTTCATGTGCACACGGTGGGCGACCTCGTGGGCGACGGTAGCCCGGCGCACCCAGTCGGGCGCCAGGATCAGCCGCCAGCTGTAGCGGATCGCGCCGCTCGAGGAACAGCTTCCCCAGCGCGACAGCGGGTCGCCGACCGCCACCCGGCCGACGCTCACCCCCGCCTTCGCCGCGAACTCGGCGGTCTCGGCGGACAGCACCTCCGCCGCATGCCGCCGCACCCAGCGGACGATCCGGTCTTCCAGATTCGCCTCCGGCCCGCCGACGACCAGTCGATCCTCCTCCAGCCGCGGCGTCCGCGGCCGATCCGCGCTCCAGTCGATGCGCCGCGGCACATCGTAGAGCGGCAGCGCCGCGCCGGGCCCGAGCCGCGCCACCGGCGCCACGGCGGCGAGCTGCTTTTCGACCCACTCGCGATGGCCTGCGGCCCATTCCAGCGCCCGCCGCCGCGACACGCGCCGCGGCACGGTCAGCAGCACCTCCCCGGTGCGGGCATCGACCCGTAGCCGCATCGCGCGCGCCCGCGCCGATTCGACGATCCTGAGCGGCACGCCCGCGGCGCCGAAGGCGAGCTCAGAGCTCACGGTCGATCAGGTGATGCTCAAGATCGCCCGCCTCCACCTCGCCGACCGTCCAGCCCCGCACCGACATGCCGGCGCGGTGCACCTCCTCGCGGTCGCCGCAGACGAGATAATGCCATTCGGGAAGCGCCTTCCCGGCGGCGCGGAGGCGATAGGCGCAGGTCGAGGGCAGCCATTCCAGGCCCCCGATCTTCGCCGGCGTCAGCCGTATGCAGTCGGGCACGAAGGCGAAGCGGCCCCGGTAGTTGCCGCAATGGCCGGTGTGACGGTCGAGCAGCTTGCAGGCGACGTTGGTGGCGTGGATCTCGCCCGTGTCCGCATCCTCGACCTTGTGCAGGCAGCATTTGCCGCAGCCGTCGCACAGTGCCTCCCACTCGGCGCGGCTGAGATGCGCCAGCGGCTTTTCCCAGAAGTTCACGTGACCCACCGGTCGAGTTCGGCGGCGATCGCCTGCGGCCCCTTCTCGTAGGGAAGCAGCACGATCGGGGCGCCGTCGGGCCCGAACAGGGTCGCGACCCGGCCGTGGTTCATCGAATAGGCGCCGCCCGGCTGCACATCCTCCTTGGCGAAATAGATGCCGTAGCCCTTGGCGACATGGGCGATCTGGTCCGGCGTGCCGGTGAGGCCGATCAGGCGTGGGTGGAAGGCGCGGACATAGTCCTTGAGGGCGGCGGGGGTATCCCGCTCGGGATCGACGGTGATGAAGATCGGCTGCACCTTCGCGGCGCGGGCGGGGTCCTGCTTCTCGAACTGCGCCAGGCCCTGGCCGATGGTGGCGAGATCGGTGGGGCAGACGTCGGGGCAGTGGGTGAAGCCGAAATAGACGATCCGGTACTTGCCGGCGAAGGTCCGGTCGCTGACCTGCCGCCCGTCCTGGTCCGTCAGCGTGAAGGGTCCGCCGATCGTCGCCCCCTTCAGCGGCGGCTCTTCGCCGGCCCCCGAGCAGGCCGGGATCGCGGCGAGCCCGAGCGCGAGGAAAACGGCCAGCAATAAGCGGGGCTTGCGCGTTTCGTTCATGGTGTCGGCAGCCTTGCTTTGCTATGGGACCGGGATCAAGTCGGGACTGACGGGGAACGGGAAGTGGGCAAAAGGTTCGGCCTGGGCGCTGCGGCGGCTGTGATTCTGGTGGCGGGCGTTCCGGCGCTGGCACAGCAATATTCGGATTCTTTCACCTTCCTCAAGGCGGTGAAGGAGCGCGACGCCGACAAGGTGACCAGCATGGTCGCCGTGCCGGGCACCGTCGTGGTCAACAGCCGCGACCGCGCCAACGGCGACACCGCGCTCCATTATATCGTGCGCGAGCGCGATTATACCTGGCTTTCCTTCCTGATCGGCAAGGGCGCCAAGCTCGATTCCCAGAACAGTCGCGGCGAGACGCCGCTCAGCGTGGCGGCGCAGCTCGGCTGGGCCGAAGGCGCGGACCTGATGCTGCGCCGCGGCGCCAGCGTCGACCTTGCGAATTCGCAGGGCGAGACGCCGCTGATCCTCGCCGTCCACCGCCGCGACCTGTCGCTGGTGCGGCTGCTGGTCGCTAAGGGCGCCAACCCGAAGCGGACCGACCGCGTCGCCGGCTATTCCGCGCTCGATTACGCCAAGCGCGACACCCGCGCCCTGCCGATCCTCAAGGCGCTTGAGGCGCCGCAGGAGCCCGCCAGGGCCGTCGCCGGCCCCAAGCTCTAGAGAAAGCCGACCAGCCCCGGATCAAGGTCGCCGACCAATCTGCGGGCGGCACGGCGGGCGAAGCGCAACGTCTCGGCCTTGCGGCGGGCCGCCGCGAGCTTGCGCACCGGCGCCTCGCGGACCACCGCCGCCTCGTACCGGTCGGCCACGAGCAGCCCGCACAGCCCGGGCTTGAAGGCCGGCTGCTCGAACGGCGCCAGGTCGAAGCCTTCCGGCACGGCCCAGAAGAAGCGGTCGCAATAGCCGAGATAATCGGGCCACTTGCAGTCGCCCATCAGGTCGGCGCGCGACACCTTGATCTCGACGATCGTGAACAGGCCCGACGAATCGATCCCGACCATATCGGCCCGCCGCCCGTTTGGCAGCGGCACCTCGCAGAGCGCGAAGATATCCTGGTGGAAAAACAGCCGCGTAACCCCGCGCGCCACGTCCTGCGCGGCGAGCGGGGCATCGGCGAAGCAGCCTTCGCGCTCGAGAATCGGGAGAGTCGCCATGCCCCGACGCTAGAATGAAAAGGGAACGCTTGGAAGACGGCTCAGCGGTAGAAGATGTGGTTCCCCACCGCCGCCACCCGCGTCAGTCCGCGCCAGGCCGGAGCGACGTAGCGGGCGTGGAAGAACAAGGCGCGCGGCGCCGGGCCATCCGCCAAGTCCTGCCGGGCGATATGGGCGATCGCCACCGCTTTGCGCCACGCCGCCGAGGCGCGGGCGATGGGCGGGAAGCGGCCGGCCCGGATGAAGGAGAATTGCCCCCTTTGCTTCACGACTCCGCACAAAGTGGTGGGGAAGCGGCCGGAACGTGCGCGGTTGAGGATGACTTCCGCTACGCTGAGCTGCCCCTTAAGCGGTTCGCCCTTCGCTTCGAAATAGACGGCGCCGGCGAGGCATTCATGCTCCGCGTCCGTCACCTCGGCGCTGGCAAAGTCCCCCACCAAATCCGCGAGGCTGCGCGGCGGAAGATCCACGTCCGCCGCAATGTCCGCCGGAGCGGTCTGCTCATGCGCGAAGACCGCCGCCGGTGCGGCCGGGACCGTCTGCTGGACGTCGTTGAGAGGGAGATCGACGGCGGCCATCGTGGCGGCGGCGTGGTCGAGGTAGGAAATGGCCGGGCCGGGATTGGTCTCCCAGGCTAGGGAGGGGCCGGCGTAGACGGTGCCGAACACGGCAACCATGGAGGCCGCGGCATAGCCGGCGGCGCGCAGGAATGACTTCAATTTTCGCCCAGGTCAGTGCGGCTGGCTCGTCCAACGCCGGGTGCGCAACATAAATGCACCCACGGACTGCCCTCCGTCTTGCGTGACCGGCCACCTCCCCAAACCCCGGGTCGGGACGGCCCCCCGCTCTCGATCAGAATGTCTGTGCTGCGGCTAGATTGTGCGCTGCAGCAGGTCAACCGAAGGCAGTCAGTTCGGCGGCGAATCGTTCTGCCGATGGGATATCCAGTTCAATTAGCCACAAATCCGGGTCGAAACGCCTTCTGCGGGCGATGAAATCCTGGAGGGAAGAGGAACCGGATTCTTCGGCCACCACCGCTTCCTGCCAGCCGTAGCGGCCGTCCGGCTGCAGGATTCGCTCGTAGATTCGCGGTGGCGCACCGCGCTCGGTCAGCATGACGAGGATCGAGCCGGAGGTCGGGTCGCCCTTCGCCAGCACCGCCGCGAAGCCGCCTTCCGCTTCGGCCCGGCGGATGAGCGCCCCCACCAGGACGGAGCTGGTGAGCCGCGGCTCCGTCACTCTTCGCTCCGGTAGCCGCGGAGGCTGGAGAGCGGGATGTGCGAGCGCATAAAGGTGCCGGTCCCGCGCGCCGCTTCCTCGCCGGCGGAATCGATCAGCCGTGCTTCCGCCACGAACACGCGCCGCCGCCCGCTCGCCCATCGTCCCTCCGCCTGGACCGGCCCGGCGCGGAGCGGACGGGTGAACAGGAGGTTGAACGCCGTCGTCAGCAGGAAGCGGTCGGTGACGAGGCTGTTGCACGCGTAGAAGGCGGCGTCGTCCAGCATCTTGAAATAGAGCGTCCCGTGCGCCGCCTCGGCGGCATGGAAATGCCCCTCCGCCACGTCGAAGCGGATTCGCGCGAAGCCTTCCTCGACGATCTCGAGCCGGGATTCGAACAGCCGGTTGATCGGCGCGTGGCGATAGAGCGATTCCAGCGCCCGATAATGGGCCGAGGCGCCCTCAGGCGGCATGCAGGCTTTCGATCCCCGCCAGCAGCGCGAAGATCGCATCGCGCGACCGCGCGCCGCGCAGCTTGGCCAGCGTATTGCGGTCGCGAAGCGCGCGGCTCACCCGGGCGAGCGCCTTCAGGTGGTCGGCCCCGGCATCGGGCGGCGAAAGGATCATGAAGACGAGGTCGACGGGCAGGCCGTCCACCGCCTGGAAGTCGATCGGCGAGATCAGCCGCGCGAAATAGCCGAAGACGTGCTCCAGCCCCTCGATCTTGCCGTGCGGTATGGCGACGCCGGAGCCGAAGCCGGTCGAGCCGAGCTTCTCACGCTCGGCGAGCGCGGACGCGATGCCCTTTGTCGCCATCCCGGTCTTGCGCCCGGCGGCGACGGCAAGCTGCTGGAAAAGGGCCTTCTTGTTGGCGGCGGCCATGTCGGCATCGACGCACTCGATCGTGAGGATGTCGGAGAGGTCGTTCATGCGTCCACCGGAAAGAGGGCGCCCCCGTGCCCCGATTGAAGGAAAAGGATGCGCGGGCGCACGCCCGCTGTCAAAGCTCGAGCCGTATTCCCCCCGGCCGGAGCGGTGCCTGCGCTCAGCCGCCGCCCGCCTCTACGCCCGCGGCGGCGTGATGGTCCTTGAGGCGGCGCGTGTGGCGGCGGAATTGCTTCTCGATCTTATCGGCGGTCGCGTCGAACGCGGCATTGGCATCCGCGGCGCGATCGACCGCCTTGAGCACGACCCCCTGCGGCACGTAGGCGATGACCTCGCAGGTGAAGCCGTGATCGTGCGGGCCCTTGCCGAAGGTCACCTGCGCCGAGATGGCCCGGGTGAAATATTTGCCGGCGATCCCGTTGAGCCGCTCCTCCACCCGGCCGCGCAGGGCCTCTCCGGTATCGACCTGATGACCCGACACCCGAATGTCCATGAACGTCTCCAGCAGCTGGAAGAAGGCGAGATCGGCGCGGGGATTAGGCGCCGTGGCGGCTGGCCGTCAACCGCGCCCGTCCAGCCGATTCCATATGGGATCGGCGATGGTGCTGAGGAAGTGGGCGTGCGCCAAAAGCTCCTCCTCGCTCGGGGCGTGGTGGCGCGGCGGCCGGGCAAGGACGGTGATCGGCGCCGCTTCCGAGGGGGTGCGGGACGCGACGGACGGCACTTCCTGTGCGACGATCTCCGCCAGCGAAAAGCCGATCTGGCGGCCGCCGGTGAGCTCAACATAGCATTGGGCGAGGAGCTGGGCGTCGATCAGCGCGCCGTGCTTGACCCGGATGCTGCGATCGACGCCGAAGCGGGTGCAGAGCGCGTCGAGGCTGTGCTTGGCGCCGGGATGCTTCGAACGCGCGATCGTCAGCGTGTCCACCATCCGGGTGAGGCAGATCAGCGGGCGGCCGCAATTGTTGAGCTCGTGATTGAGGAAGCCGAAGTCGAAGTTCGCATTGTGGGCAACCAGCGGGCACTCGCCGAGGAATTCGAGCAGCTCCTCCACTACATCGTGGAAGCGCGGCTTGTCGGCGAGGAAGCGGTCGCTGAGGCCGTGCACGGCCTCCGCGCCGCTCGGCATCGGCCGGTCCGGATTGAAATAGGCGTGGAAGGTGCGGCCGGTCTCGACTCGGTTCACCAACTCCACGCAGCCGATCTCGACCATTCGGTCGCCGGCGAGCGGGCTGAGCCCGGTGGTCTCGGTATCGAAGACGATTTCGCGCATGGTCGAACTATGAATCGCCCGCGTTTGCGAGGCAAGCGATGATCTGCCGCACCGCCGATCGCGTGGTGGATATGTCGGCCCCGGTCGGAATCACGAAGTCGGCGCGCGCGCGCTTCTCCGCGTCCGGCACCTGGTGCGACAGGATCTTCGCGAACTTGTCCTCGGTCATCCCCGCGCGGGCGAGTACCCGCGCCCGCTGAACCTCTGCGGGCGCCGAAACCACCGCGATCCGGTCGACTTCGCGCCAGCCGTCCTTCTCGAACAACAGCGGGATGTCGAGGACGACCAGCGGTGCCGTGCCGTGAGCGGCGAGGAACGCCTCCCGCTCGCTGGCGACAGCGGGGTGGATCAGCGCCTCGAGCCGCTGAAGCGCCGCGGACTCCCCGAGGACCCGCTCGGCAAGGACGCCGCGGTCGACGCCGCCCGGGCCTGTGGTTCCGGGAAAATGCGTCTCGATCTCCGCCACGAGGGCACCTTCAGGCCCCTGGAGCCGATGCACCGCGGCGTCGGCGTCGAAGACCGGCACCCCCTCCTCGGCGAACATCTGCGCCACCGTGGTCTTGCCCATCCCGATCGAGCCGGTGAGGCCGAGGACGAGCGGCCTGCGCATCAGGCGGGGATCAGGCCTCGCTCGCGCAAATAGCCGAGGAGCGGGATCAGGGGCATTCCCAGGATCGAGAAGTGGCTGCCCTCGATCCGCTCGAACAGCTGCACGCCGGGTCCCTCGATCCGATAGCCGCCGACGCTCCAGCGTATCGCTTCATATTCGCCGTCGAGATAGGCTTGGATGAACCGTTCGCTGAGCCGGCGCATTGTGAGGGCGACGGTCTCGCTATGCCACCAGACCGCCTCTCCCCCTTCGGCGACGACGGCGGCGGCATGGAGATGGTGGGTGCGGCCGCTCATCACGCGGAGCTGCGCGGCGGCGTCGGAGCGATCCTGCGGCTTGCTCAGCAGGGTGCCGTCGTCGAGCTCCAGCGTCTGGTCGGAACCGAGAACGAGATCGCCCGGCGGCGCGGAGACGCTGATCGCCTTGAGCTGCGCCAGCTCCTCAGCGATTCCGCGCGCGTCGAAACCGGCCGCCGCCAGCCCCTCCTTCGCCGCACGCTCGTCGAGCTCGGCCTCGACCGGCTCGAACGGAATTCCCGCAGCTTCGAGCATCCGGCGCCGCGGCGCGCTCTTCGAGGCGAGAAGCAGCTTCATGATTCCACCACCACTCCCTGCGCCTCTGCGACCGCGTCCATCCGCTGGTTGCACAATTTGACGATCGCGTAAGCGGTTTCTTCGATCGAGCGCCGGGTGACGTCGATCACCGGCCAGCCATTGTCGGCGAAGATTCGCCGGGCGAAGGCGAGCTCCGCATTGACCGCCTCCCGGTCGACATAGTCGGTTTCAGGCGCCTGGTTGAGCGAGAGCAGGCGGTTCCGCCGAATCTGGATCAGCCGTTCGGGATTGGTGGTGAGGCCGACGACCAGCGGATGCCTGACCGTGAACAAGGTCGGCGGCGGCGGCGCTTCGGGCACCAGTGGAATGTTGGCCACCTTGTAGCCGCGGTTGGCGAGATAGATGGAGGTCGGCGTCTTCGACGTGCGGGAGACGCCGGCGAGGACGATGTCCGCCTCCTCCCAGTTTTCCGAACCGACCCCGTCATCATGGGCGATGGTGAACTGGATCGCGTCGACCCGCGCGAAATAGGCGGCGTCGAGCGCATGCTGCCGCCCCGGCCGCCCCTTCGCCTCCTGCCCGAGCACGGCCGACAAGGCGTGGGTGACCGGATCGAGCGCCGACACCGCATGGATTCCGCGCCGCCGGCATTTCTGCTCGAGTTCGCGCCGGATGTTGCTGTTGACCAGGGTGTAGACGACGAGGCCCGGTCGGCGTTCGATATCCTCGAGGACGCGGTCGAGATGGCCCTCCGAGCGCACCATCGGCCACAGGTGACGCAGCACCTCGGCATGTTCGAACTGGGCGAGGCACGCCTTCGCCACCACCTCCAGCGTCTCCCCCGTCGAATCGGAGAGGAGATGGAGGTGGAGCGGTTCGCTCACCGGAACGGCCTGTGGATAAGCATGGGGAAAGGGCTACAGGAAGGCTCGGGACGGTTGCAAGCGCGGCAATTCTCCCCGCCTTTCGGTTTTCGTCCACAGACTCGCAAAGGTGAAAAAGTTCCTACCCTCCCGCTGTGAAAAGCGGGGACAACCGCCGCGAATCCGCAGGCTTCCACGGGGCCGAAAGAGTCAAGCTGTTTGCAAAATCGGGTGGAGCCAATAAACCCCAGCTTCCGCCGCTCTACTAACTTCAACAGACTCTCTTCTATAGACTCTATATAGAGAAGAGAGCGGAGCCTCCCTCCCAAAATGTCGGCTGCCGAAAAGCCTCTCCTCAGCGTCCTGCGGCGGAAAAACACCGCAAAAACACCGGTTTGGCTGATGCGCCAGGCCGGGCGCTACCTCCCGGAATATCGCGCGCTGCGGGGCGAGAAGGGCGGCTTCCTCGACCTCGTGTGCGACCCCGAGGCCGCGGCGGAGGTGACCCTGCAGCCGATCCGCCGCTTCCGGTTCGACGGGGCGATCCTGTTCTCCGACATCCTCACAATCCCTTGGGCATTGGGTCAGGACCTGCGATTCGAGGCGGGCGAGGGCCCGCGTCTGTCGCCCACCCTGCTCGAATCACCACTCGAATCGCTCAAGGTCGTTCCGGACCGTCTGGAGCCGGTTTACGCCACTGTGGAGAAAGTTGCCGCCTCCCTGCCTGAGGAGACGACCTTCCTCGGCTTCGCGGGCAGCCCGTGGACCGTTGCCACCTACATGATCGCAGGCCGCGGCAGCCGCGAGCAGGCCGAAGCGCGGCGCTTCGCTTATGCCGATCCCGGCGCTTTCCAGCACGTAGTCGATGCGATCGGCGGCATGACCGTCGAGTACCTCAGCCGGCAGGCGCGCGCGGGCGTCGAGGCGGTGCAACTGTTCGACAGCTGGGCAGGGAGCCTCTCGCCCCGTCAGTTCGAGCGGTGGGTGATCGCCCCCACCGCAGCGATCGTCGCAGCGTTCAAGGCGCGCCATCCGGCGGTCCCGGTGATCGGCTTCCCGAAGGGTGCGGGGGGCAAGCTTCCGGCCTATGCGCGCGAGACAGGGGTCGACGCGATCGGCCTGGACGAGACGGTGGACCCGGCCTGGGCCGCCGCCGCCCTCCCCCCCGAGCTGCCGGTGCAGGGCAATCTCGATCCGCTCGCCCTCATCGCCGGGGGCGAGGCGCTTGCAAGCGCGGTGGAGCGCATCCTATCTGTCTTCTCAGAGCGACCGCACGTCTTCAACCTGGGGCATGGCATCTTGCCGGACACGCCGATCACGCACGTCGAGCAGCTGATCCGCCTGGTGCGCCGGTGAATGTCGAACTGGCGCTCAGCTTGACCTATCAGTGGATCAAGGCGGGCCACGTCATCTTCGTGATCTTCTGGATCGCGGGCATGTTCATGCTCCCGCGTTACTACGTGTATCACCAGGAGGCGGCGCCCGGGTCCGCCGAGGAACAGCGCTGGATCGACCGCGAGCGGAAGCTGCGGCAGATCATCATCACGCCGGCGATGCTGCTTGTCTGGGCCTTGGGCCTCACCATGGCGTGGACGCAGGGCTGGTGGAGCTACGGCTGGTTCCAGGCCAAGTTCGTGCTGGTGCTGGCCCTGTCGGCCTATCACGGCTGGCTGATCGGCTACGGGCGCAAGCTTGCGCGCGGGGAGCGGCCGCTGAGCGGCAGGACGCTGAGGATCATGAATGAGCTTCCCGGCCTCGCGACCGTGCTGATCGTCATCCTGGTCATCGTGAAGCCGTTCTGAGCCTCGGAGCGGCCGCCTCTTTTCATTTTCGGACGAGCGACCATATCCGTTCGTACCGCACCAGGCCGTCCGTCGGCCCGGCGTTCGAAACCATCGTTTCGCTCGCTTGACTTGAAAAAGTGCGGAGCCTAACCCTGCCTTTAGCCGTTCGCCCGCCGTCCGTGTGGGATCCCGCCCGAAAACTCGCTTTCTCGCGCGGCCTGAACGGCCCAGTCCGACCTTCCGAGTAATCCCCCCATGCATCTCAAAGACCTGAAGCAGAAGCCCCCCGCCGACCTCGTGGCCATGGCCGAGGAGCTCGGCATCGAGGGCGCCTCGACGCTCCGCAAGCAGGAGCTGATGTTCTCCATCCTCAAGGTCCAGGCCGAAAACGGCCAGGAGATCATGGGCATGGGCACGATCGAAGTGCTGCCCGACGGCTTCGGCTTCCTCCGTTCGCCTGAGGCCAACTATCTCGCCGGTCCCGACGACATCTATGTCTCGCCGAACCAGGTCCGGAAATTCGGGCTCCGCACGGGCGATACCGTGGAGGGCGAGATCCGCGGGCCGAAGGACGGCGAGCGCTATTTCAGCCTCGTCCGGGTCAGCCAGATCAATTACGACGATCCCGACGCCGTCCGCCACCGCGTCAATTTCGACAACCTGACGCCGCTCTACCCGAACCAAAAGCTGACGCTCGACACGCTCGACCCGACCGTGAAGGACAAGTCCGCGCGGGTCATCGACATCATCTCGCCGCAGGGCAAGGGGCAGCGCGCGCTGATCGTGGCGCCTCCGCGGACCGGCAAGACCGTGCTCCTCCAGAACATCGCCAAGGCGATCACCGACAACCACCCGGAGGTCTTCCTCATCGTGCTGCTCATCGACGAGCGGCCGGAGGAAGTGACCGACATGCAGCGCTCCGTGCGCGGCGAGGTCGTCTCCTCGACCTTCGACGAGCCGGCCAGCCGTCACGTCCAGGTCGCGGAGATGGTGATCGAGAAAGCGAAGCGCCTCGTCGAGCACAAGAAGGACGTGGTGATCCTGCTCGATTCGATCACCCGCCTCGGCCGCGCCTACAACACGGTCGTGCCGAGCTCCGGCAAGGTGCTGACCGGCGGCGTCGACGCCAACGCGCTGCAGCGGCCGAAGCGCTTCTTCGGCGCGGCCCGCAACATCGAGGAGGGCGGCTCGCTCTCGATCATCGCCACCGCCCTGATCGACACCGGCTCCAAGATGGACGAGGTGATTTTCGAGGAGTTCAAGGGCACCGGCAATTCCGAGATCATCCTCGACCGCAAGGTCTCCGACAAGCGCATCTTCCCCTCGCTCGACGTCGGCCGTTCCGGCACTCGCAAGGAGGAGCTGCTGGTCGACCAGGGCACGCTGTCCAAGATGTGGGTCCTGCGCCGCATCCTCATGCAGATGGGCACGGTGGACGCGATGCAATTCCTCCTCGACAAGATGAAGGACGCCAAGTCCAACGAGGACTTCTTCGCCTCGATGAACCAGTAGGGTTAAGCACCCACCGTGGACGGCATGTTCAACTTCGCCGACATCTTCACGGCCGCCGGACTTGTCACGCTCGGCCAGGTGATCCTGATCGACCTCACCATGGCCGGCGACAACGTCGTGATCATGGGTACGCTGACGGCCGGCCTGCCGGCACGGGAGCGCAAGCGGGTTATCATGCTCGGCGTCGGCATGGCGCTGATCTTCCTGATCGGGTTCGCGCTGATCGCGACCAAGCTCCTGCACTTCACCGGCCTCGTCCTTGCGGGGGGCCTGCTGCTGCTGTGGGTCGCGTACAACATGTACCGCGAGCTCCGGCACGCGCCGCAGGCGGCGGACGCCGACGACCCCCTGACGCCGTCCGTGGAGGGGCCGCCGGCGAGCAAGACGTTCCTCCAGGCGGCGATACAGGTCACCCTCGCCGACCTGTCGATGAGCCTCGACAACGTCCTCGCGGTGGCCGCCACGGCGCGCGACCATCCGGCGGTGCTGTTCATCGGCCTCGCCCTCTCCGTGACCATCATGGGCCTCGCCGCCAACCTTGTCGCCAAGTTGGTACAACGCTACCGCTGGATCGCGTGGGGCGGCCTGCTGATGATCCTCTACGTCGCGTCCAAGATGGTCTATGACGGGATCGTCGACGAGCACTATGGAATCCTCCACCTGATCCTGTAAGGCGCCGGGCCATGGACATCGGCTCGCTCGTCTCCGCCGGCGCGGTCACCGCCTTCCTCGAAGTGATCATGATCGACCTGGTGCTCGCCGGGGACAATGCGATCGTCGTCGGCGCGCTTGCCGCCGGCCTGCCAGCGGAGCAGCGCCGACGCGTCATCCTGATCGGCATCCTCGCCGCCCTCGTTCTGCGCATCATCTTCGCGCTGATCGTCACCCAGCTGCTGCAGGTGATCGGCCTCATTTTCGCGGGCGGCCTGCTGCTCCTGTGGGTGGCGTGGAAGATGTACCGCGAGCTCCGCCACGCCGGCCAGTCGCCGGGATCCGAAGAGATCGAGGGCGACGAGCGGACCGGCCTGCGCCCCGCCAGGAGCTTCGCCGCCGCAGCCTGGGCCGTCGCGCTCGCCGACGTCTCGATGAGCCTCGACAACGTCCTCGCGGTCGCCGGCGCGGCGCACGAGCATCCCTGGGTGCTCGTCGCCGGCCTGGTGCTGTCCGTCGCGCTGATGGGCATCGCGGCGAACCTCATCGCCCGCTACATCGAGCGTTACCGCTGGATCGCCTGGATCGGGCTCGCCGTCATCGTCTGGGTGGCCGGAAACATGATCCACGAGGGCATCATCCACCCCGAAGTCGGCGTGAAGCAGCTCTTCGCCTAAGGGATCAGGATCACCGATCCGGTAGTCGCGCGGCTCTCGATCGCCCGGTGCGCATCCGCCGCCTTGGTGAGCGGAAAGCGGGCGCCGACGCGGACGTCCACCGTCCTGCGCTCCAGCATCTCGAACAGGCGCGCCGCCGACGCCCGCATCTCCCCGGGCGTGGGGCAGTAATCGCCCAGCGTCGGCCGGGTCACGAAGATCGATCCGGCGCTGAGGAGGTCGAGGGCGGTGAAGGGCGGCACCGGGCCCGACGCATTGCCGTAGGTGACGATCAGTCCGCGCCGGGCGACGGAGCCGAGCGAGGCGGTCCAGCTCGCCGCGCCGACGCCGTCCAGCACCACCGGGACGCCCCTGCCGCCGGTGAGCGCCCGCACCTCGGCGGCGAGCTCCTCCACCGGGCAGCAGAGCGTGTGATCGGCGCCGAGCTCCTTCGCGAGCGCCGCCTTGCGGCTGTCGCCGGCGTGGGCGATCACCGTAGCACCGAGCGCCTTCAGCCACTGGACGAGGATCGAGCCCACACCGCCGGCGGCGGCGTGGACCAGCACCGGCTCGCCGGAGACGATGCGGGCGCAGCGTTCGACCAGATATTCGGCCGTGCACCCCTTCAGCATCGCCGCGGCTGCCTCTTCGGCGGAGATCGAATCGGGGAGCTTCACCAGCCGGTCCGCGTCGATGACGCGCTGGCTGGCATAGGCGCCGAGCGGGCCGGTGAAATAGCCGACCCGCTGTCCCGCGCGGAAGTCGGTCACGCCGTCGCCAACGGATTCGACCACCCCGGCGGCTTCGGAGCCGAGGCCGGAGGGGAGGGGGAGCTTGTAGAGCCCCGAGCGATGGTAGGTGTCGATGAAGTTCAGCCCCACCGCCTCGTGCCGGACCAGCACCTGCCCCGGCCCGGGCGCGGGCACGTCGATCAGCTCGGCCTCGAGAACCTCCGGCCCGCCGGTTTCGCGCAACGTGAAGGCGTAGGGGTCGCTCACCCGAGATGCCCGGCGAAGAACTCCTCGGTGCGCCTGTCGGCCAGCCGGGCGGCCTCGTCGCTGCGGCGCTTGCCCATCTCGGCGGCGAAGCCGTGGTCCTCGCCGGGATAATCGTGGAGGGTGACGCGCGGGTGGCCGTCCAGCGCCTCGTGCATCGCCCGCTGCTGTTCGGCGTCCACGAAATGGTCGGCGCCGGCGATGTGGAGCATCAGCGGACGGGCGATGGCGTGCTTTTCGTGGAGGATGTTCGGCAGCCCGACCGCATAATAGCCGACGCTGGCATCGACGTCGGTGCGTGCCGCGGTCATGTAGGCGAGCCGGCCGCCGAGGCAGTAGCCGACGCAGCCCACCTTGCCGCCGTCCGGCAGCCGCTCCCGCGCCGTGCGGATCGTCGCCTCGATGTCGGCAACCCCCTGGTCCTGGTCGAATCGGTTCATCAGGCCGAGCGCGCGCTCGAATTCCTCCGGCACGTCGGGGTCGAGCTCCACGCCCGGCTCGAGCCGCCAGAAGAGATCGGGTGCGAGGGCGAGATAGCCCTGCTCCGCCCACCGGTCGCACTTGCGGCGTATGCCTTCGTTGACGCCGAATATTTCCTGGATGATGACGATCGCCGCCCGCGCCGTGCCTTCGGGCTCCGCCGCATAGGCGTCGAAGCTGCCACCGCCGGTCAGAGTGTCGATCCGGATCGTCCCCATGCCGCTCCTCCTTGTTTCGCCCCGCCCTCTATACACATAGAGGCCGCGCGAACAGGAGCGAGCCCATGAAGATCAGCGTCGACGTCGACTGCACGCCAGAGGAGGCGCGGCGCTTCCTCGGCCTTCCCGACCTCACCCCGGTCCACCAGGCCTATGTCGAGCGGATGGCGAAGGCCGCGGCGGAAGGCGTGACGGCGGAGAACGTCACGGAGATGATGCGCAGCTGGGGCCCGATGAGCGAGGCCGGCATGACGATGTGGCGCTCGATGCTGGAGGGGATGAGTGGGCGGCGTGACGGCTGACGACACGATCTACGCGCTCTCCACCGGCCAGCCTCCCGCCGCCATCGCGATCGTCCGGATCAGCGGACCCGCGGCCGACGAGGCGCTGCGGCGGCTCGCCGGGCGGCTCCCGGGGCCGCGGCGAGCGGAGCTGGTGGCGCTGCGCAGGCCGTCGGACGGCGCCTTGCTCGACCGTGGGCTGGCCCTTCGTTTCCCTGGGCCCGCGAGCGCGACCGGTGAGGACATGGCGGAGCTCCACCTCCACGGTGGCCGGGCGGTGGTGCGGGCGGTGCTGGAGGCGCTCGGCGACGTGCCGGGCCTGCGCGGGGCGGAGCCGGGGGAGTTTACCAGGCGCGCCTTCGCCAACGGCCGCATCGACCTCACCGAGGCGGAAGGCCTGGCGGATCTGCTCAGCGCCGAGACGGAGGCGCAGCGGCGGGCGGCCCTGGGGCTGGCGGGCGGCGCACTCGGGCGGATGGTGGAAGGATGGCGCGGACGGATCCTGGCGCTGGCGGCACAGCTCGAGGCGGTCCTCGACTTCTCCGACGAAGGGGAGGTTGGCGAGGGCCTGCCTCAGGGGTGGCACGATGAATTGCGAAAGTTGCTTTCCGAATTCGAACATCTGCTGTCGCGGCCCGCGGCAGAGCGGCTCCGTGACGGCATACGGGTCGTGATCGCGGGACCGCCTAACGCAGGAAAATCCACTCTTTTCAACGTGTTGGTCGGACGTGAGGCGGCGATTACCTCACCTCTGGCCGGGACGACGCGGGACGTCATCGAAGCGCCGACGTCGCTGGGCGGAACGGCATTCCTGCTCGTCGACACCGCCGGCCTGCGACACGAGAGCGACGACACGATTGAGATGGCGGGGGTGGAGCGTGCGCATCAGCGCGTCGAGACGGCAGACATACTGCTTTGGCTCGGCGAGCCGTCGGAATGTCCGCGCCGTGGCCGGGCGATCGTGGTGGCGGCAAAGGCGGATCTTGGCCAACCGGGCGCGGACGATTCGGACGTGCAGGTATCGGCACTCACCGGTGCCGGGCTGGACAGGCTCCTCGATCTTGTCCAGGCACACTCGACCGAGCTGCTTCCGGCGGGGGGCGAGGTCGCTCTCAACGCCCGGCACCGGATCGCCGTAGCAGACGCCGTCGGGGCGCTGCAGGAGGCCGGACGTGAAGGTGATCTGTTGTTGATCGCCGAGGCCTTGCGCCGCGCGCGGCTGGCGCTGGACCGCGTCACCGGCCGTGCCGGCACCGAGGACATGCTCGACGCGCTCTTCGCCCGTTTCTGCGTAGGGAAGTGACATGTTTCACGTGGAACATGTAGAGACGGGGCCGTGAATAACAGTTTCGACATCATCGTCGTAGGTGGCGGGCACGCCGGCTGTGAGGCTGCGGCGGCTGCCGCGCGCGTGGGTGTGCGAGTTGCGCTGGTCACCTTCTCCCGGGAGCAGATCGGGTCGATGTCGTGCAACCCTGCGATCGGCGGCCTCGGCAAGGGGCATCTGGTGCGGGAGGTCGATGCCTTTGATGGGCTGATCGCCCGGGCAGCCGACGCGGCCGCCATCCACTACCGAATGCTCAACGCAAGCAAGGGCGCCGCCGTCCGCGGGCCGCGGGTGCAGGCGGACCGCGAGCTCTACAAACGCGCCATACACGACCTCCTCGACGCACAGCAGGGACTGACGATCGTCGAGGGGGAGGCGAGCGCCTTGCTCCTTCAGGACCGGAAGGTCCTCGGCCTCACCCTGGCGGACGGGGCGGAGCTGCGCGCGGCGGCGGTGGTCCTCGCCACCGGGACGTTCCTGGGCGGCAAGCTCCACTTCGGCATGAGCAGCTGTGCAGGCGGCCGCGTCGGCGAACGTGCGGCGACGGCCCTGGCCGGACAGCTGCGCAGCCTCGGCTTGCCGCTGGCCCGGCTGAAGACCGGGACGCCGCCGCGGCTCGACGGCCGCACGATCGACTGGGCAGCGCTCGAGCGGCAGGAGTCCGACGGCGGCGATTGGACGATGTCGCCGATGACGCCCGCCCGGGTTGCGCCGCAGCTCTTCTGCGCCATCACCCGCACGAACGCGAAGACCCACAAGATCATCCGCGACAACCTCGACCGGTCTCCCCTCTTCGCCGGCGAGATCGAGGGCGTCGGGCCGCGCTACTGCCCGTCGATCGAGGACAAGGTCCACCGCTTCGGCGACCGCGACGGCCATCAGATCTTCCTCGAGCCCGAAGGTGTCGATGATCCCGCAGTCTACCCGAACGGGATCTCGACGTCTCTCCCGGAGGACGTGCAGCTCGCAATGGTCCGAACGATGGCGGGTCTGGAGCGAGTCCGCATCCTGCAGCCCGGCTATGCCGTTGAATATGACCACGTCGACCCGCGCATCCTGGAGCCGACGCTTGCGGTGCGCGACGTGGAGGGGCTGTACCTCGCGGGTCAGATCAACGGCACCACCGGATACGAGGAAGCCGCCGCGCAGGGCCTCGTAGCAGGCGTGAACGCCGCCGCCCGGGCGGCCGGCAAGGCACCGATCCTGTTCGACCGCAGCGACAGCTACATCGGCGTGATGGTCGACGATCTCACGCTGCAGGGGGTGACGGAGCCCTACCGGATGCTGACCGCGCGCGCCGAATACCGGTTGCGGCTCCGCTCGGACAATGCCGAGGCGCGGCTGACGTTGCAGGCGGTCGCGGCCGGGTGCGTGAGTTCGGAGCGCCGCGCGCATTGGAAGGAAACGGTGGCGGAGCGCGAACGGATAGAGGAGTTGCTCGGACGTCGCTGCCGCGCAGGGGAGCTTGTCGCGGCAGGCATCGGCGTCCGGGACGACGGCGTCGAGCGGCCGCTGACGGAGTGGCTGCGTTTTCCGCAACTCGGAGCCGAGGCGCTCCTGAGCCTCATCCCGGAGTTTGGCGCCTGCCGGCGCGCCCTTCTGGAGCAGGCGGTCGAGGACCATCGCTACGCACCTTATGTGGAGCGGCAGGAGGCAGAGGTGGCGCGCCTTCGCTCCGACGATGCCGTCCGGCTGCCGCCGGAGCTCGACTTCGCTGCGATCCCCGGCCTCTCGCGAGAGATGGTGGAGCGACTGTCCGCGGCGCAGCCTGGCACTCTCGGAGCGGCGGGACGGATTCGCGGGGTGACGCCCGCCGCTCTCGCGGCCATCCTCGTTCACACCCGACGCAGGGCTGCATGACGGAGGAGCAGGCGCGCGAGGCGCTGAATGTTTCACGTGGAACACTCGACCGCATCGACGCCTTCGTCGACCTCCTTCGGGCGGAGAACGAGCGACAGAACCTCGTCTCCCGGGCAACGCTGGAGCAAGTGTGGACGCGCCACATATTCGACTCCGCCCAACTTCTCCGCTTTGCGCCCGCGTCCGGTGCTTGGCTGGATCTTGGGACGGGGGCAGGCTTTCCGGGGCTGATCATTGCGCTGCTCTTCGGCGGGCGAATGACGCTGGTCGAGTCGCGGAAGCTGAGGGTCGATTTTCTCTCTCGCGGCGCCGAGGTGCTTGGCGTCCTCGACCGAATGGAAATCCTTTGCGCCCGGGTGGAGACCGTCAACGCCCGGCATTTCGACGTGATCAGCGCCCGCGCCTTCGCCCCGCTGGAGAAGCTGCTGGCAATCGGTGAGCGCTTTTCCGGGCCGGAGACGAAATGGATCCTCCCCAAGGGCCGCAACGCCAAGTCCGAACTGGAAGCCGCGCGCGCTTCATGGCAGGGTGACTTCCGTCTCGAACCGAGCCTGACCGACCCCGACGCCCGCATCATTGTCGCCGAGCAGGTTCATCGAAAGCCGAGGGGAAGAAGAGCCCGATGATCCGCATCGCAGTCGCCAATCAGAAAGGCGGCGTGGGCAAGACGACGACGGCGATCAACGTGGCCACGGCGCTTGCGGCCACCGGCTGGCGGGTGGCGCTTATCGATCTGGACCCGCAAGGGAACGCCTCCACGGGGCTGGGCGTCACCCACGCGCAGCGTGACCTGTCGAGCTACGACCTGCTCACCGGCGCGACGACGCTGGAGGCCGCGGCGGTGGCGACGCGGGTGCCGCGGCTGGACGTCGTCCCCGCCACGGTCGATCTCTCCGGCGCCGAAATCGAGCTTATCGAGATGGAGGAGCGGACGCACCGGCTGGATCATGCTCTCACTGCCGGCGGCATGCGATGGGACGTCTGCCTGATCGATTGCCCACCGTCGCTCGGGCTGCTGACGATCAACGCCTTGGTCGCCGCCCAGTCGATCCTGGTGCCTCTCCAGGCGGAATTCTTCGCGCTGGAGGGGCTCAGCCAGCTCCTCCAGACGATCGAGCGGATCCGCGCCCGCTTCAATCCCGAGCTGTCCATTCTGGGGGTGGCCCTCACCATGTACGACCGCCGCAACAACCTCTCCGCGCAAGTCGCCGAGGACGTCCGTGCCTGCCTCGGCAAGGTGGTGTTCGAGACGGTCATCCCGCGCAACGTGCGGCTCTCGGAAGCACCGAGCCACGGCATACCGGCCCTGATCTACGATCATCGCTGCTCCGGGTCCGAAGCCTATATGGCGCTCGCCCGCGAGCTGATCGGGCGGCTGCCTAAGCCGGCAGCGGCGGCATGAGCGAGGAAGGCGGCACCCGCAGGCGCCCCTCCGGCCTCGGCCGCGGCCTCTCCTCGTTGCTCGGCGAGGTGGCGCAGGAGACGCCGGTGGCGGGCGGCGCGCCGCGCGGCGGCGTCCAGATGATGCCGGTCTCCTCGATCGAGCCGCATCTCGACCAGCCGCGCCGGCACTTCGATGAGGCGGCGCTGGCCGAGCTCGCGGAATCGATCCGCACCCGCGGTTTGATCCAGCCGATCGTCGTCCGCCCGCACGGCCACCGCTACCAGATCGTCGCCGGCGAGCGGCGCTGGCGTGCGGCGCAGAAGGCGCGGCTTCACGAAGTGCCTGTGATCGTCCGCGAGTTCAGCGACGCCGAGACGCTCGAGGTCGCGCTGCTCGAGAACATTCAGCGCCAGGACCTCAACGCAATCGAGGAAGCCGAGGCCTATAAGCGCCTGATCGACGAATATGGCCATAGTCAGGAGGAGCTGGGCAAGGCGGTCAACAAGTCCCGCAGCCACGTCGCCAACCTGTTGAGATTGCTTGATCTTCCGGAGAGCGTGCGGGAGCTGGTGGTGACCGGGGACCTCAGCATGGGCCACGCCCGGGCGTTGGTGACCGCGCTCGACCCCGAGGCGGCGGCGCAGGAGGTGGTCCGCCGCGGCCTCTCCGTGCGCGACACCGAGAAGCTGGCGAAGTTCGGCAAGCCCGGCCGCGAGCGCCAGCCCAAGCTCGAATATAAGGGCGCCAGCGCCGATATCGACGCGCTCGAGCGCCAACTCGGCGACATGCTCGGGCTCCGGGTCAAGATCGCGCACAAGCCGGACGGCGGAACCGTGGCGCTCAGCTATTCGAGCCTCGACCAGCTCGATATGATCTGCCAGCGCCTGAGCGGCGAAAAGATCTAGCTACCGAAGCCGCGCCGCCTGGCGGGCGATGGCGAAGAGCTCCTCGTCGACGGCGGAGGCGCCGAGGCCGCCCGAGGCCTTCGCCTGCCGCTCGGCCTCGACGAGGCGGTTGACGCTCTTGGCGAGGAGGCCCCCGCGCCACCGGGCGAGCTGGCGGGTTATTGCTGGTTTCTCCTTGAAGAACAAGGACTTGCCTTGTGACGCCATGACGGCGTCGACGCTGTTGCCGCGCTCGACCTCGCCGCGCAGGCGGGAGAGGAGGAGCATCCGGCGGAGCACCGCCCGGATCAGCGGGATGCCCTCGATCCCCTGGCTCTCCAGCCGCGTCAGCTCCGCCTGTAGGAGGGCAGCGTCGCCGCCGGTTACGCTGTCCACGAGGCGGGACAGGTCGCCTTCCTCGTTCGCCGCGCCGACGGCGTCGATCGCCTCCTCCTCGAGCGGCTTGGGCCGGTCCGGCGCGGCATCGGCGAAGAGGGCGAGCTTGCGCAGCTCCTGCTCGAGGATAGCCCGATTGCCGCCGCAGCTGTCGGCGAGGCGCCGGGCGACGTCGGACCTGGCGATCAGCCCCTGCTCCCGCGCCATCTCGACCACCATCCGCTCGGCCTCCTGGCCCTCGGGGACGTAGCTCGCGAAGGCGAGGGCGGACGGCTCGCCGAGCGCCAGCTTCACCAGCCGCGATGTGCCCTTGAGCGCGCCGCCGACCAGCACCACCGGATTGCCGGCGGCAGGCGCCTGCAGCAGCGCCTCGACCGCGGGGACGGTCTCGTCGCCCGCGGGCTCGACGACGATGTAGCGGGCGCCGCCGAACAGGGAGATTGACGCGGCCTCGTCGGCGAGGCGGGCGGGGTCGGAGCGCAGATCCGCGCCGCTGATGTCGATCCGTTCGGCCTCCGCGCCGACGGCCGCGGCAACCAGCTTGACGAGCGCGCGGGAACCGGCGTCGTCGGGACCATAGAGGAGAAAGAAGCGATGCGCGGCGGGGTTGCGCAGGGCGCGCTCGATCTGCGGCCGGTTCGCCTTCACTGCGCCCCGCCGCTGCGCGATGCGTAAAGCGCCACCCGCGTGACGATCTGGTCCGCGACCTCGCGCGACAGCCGCTCGAGCGCGGTCTGCTCGGCCGCAAGCGTGGCATATTCCGAGCCGACCACGTCGATTCCCGCGTCTGAGCCCGCGCTTGCGTCGAGCACCACCGTGCCGGTGCGATCGACCAGGCGGTAACGGGCGCGCAAGGTCCGGCGCTCGCGAGTCACGGCGTCGTCGCGGCGGATGCCGAAGCCGGTAATGTCATCATCGAGCTCGACCTCGAGCCGGTAGGCGGCCGCGCCGGCCTTGCCGGCACCGAGCCGGTCCTCGAGGGCGGTGCGTACCAACCACCCGGCGCGCCCCTGGATGGGAGCGACGGCAACCGACTGCAGCGATTTCGCAACCGCACCCGAGCCGCCGCCGGCGTAGAGCGGCCTCAGGCCGCATCCGGGCAGGAGCAGGACCAGAGCGAGGAGCGCGTGCCGGTTCATGCGACCACGTTCACCAGCCGGTCGGGCACGACGATCACCTTGCGCGGCTCCTTGCCATCGAGCAGGCGCGCCACCTTGTCGGAGGCGAGGGCCATCTCCTCCAGAGTCTCGCGCGCCGCGCCCTTGGGCGCGGTGAGGGTGTCGCGAAGCTTGCCGTTGACCTGCACCGCGATGGTCACCTCGTCCTCGACGAGCAAAGCGGGATCCGCTGCCGGCCAGTCCGCTTCGGCGATGAGCCCGTCCCGCCCGAGCGCCTGCCATGCCTCCTCGGCGAGGTGCGGCACCATCGGCGCAACCAGCAGGATCAGGGTCTCGATCGCCTCGCCGCGTGCGGGCGATGGCGGAGCTTTCTCGACGGCATTGGCGAGCTCGTAGACATTGGCCACCGCCTTGTTGAAGGCGAGCGTCTCGACGTTCGCGCCCACCGCGGCGATGGTCTGGTGGAGCTTGCGGCGCAGGCCGCCGTCGTCGCCCCCGCCCAGCCAGCTGGAATTCGACTTCGCCGCCTGCTCGGACGCAAGCCGCCACAGGCGCTGCATGAACCGCCAGCTCCCCTGGATTCCGGCCTCGCTCCATTCCAGGTCTCGCTCCGGCGGGCTGTCGGAGAGCATGAACCAGCGCACCGCGTCCGCGCCATACTGATCGACGATGGCGTCCGGATCGACGGTGTTCTTCTTCGACTTCGACATCTTCTCGATGCGGCCGCGAGTCACCGGCCCCTGATGGCTCTCCGCCTCCTCGGGCGTCAGCCAGCGCCCCTCCGCGTCCTGGAAGGTCGCGTGGGTGACCATGCCCTGGGTAAAGAGCCCCTTGAACGGCTCGTCGACCGCGATGCGGCCGATCCGCCTCAGCGCGCGGGTCCAGAAGCGGGCGTAGAGGAGGTGGAGGATCGCATGCTCGACCCCGCCGATATACTGGTCGACCGGCAGCCAGGTCTCCGCGGCCGCGCGGTCGAACGGGCGGTCGCCCGGCTGGCTGGCGAAGCGGATGAAGTACCAGCTGGAATCGACGAAGGTGTCGAGCGTATCCGTCTCCCGCCGCGCCCCCGCCCCGCAATCGGGGCAGATCGCCTGCGACCATGTCGGGTGGCGGTCGAGCGGGTTGCCGGGAATGTCGAAGCTGACGTCGTCGGGCAGCACCACCGGGAGCTGCTCGCGCGGCACCGCGACCGGCCCGCAGGCTTCGCAGTGGATGATCGGGATCGGCGTTCCCCAATAACGCTGGCGGGAGACGCCCCAGTCGCGCAGCCGCCACACGGTCGTGCCCTGGCCCCAGCCCTCCTCCTCGGCGCGCGCGATGACCTGGCGGATGCCTTCCTCGGCGGTGAGGCCGTCCAGCGCGCCGCTGTTCACCAGCCGCCCCGGCCCGGTATAGGCTTCCTCGCCGACCGGCTCCGCGGCTTCCTCCGGGCTGGGCGCGACGACGCGGGTGACCGGAAGGTCGTATTTGCGGGCGAAATCCAGGTCGCGCTGGTCGTGCGCTGGGCAGCCGAAGATCGCGCCGGTGCCATATTCCATCAGCACGAAATTGGCGACGTAGAGCGGCAGCTTCCAGTCGGCATCGAACGGGTGGAGGACCTTGAAGCCGGTGTCGAAGCCCTTCTTCTCGGCCGTCTCCAGCTCGGCCGCGGTGGTGCCGCCCTTCTTCACCTCCTCGATGAAGGCGGCGAGCGCCGGATCGTGCTCGGCGAGCGCGGCGGCGATCGGGTGGTCCGGCGAAATCGCCGCGAAGCTGGCGCCGAAGATCGTGTCGGGGCGCGTCGTGAACACGTCGAAGCCGGTGAAGCCGGGAAGGTGCGATTGCAGCTCGAAGCGGAAGCGCAGGCCCTGGCTGCGGCCGATCCAATTCTCTTGCATCAGCCGGACCTTCTCGGGCCACTGGTCGAGGTCGCCGAGGCCGTCGAGCAGCTCCTCGGCGAAGTCGGTGATCTTGAGGAACCACTGGCTGAGCTTGCGCCGCTCGACCAGCGCGCCCGAGCGCCAGCCGCGGCCGTCGATCACCTGCTCGTTGGCGAGCACGGTCATGTCGACGGGATCCCAGTTCACCTCGCTCTGCTTGCGGTAGACGAGGCCGGCCTCGAACAGGTCGAGGAACAGCGCCTGCTCATGCCCGTAATAAGCCGGGTCGCAGGTGGCGAATTCCCGGCTCCAGTCGAGCGCGAAGCCGAGCCGCTTCAGCTGCGCGCGCATCGTGTCGATGTTCTGCCACGTCCAGGCCCCAGGATGGACCTTCTTCTCCATCGCCGCATTTTCGGCCGGCATTCCGAACGCGTCCCAGCCCATCGGGTGGAGCACTTCGAAGCCGTTCATCCGCCGGTAGCGGGCGAGGACGTCGCCCATCGTATAGTTGCGCACGTGGCCCATGTGGATGCGCCCCGAGGGGTAGGGGAACATCTCGAGGACGTAGGTCTTGGGGCGCGCGCTGTCGTCGGAGGCGTGGAAGGTGCCTTGCTCCTCCCACACTCTCTGCCAGTGCGCGTCCGCCTCGAGGGGATTGAAACGCGCTGCCACGGATTAGCCTTCCGCTAGCCGGCGATGGCGGTTCGGCGCAGGTCGCGGGCGCGGGTGAGGATGATCTCCTCTAGCTTCTGCACCGTCGCGGCGGTGACCGGCACGTCGACCCACTGGCCGCTGCGATTCTCCTGGCGCGAGGCGGCGACCCGCAGGGCGTCGGCGCGCAGGTCCCGGTCGAGGATGGTCGCGGTGATCTTGACCCGCTCGTTCGGCGAGCGCGGGTTGGTGTACCAGTCGGTGACGATGACGCCGCCGGTCGAATCGACCTGGGCCATCGGCGCGAAGGAGAGGGTGTCGAGCGCAGCCCGCCACAGATAGGCGTTGACGCCGATCGTGGTGACCTGGGAGGCGGCGAGGTCGGCCTCGCGCACCTTCCCCGCCGAGTTGCGCCCCATCATCTTGTTGACGGTGCCGCAGGCGGGAAGGGAGAGGGCGCAGGCCAAAGCCAGCCCGAGGGTAGCAGCGCGGTGCATAAAGCTCTGTCCTTGAAACTACAGGAGTCAGCGCCGTTATAGATGCCGCGGCGCAGGCGGCAAGCCGTCTGTGGGGAGCGGCCGCGGGGCTTCCACGGGCGCCGCGCGGGCAGGGGCTTCCGCGCCCGCCTGTGGAAAAGATGCAACAACTCAAATGATTCTGGGTGTTCACCTGCGGTTAACTGGTTTGCACCCGGGATACGTACTACATCCTCTTCGTTACGGGAGTCGAATGGGCGTGATGAAACTGGTCGGAATAGCTGCAGCAGGAGGGGCCGCGATCGCGGCCCTTGCGCTCGCGCTTGCCCCGGCCGTCGCGGCCTCGACCCAGCAGAAATCCAAGCGCCCGTCTCTGTCCCTGCGCGGCGGCAGCTTCACGCCCGCCGTCAGCGATCCGCGGCTGGCGGCCGAGCTCGCCCGCCGCGGCTTCCAGGCGAACAGCTTCCGCTTCACGCCGTCGTCCGCCGCAACCAGCAAGAACAATTCGGTCCGCCTCGCCGTCCGCGCCCGCGTGGCGACGCCGATCGCCGCCAGCCGCGCCTCCGGCGAGACCTCGGCCTCGCCGGTCACCGCGATCACCCCGACCGCCTACAACCTCGGCGTCTCCGTCGGCTGGAAGCGCTTCGCCCTTTCCGGCGACGTGGCCCAGGTCCGGGGCGGCCCGGTCCCCGGCGGCCGCAAGGCAGCCGAGGTCGACGTCAGCTACAGCGCCACGCCGCGGCTGACCGGCCGCATCGAGCTCGGCGCCGCCAAGAGCGATCCGAGCACGCCGCGCATCATCGACAATGACGAGACCTACTCAGTCGGCGTCGGCGGCTCCTTCCGCCTGACGCGGAACCTCGATGTCACCGGCGGCGTGCGCTACAAGATCCACCGCGACCGCCTTGAGACGCTGGCCGACGACCGCCGCGACAGCCAAGCCGTCTATATCGGCACCGCCTTCCGCTTCTAAGCGCTCCAGGCGTCGATCCCCGCCCAGCCGTAAGCGCCGCCGAGGCCGCGTGCCTTCTCCGCATCCATGCCGCCCAGCGCGACCACCGGCACCTTCGCCTGGTGCGCGATCAGCGCGAA
>DASVVY010000085.1:0-18611 GCA_036386335.1 Allosphingosinicella sp. | reverse complement strand
TCCCAGTGCGGATGATCTCCATTTCTGTCATCGCCTCCTCGGTTCGGAATGGCAGAGCGTCCAGGATTCCCAGCAGGCTCCATTCGCCAGCAACTTTTGGCCCGTGTTTCAGAACGAGATCAGCCATCGGGGTAACCATGGCCCCTTCTGCGACCGGAGCCCAGACGGCGAAGTCGTCACTGACGATGTGAATATGTCCCGCGTGCGGCATGTGGGGCAGCAGGGCCATCACCAGCTCCACCTCAGAAGGCATACGCTTTTGCGAAGGCTGCTGTCGCTGCTTGGCGTGAGCTTGCCTGCGCTCGCTTCGGCTTCCTTGGGAGGCCTCCTGATTCGCGTCGTGACTGGCGAGCATGAAATTCTGGATCGCTGGCATTCCCCAAAGTGGGTGAAGCATCTGGAGGTCGGCAATGATCAACGCTCCCTTGACGAGAACGAACTGCCCGATGGATGCCTCTTCGATGTCGCGCCTGATTAGGTTGTGCTCGCTGAGGTGATCGAGGAAGGCGCGCGGATTGGACCAGTAGGGATCGAACACACGCTCGTACGCCTCGGCGGCGGATGCGACTACCTGCTGAGCAGCACTGACTTCCCCCTCAGCCAATCCTGGAATCTTTCCTTTTCCAGAGCGCTCGGAGGTGTCTTGCCGCGCCCTCTCGGCCTCCCTCGTTTGAGTATAACGCTGGAGATGGCCTGGTTCGAATTGAGCGAGAAAGGAGCCTATGCGGCGACTATCGTTATAGAGGAAATCAAGGACGAAACGGTCGGTTGAACCGCCTTCCGCCGCCTCGGATTTCCTCGATCTGCTCTTTGACATGTCGTGCCGTTTCCTCTGACTCTCTTGCGACTCTCTCATGGAAAGCCGCAAGCTCCTCCGGGGTGGTTTGAATAAGCCGTGCTAGGGCTTCGTCAAAGCTGACATTCGACAGGTCGATATCTTGCTTCCTTCTATTACCGCCACTCACGCCAGAAGCGCCTTGTAGGTTAAACGGCGTCCGTCGACCGACGTTCGCAGCGGGCTCAGCCGATAGTCCCATTCCTCCCCGCATCGGTTGAAGGGCAATGCCCTCCCGTCGAGGTGGCGGCCGATGCGCTCAGGGATGACGATTTTCTGCCGTTTCAGAAGTTCCTCCACGCTCCCGATCCCGTTCCTGTAGCGTGGCGGCATTGAACGTCTCGTCGTCCTCGACAGTGCCATGCAGCGGCAAGATTAGCGACTCAGTGGGCGCCGCCGATTCTGCGTTACCTGTCCATCAGTGGCAAGGGCGGTGCTCGCGCCGCTCCCTTGCGGGAGGTGATCTCCGAACTATCATCACCCAGTGCGGCACGGGCCGCGGGCAGACCCAAGGACTGCCGCACCAGCTTGTCAACGCCGTCGGGTTAGCGGTGGGCCGCTCCGCAGCCACTGCGGCCAGCCCGCCGCCAAATCGGACCAATTCCCCCTTGCAAAATAGGAAAACCCCTGTTCCAACGCTACTATGGAACAGAACCGGAACACCGAGTCGCACCGCGACCCCTCCGCCCCGCCGCTTCCGCCGACGGAAATCATTCCTCTTGCCACCGATCACATGCCGGAGATCGTCGAGCCGCTGAGGCCGCCGGATCCGGAGACGGCGATGACCCAGGCCCGGCGCCTCCGCCAGGACGGCTGGACGCCCGAAAAGTCAGCCGCTTCCTCGAGCGGCTCGGCGAGTGTGGGGTGGTGCTCGAGGCGTGCCTCGAAGTCGGGATGAGCGCGCGCGCGGCCTACAATCTGCGCGACCGCGACCCGCTGGTCGCCGCCGGCTGGGAGGCGGCCTGCGTCATGGCCCGGCCCAAGCTCGCCGACGAGGCCTTTTCGCGCTCGATGAACGGCGTCGTCGAGCGCATCTACAAGGACGGCGTCATCGTCGCCGAGCGCCACCGCTACGACAACCGCCTCACCATGTCGGTGCTCGCCCGCCTCGACCAGCGGGCCGACCGCGCCGAGGAGACCGGCGCGCCGCACCTCGCGCTGGTCGCCCGGTGGGACGAATATCTCGCCGCCCTGGGCGAGGACCGGCGCGAGGACGGCCTCGCCTTGCTCGCCCCGCCCGAGGCGCAGGCCGCCGACCCCGCCGCGGCGCCCGGGGGCGACCTGCGCACGCCCTCTGGACACCATGAACTTCATGAACTTCACCCCGGCGAGGAGGCCGAGATGGACGAGGACAGCCACATCGTCTGGCAGAGCGAAGGCGAATGGCGGACCGACTACCCGCCGCCGCCCGGCTTCGATGGCGAGGAGAATGGCGAATATGGCGACGCCGATTATTGGCGCGCTTTGAGCCTGGCCGAGCAGGCGGTCGCCGACGCCGAAATAGCCGAGGAGCGCGCCCGCGCCGAAGCCCAGCGCGATGCGTGGTTCGGCTTCACTCCGGGCGCCGGCGAAGACGAGGGCACGGACGGCGGCTCGGACCGGTCAAGCGCCGGGACCGAGGATGACGACGACGATGGCGCCCAGTCGTGACCGCTTCGCGGACGCCGCCGGCAGACGCTAGAAGACCGCCTTCGGCTCCCCGCCCATCATCTGCGCGCGGACCAGCGGGATCGGTGGGCCGCCGTAGCTCAGGAAGCGGTCGTGGAACTGCTTCCACGCCTTGCGGCCGCCCCGCGTCTTCACCCAATCGTCGCGCAGGCGGCGGATCATCAGCTTGCCCATCGTGTAGTTGAGGTAGGCGGGATCGTAGGTGCCGCGGGCCGATTGCTGGCGGGCATTGCCTTCGTCCTGGAAGCAATCGGTGAGGAACATCTGGCGCGACTGCTCCATCGTCATCCGCCCCGTATGCATGCCGATCGCGGAGAGGTAGCGGCAGTCCCTGAGGAGGGCGTTGGAGAGCTGGCCGATGTGGATCTCCGGGCTGCCGTTGCCGAGCCCTGCGTCCCACATCATCTCCTCGCCGTAGTGGGCATAGCCCTCCGCATAGGCGTAGCCGACGAACACCTTGCCGAAGGTGAAGCGGCTGCGGTTGGCGTGGAGGAAGTTGAGGAAATGGCCGGGCCACACCTCGTGCACCGAGGTGAAGAGCAGGTCCGCCTGGCCGGGGACGAAGCCTTCCTGCACCTCCTTCGGCCAGGCAGGGTCGGGCGGCGCGATGTAATAGACCGACGGCAGGCCGGTTTCGTAGGGACCGGGAATGTCGATATAGGCGAAATTCTGCCGTGCATAAGGCGGCGCTTCCTCGACCTTCGCCTCCTCGGGGCCGGGGATGGTGACGAGGTCCTTCTCCTGCAGGAAGGCCTTGAGGCCGGCGAGCTGGGCGCGGGCGCCTTCGACCGCCCCGCCCTGCGGCTTGTTGGCGCTCATCTTGTCCATGCAGGCCTGGATGGTGGCGCCCGGAGCGTAGGTCGCGCAGGCGGCGCGAAGGGCCTCCTGGTTGCGGCGGAGGTCCGCGCGGCCGATCGCCTCGAGCTGGTCGAGGGGGAGATCGACCATCTCCGTGTCGCGCAGCATCTGAGCGAATTTGTCCGCGCCGAGCGCGAAATTCTGGGTGGCGTTCGGACGCTGCGATTCGACCCAGTCGGCGAGGCCCTTCATCGCCCGCGAGGCGTCGCGTGCGGCGGTGTCGAGCTCGCGCTGGAGGGCGGCGTCGCCAACCCCGGCGAAGGCGGCCTTGCCGTCGGTCGAATAATATTCGGCGAACCCGCCGAAGCCCGCTTTGGCGTAGTTGACGAAGCTGAGCGGCAGCGGCGCGCGCAGGTTGGCGCGGATCTGCTGGGCGGCGGTGGGCACGTTCCTGAGGTAGGCGACGAAGGCCCTGAGGCGCGCCTCCGGCGGCGCGTAGGGGCGGGTGACGTAGACCGACGGGTCGAGGCCGTTGTCCATGTACCAGGCCGGGTTGAGGTGGGGCTGGTCGGCGGTCTGGAGCCAGAACAGGTCGCGGCGAACGCGCGACATCAGATAGTCGCGCTCGAACCTCTGCTCCTTGGTCAGCGCCTTCGTGTCGAAGGCTTGGGCGGCGGTGAGGGCGGAGCGCAGGAATGCGATGCGGTTGGCGAAGCCGGTCTCGCTCCAGTCGCCGATCTGGCCGTCGAACTCGTGCCGCCCCTGGTTCACCGCGAAGGCTGGATATTGCCGGAAATAGCCTTCGATGAACTGGTTCGAGAAAGCCGCCCAGTTCGCCTGCGGCGCCTGGGCCGCGCTGTCTCCGCCGGTGGTGGCTGCGCATCCGGAAAGGGTGAGGGCCAGCGCCGAGGCGGCGGCGAGGAGGGGCATGCGAAGCATCGGCTTACTCCTTCGAAAGGTCGTTCACGGCCCCTACCCCTCCCCGCCGGCAAAGACGAGATAGGTTATTGCCGGTCCCGCCTCCCCTCCCCTAAGCGCGGCGGCGATGGCCGAGGCCCCCCATCCGCTGCGGATCCGCGACTTCCGCTTCTACTGGACGGCGCGGCTCGCCTCGACGGTGGCGCAGATGGCGATGGTCATCGTCATCGGCTGGCAGGTCTACGACATCGCCCGACGCACCATGGACCCGCGGGAAGCCGCCCTCCAGCTCGGGCTGATCGGCGTCGTCCAGTTCGTGCCTCTGTTCCTGCTGACGCTGGTGACCGGGTGGACGGCGGACCGGGTCGACCGGCGGTTCGTGGCGCGGGCGTCGATCGCGCTCGAGATCTTCTGCGCGGCCCTGCTCGGCTGGCTGACCTGGAGCGGCCACGTGACGCTGCCCTGGCTGTTCGTGGTCGCGGCGCTGCTTGGCGTCGCCCGCGCCTTCGCCGCGCCGGCGCTGAGCGCGCTTGCCCCCAACCTGGTGCCCCGCGCCGTCCTGCCGCGGGCGATCGCCTTGAGCTCGATCGCCTGGCAGTCCGGCGCCATCGCGGGGCCGGCGCTCGGCGGCTATCTCTACGCCTGGACGCCCTACATGCCCTACGTGGTGTCAGGGGGCCTGTTCGCCCTCTCGCTAGTCTGCATGTTCATGATCGGGCCGAAGCCGAGGAGCGCGATCGAGGGCTCGAAGAACCCCTGGCGGCAGATGATCGACGGCCTCTCCTACGTCCGCCAGAACCGCCTCGTCCTCGGCGCTATCTCGCTCGACCTGTTCGCGGTGCTGCTCGGCGGCGCCACGGCGATGCTGCCCGTCTTCGCCCGGGACGTGCTCGACGCGGGACCTGCCGGGCTCGGCCACCTGCGCGCAGCTCCCGCCGTGGGCGCGACGCTGACCGCGCTCTGGTTCGCGTGGCGGCCGCTCAAGCGCAATGTCGGGGTGAAGATGCTCGGCGCGGTCGGCGTGTTCGGCGCCGCGACCATCGTCTTCGGCCTGTCGCGATTCATGCCGCTCTCGCTCTTTTGCCTGGCGCTGCTCGGCGCCGCGGACATGTTCTCGGTCTACATCCGCCAGTCGCTGATCCAGCTTTACACCCCGGACGAGATGCGCGGGCGCGTCGGCGCCGTCTCGACCCTCTTCATCTCCGCCTCGAACGAGCTCGGCGAAGCGGAATCGGGCTTCCTCGCCGCCCTCATCGGCCCGGTGACCGCGGTGATCGCCGGCGGCGTCGGCGCCATCGCGGTGACCTTGCTCTGGGCCCGCTGGTTCCCCGAGCTGCGCCGCGCGCGCACCTTCGAGCCGCCCGGCTAGCCGCCGCCCGTCCAGGCGACCAGGGCCCAGCGTGTGCCGCGGGTCACCGGCGTCAGGCGGTGGAGCGCGCGCGAGGGAAAGAACCGCGCGCCGCCGCGGGGCAGGCTGCGCGGCCGGCCCACCGTGTCGGGGACGATCTCGAGCAGTCCGCCGTCATAGTCCCCCGGCTCCGACAGCTCGACGGAGACGGAGAGCACGCGCCCCGCGCCGCGATCGTAGCCGGCGTCGCTGTGCCAGGTGCGGAAGTGGCAGCCGACATCGTAGCGCAGGATCTGGACCGGTTCGGTGAGCGGCCGGACCGACACGCCGAGCGCGGCTCCAGCCCCGCGGAAGACCGCGTCGAGCCGGTCGAACGCCCAGCCGGCCTCGTCGCGTGTCCTCAAAGCCGTCGCGACGTTGCGATATTCGGGGTCCACCCGATAGCCGCCCTCGCCCCACACAGGCCCGGCCTCGGACGGCCCGGCCCCGGCCAGCGCGATCAGCGCATCGGCCTCCGCCGCGGTGAAGGCGTCCCGGATATCGTGGATCAACGGCACGACCGCCTCCCCGTGCGGCCAGGCGCAAAGGCTAGCCGCGAAAGACGGTTGAACCAAGCGCCGTTCCGCACGATGTGGAGCGCGCATTGGGATCCCGAAAGGAGACACGGACATGAGAGCGGGCAGCATCCTCGACACGATCGGCAACACGCCGCACATCCGCATCAACCGCCTGTTCGGCGACGCCGAAGTGTGGGTGAAGTCGGAGCGGGCGAACCCCGGCGGGTCGATCAAGGACCGCATCGCCCTCGCCATGGTCGAGGATGCGGAGCGCTCCGGCGCGCTGAGGCCGGGCGGCACCATCGTCGAGCCGACCTCTGGCAATACCGGCATCGGGCTCGCCATGGTGGCGGCGGTGAAGGGCTACCGGCTGATCCTGGTCATGCCGGAGAGCATGAGCCTCGAGCGGCGCCGGCTGATGCTCGCCTACGGGGCGACCTTCGACCTCACGCCCAAGGAAAAGGGGATGAAAGGCGCCATCGCCCGCGCGCAGGAGCTGCTGGGCGAGATCGAGGGCAGCTGGATGCCCCAGCAGTTCGAGAATGCGGCCAACGTCGAAGTCCATGCCCGCACCACTGCGCAGGAGATCCTGAACGACTTCCGCGACTCCCCGATCGACGTGATCATCACCGGCGTCGGCACCGGCGGTCACATCACCGCCTGCGCCGAGGTGCTGAAGAAGGAATGGCCGGAGCTCAAGGTGTTCGCGGTCGAGCCGACCCTGTCGCCCGTCATTTCGGGCGGGCAGCCGGGGCCGCACCCGATCCAGGGGATTGGCGCCGGCTTCGTCCCCGCCAACCTCCACACCGACGCGATCGACGGCGTCATCCTGGTCGACCCGAACGATGCCAAGGAGATGGCGCGGCGGGCGGCGCGCGAGGAAGGCGTCCTCGTCGGCATCAGCTCCGGGGCGAGCCTCGCCGCGGTGCGCCAGAAGCTGCCCGAGCTGCCGCAGGGGAGCCGGGTGCTCACCTTCAACTACGACACCGGCGAGCGTTATTTGTCGGTGCCGGACTTCCTGCCGGAGGAATAAGCGGCGCGGCCGGCGGAGATCGCCTCCGCCAGCCCCCGCCCCGTCTCCAGCCGGACGTCGACGATCCGCGGCCCCTTCAGCGCCGGCGCGCCCGCGGTGTCGACGGCGAGCGTGGCGAGGCCGAGCCGCCGCTGCAGCCAGGTCCGGCTGAGGCTGAGTGCCTGGACGTTCCCCAGCGGCACGATCCACAGCTGCTGCCGCCACGGTCCTGCCGCCACGAACAGCAGGCCGTCCTCGATCGCGTAGCGGTGGAACCGCCGTTCCAGCGCCGCCGAGACGGCGAGGAACGGGAACGGCAGGAGCAGCAGCAACGCCCGCTCGTCCCACAGCGAGAGGCCGAGGACCAGCGCAAGCGGCGCAACGTAGCGGGCCAGCGCGCGGACGATGTGCCGCTGCGACACCTGGACCAGGTGGGGCGGCGGCGGCAGCCGGTAGCGGCCGGCGGCGGCAAGCACGGCGCCGATCTCGTCCGGCCGCGCAAACGGCGCCGCCGCCTGCCGGCCGCTGTCTCCGGTTCCTGCGCCGAGCGTCTGGAACGACAGGTCCGCCCAGCCGAGCAGGCGCCGCAGCGGCCCCGTCTGGATATGGGCGAGCTGAACCCGGGCGCGGGCGATCACCGCCTCCGACCGGGTGAGGAGGCCGTGCTCGCGGCGGAAGCGCTCACCCTCGAGCAGCAGGCGAAAGCCGAAGTCGCGCGCCAGCGTCCGCAGCATTCCCGCGACGAATCCCAGGAGCGCGGCGAGGAACAGCACGGCGAGGATCGCGGCGATGGTGAAGCGCCCCGGCAGATACGGACCGACAAGGCCGAGCCACCGCGCCGGATCGTAGGGGTCGAACGGAAGGAACTGGTCGAAGGTCTGCAAGAGCCCGAAGAATCCGGCGATGTAGACCAGCGAGAAGTTGAACAGGCCCGAGAGGAGGACGCGGCCGATGCCCATCTCGAACACCACCCGCGCGACCCGCCCGGCGGGAGGAGTCCCCTCCCCCTCATCCGCCGGAGCGGCGCCGGTTCGGAAGGCGCGGACGGCGCGGCGGATGCGGTCCGCCTCCGCGACCGAGACGCTGTCGAGCACGCCCTCGTCCTTGCCCCCGGCCCCGGTCTCGATCCGCACTTTCGCGAGGCCGAACAGGCGGGCGAGCAGCGCCCGCTCGATGTCGACGTCCTGGATCCGGTCGAACGGGATGACCCGCCGGGTGCGGGCAAGCAGGCCCTTCTCGATGACGATCTCGCCGGCGCCGACGCCGTAGCGAAAGCGCCACCAGAACAGGCAGGCCATTGCGGCCATCACCGCGCCGATGGCGGCTGCCACGAGGATCGCGCGGCCGAGCCCCGCGTCGGAGAGGAAGGCGAGGCCGGCGGGCAAGGCAAGGACCGAAGGTGCTTCCTTCGCGAACCGGACCAGGATGGTGCCGGGGTGGAGCCTGCGGTCGGCGGCGGCGGCCTCGCTCACGCAGGCTCCTCGCGGATGCGGGCGCGTATCTCGTCGCGGATCCGCTCGGCCGTCTCGCGGCTGAGGCCGGGGACGACCACCTGGCTGTGCAGCGTCCCGGCGGTGTGGAGGACCAGCCGGCAGACGCGGGCGGCGCGCTCCAGCGGGCCCTGGGTGACGTCGATATGCTGAACGCGGTCGAGCGGCACCACCGTGTGCACCTGCGTCCAGATGCCATGGCGGACCTGCAGCTCCTCCGCGTCCACTCCATAGCCCCACGCGCGGAAGCGGCGGGCGGGTGCAATGAACAGGAAGTAGGCGATGGGGAGCAGGAGCGGCAGGATCAGGACACCGTGGGGAAGGTGGAACCGCCCGCGGAGCGCGACCTCGGCGATCGCGGCGGCGGCGAGGAGGAAGAGCGACGCGACGGCCGCGCGGACCCGCATCACCCAGAGCTGCCCCGGTTCGAGTCCCGTCACGTTCCGCCTCCCCTGCCCGGCGGCGATCTTAGCCGCGATCGCGCCGCCGCGTCGAGCGCGGCTGCGCCGGGCGGCGGACGGAGCTATGGTGGGGCATGACCCCGCTCGCGCAGTCGCTGTTCGCCTTTACCGCCGTCGCGGCCCTGCTGACGGTGACACCGGGGCTGGACACTGCCCTCGTCCTGCGGACCTCCGCGGTCGAAGGCTCGCGGCGGGCGCTGGCGGCGGGGCTCGGCATCTGCCTCGGCTGCCTCGTCTGGGGCGCGGTGGTTGCGCTCGGCCTCGGGCTGCTGCTCGCGGCGTCGAATCTCGCCTACGACGTGCTGCGCTGGGTGGGTGCCGCCTATCTCGCCTGGCTCGGGCTGCGGCTGATCCTCGCCCCGCGCGCGACGTTCGAAGCGGGAGCGGACGGCGGCGACGGCCGTGCCACGGCCATGGCGTGGTTCGGACGCGGCCTGCTCACCAACATCCTCAACCCGAAGGTCGGCATCTTCTACGTCTCCTTCCTCCCGCAGTTTGTGCCCTCCGGCAGCAACGTGCCCGCGACGACTATGCTGCTCGCCGCCATCCACGCCTTGCTTGGCCTCCTCTGGTTCAGGCTGCTGATCGCGACCACCGCGCCGCTCGCGGCGGCGCTGCGCCGTCCGCGGGTGCTACGCGCGCTCGACCGCGGCACCGGTACGTTGTTCCTCCTGTTCGGCGCGCGGCTCGCCCTCAGCCGAGACTAAGCTCCCGAGGAGGAACCCCCTCCGACAAGCGGCGTTGTGGCTCCGAAACAATCGGAGATGTGCCATGAGTGAGCCCGAACGCGAGCGCGAGCGCGAGACCACCGTCATCCACACCGACAGCGGCGGCGGCGGCGGCGGGACGATCATCGCCGTCGTGCTGGTGATCGCCGTCCTCGTCCTCCTCTACTTCCTGTTCGGGCAGAACCTGCTCGGCGGCGCGGCCGAGAAGACCGACATCAAGGTCGACGTTTCCGCGCCCGCCACCGGCTCGGGCAGCTAACCGGACGGCCGCCGCCCGCGCCGAGCGCGCGGGCGGCGGCCTCCCCCTTGAACGGCGAGCCAATCCGGCCGATGATCGCTACCACCGCCGCCCGCCCCTTCCCTGCACGGCGCGCGTCGGACCGTTGAAGGACGAGACTTGACGCTCATTTTGCGGGGATCCCTGCTTTTCGCCGCCTACTGGGCGCTTGCCGTCATCGGGCTGCAATGGGCCGAGCATGGCGGCGCCGGCTCTGCCGTGTGGCCGGCCTTTGGCGTGGCGCTCGCAGGCCTGCTGCTCGGCGGCTGGCGGCTTTGGCCGGCCATCTTCTTCGGGCGCCTGCTCGCCGGCCTCGCCGTCGGCTCGCACCAGCCGCTATGGGCGGAGATCGCCATGGCCGGCGCCAACGCCGGGGCCGATCTTCTTGCCGCCGTCATTCTCCAGCAAGTCGGCAGGATCGACCTCAGGCTGACGACCCGCCGCGATGCGCTGTGGCTGATCGGCGGCGTCGGCGGGGCCGCGGCGGTGTCGGCGAGCCTCGGCGCGGGGACGCTCGCTTTCTCCTCCGCACTCGGCGCCGACGAGGTCGCGCGGGTATGGAGCGGCTGGTGGTTCGGCAACCTCGTCGCGGGCCTCACCATCACGCCCTTCATCCTCAGCTGGGGGACCCAAGGCACCGCGGGCCTCGCGCGCCGCGACTGGGCCCACCTCGCCCTGTGCGTGGCCGCCACCGCTGCCCTCGCCTGGCTGATCTTCGACCCGGCCATCCTGCCCTGGCTGCGCAGCTGGCACCTCTTCCCGGTGCTGATCTGGGCCGCCATCGCCTTCCACGTGCGCGGCGCATCGGCGGCGCTGCTGGTGAGCTCCGGACTCGCTTTGTGGGGCATCAGCCTCGGTGCGGGGCCGCTGATCACGCCGAACATCGATCCGGTTCTGAACACCCAGCAGTTCATCGCCGTCACGTCGATCACCGGCATCCTGCTCGCCGCCCTGTCGGACGAGCGGCGGAGCGTCGAGCCGATCGCCCGGCTGGCGGCGATCGCCTCAGCCTCGCCGGACGCGATGATCGGCGCCGACGCGCAGGGCCGCATCACCAGCTGGAACGACGGCGCCCGGAGGCTGTTCGGCTATTCTCCCCACGAGGCGGTCGGGCAGCCCATCTCGCTGCTTTCCGCGGAAAGCGGCGCCGAGATCCCGGCGGACTCGCAGCCCGCGACGATCTTCGGGCGGATGCTCGCGGGCGAGCGGGTCGACATCGAGACGGTCCGGCGCGCCAAGGACGGCAGCCTGGTCGACATCCACTTCGTCGGCACCCCGCTGCTCGGCGAAGGCGGCGAGACGATCGGCGCGCTCGCGGTGATGCGCGACATCCGCGGCCGGCGGCGCTCGGAGCGGGAGCTGCGCGAGCAGAGCGAGACGCTGGAAGTGCTCAACCGCACCGGAGCGGCGCTGGCCGGCGAGCTCGACCTCGACCGCATCGTCCAGATGGTGACCGATGCCGGCCGGGAAGTGAGCGGCGCCGCGTTCGGCGCCTTCTTCTACAACGTCTACGACAAGCAGGGCGGCGCCTTCCTCCTCTACACGCTCTCGGGCGCGGAACGCTCCCAGTTCGAGAATTTCGGCCTGCCGCGCGCCACAAAGGTGTTCGAGCCGACATTCGTCGGCGCCGGCGTCGTCCGCTCCGACGACATCACCGCCGACGCACGCTACGGCCACAACCCGCCACATAAGGGCATGCCCCAAGGCCACCTGCCGGTGCGCAGCTACCTCGCCGTGCCGGTGTTCTCGCGCACGGGCGAGGTGCTCGGCGGCCTGTTCTTCGGGCACCCCGAGCCCGGCGTGTTCACGGCGCGCACCGAGCGGATCATGGTCGGCCTCGCCGCCCAGGCGGCGATCGCGATCGACAACAGCCGCCTCTTCCAGGAGGCGCAGGAGGAGATCGCGGAGCGGCGGCGGGCGGAAGCGGCGCTGCGCGACCTCAACGACACGCTGGAGCAGCGGGTGACGGAGCGCACCACGGAACTGCTCGCGGCGCAAGACCAGCTCCGCCAGGCGCAGAAGATGGAGGCGATCGGCCAGCTCACGGGCGGCGTCGCCCACGACTTCAACAACCTTCTCACCATCATCCGATCCTCGGTCGACCTGCTCCGCCGCGGCGGCATCCCCGACGAGCGGCGGCGGCGCTACCTCGACGCCATCTCCGACACCGCCGACCGTGCCGCGCGGCTGACCGCGCAGCTCCTCGCGTTCGCGCGCCGCCAGGCGCTCCACCCGGAATTGTTCGACGCCGCCGAGCGGGTGCGCATCGTCTGCGACATGATCCGCACCGTCGTCGGCTCGCGCATCCGGATGGATCTGCTCATCGAGTGCGACAACTGCTTCGTCGAAGCGGACATCGCGCAGTTCGAGACGGCGCTGATCAACATCGCGGTGAACGCGCGCGACGCGATGGACGGCGAAGGGACACTGACCATCTCCGCTCGCCCCGTCGGCACAATCCCGGGCGATGCGGCGACAGAGCCGATGGAGGGCGACTTCGTCGCCGTCTCGATCGAGGACACGGGCCGCGGCATCGCGCCGGAGCTGAGGGCGCAGATTTTCGAGCCCTTCTTCACCACCAAGGAGGTTGGCAAGGGCACCGGTCTCGGGCTCAGCCAGGTCTACGGTTTCGTCAAGCAATCGGGCGGCGACGTGAAAGTGGAGAGCAAGCCGGCGCAAGGCACACGCTTCACCCTTTATTTGCCGCGGCAGCCCAAGCCCGCCCGGGCGGAGGCGCCGGAGGCGGAGCGGCGGAGCGACGGCGCGGCCGAGCGCACGCGGATCCTCGTCGTCGAGGACAATCCCGACGTCGGCACGTTCGCCCAGCAGCTCCTCTCCGAGCTGGGCCACGAGGTGCGGCTCGCCGTTACCGGCGCCGACGCGCTTCGCCTGCTGGAGGAGGATGCGAGCGCCTACGACCTCGTGTTCAGCGACGTCGTCATGCCCGGCATGTCCGGGATCGAGCTCGGCCAGGAGATTCGCAACCGCTGGCCCGCCCTGAGGATCGTCCTCACCAGCGGCTACAGCCACGTCCTCGCGCAACAGGGCCGGCATGGCTTCGAGCTGCTGCAGAAACCTTATTCAGTCGAAAGCCTGACGCGGATCCTTCGCGCCGCCGTGGCCGACACCGCCGCCGGCTGAGCGGAACCGCGCTTTCCGGCGCCGCGTTCACCTTCGAGGCAACAGGAGACAGGAATGACCGACCATGACAGGGAGCCCGAACGCGTCCGGGAAACCGAGCGGACGACGGTCGTACACACCGACGGCGGCCGCCGCGGCGGCGGCACCGGCCTGATCGTCGGCGCGATCCTGCTGGTGGGGCTGCTGGCGCTGGTGTTCTTCTTCATGCGCGGCGGCGCCGAAAAGGCGGCGGACGAAGTGGGCGTCAACATCAATGTCGACGCGCCGGACGTGAAGATGCCGGACATCGACGTTCCGACGAACGTTACTCTGCCGAGCGTCAACGTCGATACAGATGGCGCCAGCGACGGCGGGGGCAACAAGAGCTAGCGCTTGCAACACATGTGTGAACCGTCACCCCGGACTTGATCCGGGCCCATCTTTCTGAAGCGCGCCGCGTCAAGGAAGTGGATGCCGGGTCAAGTCCGACACGACGGCGTGCAGCCGAAGCCGGTTAGCCGCGGCCGCTATAATCGTCCTTCTGGTCCGGCCGTCCCTTGGCGGCGCCGGCGTTCGGGTTTCGGCCGGTCTCGTCCTCACCGAGCCGGCCGGTGCCGTGGTACGGCATCTCTGTCTGGCCGCCATGGCCCATGAAGCCGTCATTGCCGCCGCCTTCCTTGCCGCTGTGCGGGTTCGGATAGGCGCCGCCGCCGGACTGGCCGGCGCCGGAGAGGCCGTTAAACTTCTCGCGGGCGTCGGGATCGCCGCGCGCCACGTCCCCCGACGCGCCCTGCGAGCGGGCGTTGTCGGGCGTCGCTTGGGACGCATTGGGCTGCTTGATGTCGTTCATCGCCTGACCTCCGGTGCCGCTTTGCCAACCAATGGCCGGCGGCGGCCTCCGGTTCCGCGTCAGACGGCGGAGCGGGAGAAGCGGAACGCCGGCTGGGCGAGCGCCGCGTGCCGCGGCAGCGGCGGCGCATAATCGGCGGCGCGGCGGCTGAGCACCGCCGGCGCGAGCTCCAGCCCCGCCTGGGTGGCGATCACCGCCGCTTCCGCAAGGCTGCGCACGCCGAGCTTCGCCATGATATGGGCGCGATGCATCTCGACGGTGCGGACGCTGATCCCGAAGACGTGGGCGACGGTCTTGTTCGGCTGGCCGCTCAGCAAAGCGAGGGAGATGTCGACCTCGCGGGCGGTGAGGCGGCCCATTCGCTCCTGCGCACGGCGGCGGGACTCCTGGGTCTCGATCATCCGATCGAGGGCCGACCACGCGGGCGCGAGGGCGCCGGCAAGGACGGCCCGATCGAGCGGCTTCTGGAGGAAATCCACGGCGCCCTGCTTCATCGCCTCGACCGCGGGGCCGACCTCGCGGCCCGCGCTGGTGGCGATCACAGGCCAGACGATACCCCGCCGCGCGAGCTCGGTCATCAGCTCCAGCCCACCCGCCGGCATGTCCATGTCGAGCACGAGGCAGGCGGGCATCAGGTGGGCGGAGATTTCGAGGAATTCGGCGCCGCTGGCGAACGGCCAGGCCTCGGCGCCCAAAGATGCAAGATGGAGTGAGAGAAATCGCCTCGTTTCGAGGTCATGGTCTATGACATAGACCATCCGTTGGTGCGACATACGCTCGCTCCCCTGTACCGGATCAAAACACACGACCCGGTCTCCAAATGTCTGACTCGCAACGTAAATATTCAACCTAGTAATAATACGACCGCGGCTGTCGCGGTGCTGAACGGCCGCGGCGGTGCAATGGAGCCGCCCGACGGCGCTGCACCGGCGGCGCGGTTTTCCACAGTTTTCCGCGCCTGAAGGGGCAGAATCGAGCGTGCCCGGGCCGTCGCCGGCGCGGACTTTCCCTCCCGTGGCCCGGTAGCAAAAACCGAGTCGGTTTGGCGCACAAACCCTCGTGTAGAAGTCCGATCATGCCTGCCCCCCCCGTTAACCCTTAGACTGGTCCTGCACGGGCGGTGTGTTGCCCGGGCGAGCGTTGGGGGGGCGGCAGCTCCGTGGATGATGCGGGACATCTGTTCAGTGGAAGTGCGCTCGGCGAAGTCGCGCCCGACGGGGCCGTCCGCCTCCCCGAGTTCGTGCGCCGGGTGATCGAGCGGCGCGGCGGGACGGATCCCGTCGTCATCGGCGTGCACGAGAGCGATCCCTGCGTCACCGCCCATTTGCGCGGCGACTGGCCCTCGATTCGAGCCGAGCTCGAGAGGCGGCGGCTGCGCGACGAAGCCGCGGGCGCGGGATTCGACGAGCACCACCGGCGGGCCCGGCGCACCTTCGGCCTCGCCGAGGAGCGACAGACGGACCGGCGCGGCCGCATCGTCCTCCCCGAGCTGATGCGCCGCCGCGGCCGCATCGACGGCCTCGCCCTCTTCATCGGCACCGGCGCCGGCTTCGAAATCTGGAATCCCGAGGTCGCACGCGAAGCGGGCGGCGAGGAATTGCGCGCGCTCGCCGAATACCGGCTCGGCGAACGGGCGCATCGGCAGGCACCAAGGAGGAGGACGACACGATGAGCATCTTGTGCGCGCTCGCGGGCCACCGCGCCGGCGACGAAGGGACCTACAATTCCGGCTATCGGTTCAGCAGCTGCCGCCGCTGCGGGCGCGATATGATCCGCTGCGGCGACGATTGGGAGCCGATCCCCGCCGGCCACCGCGTCGTCTGGAAGGCCGGGCGGCACAGCCATTCGGTCGAGCCCGATTATGCTTCCGTCCTCCCCGCCGTCCACCGCGACGCGAACCTGCCGGCGGTACGCACCGGCTTCCTGTCGTGGAGCCGGCAGCTGTCGCGCGTGGCGGCACGGCGGCGGCTGTTCGGAACCAGTGCCTGCGCCGTCGCGGACGAGCCGGAGGTGGAGACCTATCCCGGACTGCTGGTCCTCGCCGCTTTGGTGGGCGCCGGGCTGCAGCTCGTATTCGGGATCGGCGGCCGGCGAAGGGAGTGCTGAAGCCATGCCCAGCTACCGGCTCTATTTCATCGACGGCTCGGGTGCGATCGCCAGCGTCGAGGCGTTCAGCGCGGGGAGCGACGGCGAGGCGCTCCGCATCAGCCGCCACGGCGTCCTCGGCGATGCGGCGGAACTGTGGTGCCGGGACCGGCGCATCGAGGAGCCACAGCCCGCCGATCCGCCGCCGCCCCTGCCCCGTTGGCTGACGCCGCCGGCTTAACTGCCGCTGTCGGTGCCGTTCAGCCATTTCTCAATCGAATCAGTGGATAAGGAGCCGTCGACCGCGGTCGACTCCTCGAGTCGCATAACGGGGGTGGGGCCGGCTTCTCTCGGGAGAGGCCGGCCCCAGACCTTTTAGGGGGGCACTTCCGGTGCGGCAGCTTCGTTGTCCGGCCGAACCAGCCGGGAAGGTGCTTGCGCATGAAGCCGATCGGAGAGGAGCATCTTGCGGTCTACCGCCGCCAGATGGTCGAGGTGATCGATATCCACTTCGACCTGGCGAGCGAGGAGATCGGCAAGGACACGCTCGACCCGCGGCTGCGCACCGCCCTGCTCGAAGTTCCGCGCCACCTCTTCGTCCCCGCCCAGCTCGCTTTGATGGCATATCAGGACACGCCGCTGCCGATCGGCTTCGACAAGACGCTGTCGCAGCCCTTCATCGGCGCGCTCATGCTGGAGCTGCTCGATCTCGAGCCGGGAGAGCGCGCGCTCGAGGTCGGGACCGGCCTCGGATACCAGGCAGCGGTGATGGCCGCGCTCGGCGTCTCGGTGTGGAGCGTCGAGATCGTCGAGGAATTCGCCCAGGCCGCCCGCCTTCGCCTCGCCGCCCTCGATCACGACGTCGATATCCGGGTCGGGGACGGCTCGCGCGGCTGGCCCGACCACGCGCCGTTCGACAAGATCCTTGTCACGGCCGCGGCGACCGCGGTGCCGCGAGCACTGGTCGAGCAGCTGCGTCCCGGCGGCCGCATCGTCGTGCCGCTCGGCGGCAAGGAGGTGCAGCAGCTAAGCGTCGTCGAGAAGAGGCTCGACGGCAGCCTCGACACCCGCGAGGTGATGCCGGTCCGCTTCACCTTGCTCGAGACGGTAGCCTGACCTCTGGCCGCGGGAGTGCAGCCGGTCTCGAGTGAGGCGCCCGTTTACGCGCCGGTGAAGATAGTGAAGTCGGGCGCGGTCAGCAGCGTGCCGGGGCTGACGTGGGCGAAGAGCACGGCGGCGGGCATAGCCGGGGCGGCTTCGTCGCCCGCCGCGCGGCCTCAGTAAGCGGCGGCGCGCAGCGGCAGGCGAAGGATCGGCCGGTGGCCCTCGTCCTCCACCTCGATCCAGCCCTCCCCGGAGAGAGCATCGGCCATCAGCTGCTTTTGCACCACCTCGCTGGCGGTGCGCAGCGCCCGGCCGAGGGCGGCGACGTCGTCGGGGCAATATTCCCCGACCACGTCGGTCTCCTCGCAGCCCTCGGAGCAGAGGTTGAAGAAATAGCGCGGCATCGAGCCCTGAACGCACGGACGCCGCTTCCGTTTTCACCGCTCGCCGGGATGAGCCCTACACAAGGGCGGCGGAGGGCCTTATGTGCTCCCTCGATCCCTGCCCGAAAGAAGCGACAAAGCCGCGGCATCGCCCGCGCGGACGGAGTTTTGACGATGAGCGAAGCAGCCGCGGCCCTGTCCCGCCAGGAGAGCGACACCGCCGAACGGCGGACCTTCGCGATCATCTCGCATCCGGACGCGGGCAAGACGACGCTGACCGAGAAGCTCCTCTACTCCGCCGGCGCGATCCACGAGGCGGGCGAGGTCCGTGCGCGCGGCGACCGCCGCCGCGCCCGCTCGGACTGGATGCAGATCGAGCAGCAGCGCGGCATCTCGGTCACCTCGTCGGTGATGACGTTCGAGAAAGGGGGCATCCTCTTCAACCTCCTCGACACGCCGGGGCACCAGGACTTCTCGGAGGATACCTACCGGACGCTGACCGCGGTCGACAGCGCGATCATGGTCATCGACGCGGCGAAGGGGATCGAGGCGCAGACCAGGAAGCTGTTCGAGGTCTGCCGCCTCAGGAACGTGCCGATCGTCACGTTCGTCAACAAGGTCGACCGGGAGGGGCTGTCGCCCTTCACCCTGCTCGACGAGATCGCCGAGACGCTGCAGCTCGACGTAAGCCCGCGCAACTGGCCGGTCGGCATGGGCGGCACCTTCCACGGCCTTTACGACCTTGCCGGAGAACGCCTCCTGCGCCCCGGCGCCGAGCCGCTGGCGCTCGAAGGGACGGACGATCCGCGGCTCGACGCTTTGCTCCCTGCTGAGGCGGTCGAGCTGCTCCGCGAGGAGGGCGAGCTCGCCCGCGCCGCCTATCCGGACTTCGATCTCGACGCCTTCCGCAACGGCGATCTCACCCCCGTCTTCTTCGGCAGCGCATTGCGGGAATTCGGCGTCGACCAGCTCCTCGC